>JBEKLY010000318.1:0-9217 GCA_050010015.1 Terriglobia bacterium
TTCAAGCGACCAAATGCGCCGCAAGAACTCGGCAATCTCGGGGACTTCGGGCTTTCCGCAGGCGACTACCAGGCAGCGGCTCAGGAAGCGCGGCTCGAAGGTGCTCGGTGGATTCGTCCCGTCCTCGCCCCGGCCGTTGCAGGTGAAGATCCAGATCACCGGCAGTGGGGTTCCCCGCTCCCAGCCACCACCGAATTTCGGCTTGAGACTCGCTGTGCCGTCAAGCCGGCAGAGTAATTGGACTTGCGCTTTGTCTGTCATTTGGTCAGCTTCATCCACCTTCACGACATGAAACTTCCCGGGAGCCGGGCAATAGCAGAGGGTTTCGTTCAGCCGATCCAAGGCTGCCACATCGCACTTCTGGCTGCTGACATGGTGCAAGGTCCCTGGCAGTTGTTCGGCGAAGGCCATGGCCATGCTCGTCTTTCCTGAACCTGGGGGTCCAACGAGCATGTCCGCCTCCGCGTCGCGAGTCTACAAACCTGAGCTTGCTACCACGCTCAATAACCTGGCGTCACTCTACGATGCGCAAGGCAATCACGAAGAAAGCGCCAGGATCTCGCGCGAGTCAGTCGAGCAGGCCGAAAACGATGCGTAAGATGCGCGCGAACTTTATATGTCAAAGGCGAAGGCGGCGGGGGCTTACAAACACTGGGTGGGAGTTGTAGCCGACCAAAAAGATCCTGACGAGCTGTTCCGCGCCCTTGCGGCTCTTCGGGAGGGGCCGGTGCACGCGCTCGGCGAGGTACCAGCCGAGGGTCTTGCCGCGGCAGCCGAATCAGTACGGCGAGTCAGCCAGTCGGTCGGCCGCCCCGTCTGCATCCTCGCAGCGCAGTCGTTGCACCGGAGTGCGAAGTCAACAACCGCCGACTTGTTGCTTGCAGTTCTGGATGGCCGGGTCGATCCTCCCCTGTTGTACCAGCGAGCCCCGGCTTTTGCCGACTCTGCCTACGCGCTTTTCAATGATTTGCAGTCTGTTTTCGATCTTACGCGCCGGCGCGATGGCGAGACCTGGAAGCGCCGCATGGAGGAGCTTGGATCGTCCGCGTGGGCAGCCTTGCCGAAAGCCCTGCGCGATCTTCTGGACCCACTTTCAGGCATCGACGTGCTGATCAGCGGAGATTCCTATTGGGCCGCGTTCCCGTGGGAAGCCCTGCGGTATGGCTCCGGCGTCGAAGATTATCTGGGTTGGCAACGTCCTTTGGCGCGCTGGAGCACGCTGACGGCCGCAGCGACCTCAAAGCTCGCACGGTCCTACAGAACAAGCCATCCGAAACGCATAGAAGTAATTTGCCCTTGGGACGCGGATCCGGAGCGCTTGCTCCCTGCCAGCCGGGAGGAAGCAGAATCTCTCGGGCGGGATCTGCCGTCACTTGGATTCGAACTCGCACCCACCGGGCAGGCCGTCGGCGCGAACGCCAACCTTGCAGCCATGACGGCAGCTGTTCTTTCTCAACCACCCGTGCTTCACTATACGGGCCACGGCGGTATTGTAAGCGAAGAGGAAGTGCTGCTTTTATACGGCAAGATGTTTGGAAGGTCCGAACTCAACGAACTGAAGCAGCGCCAGGGCATCACGGGGCCGCTTTTTGCTAATGAATCGCTGGTGATTCTGAATTCGTGTCTCACGGGCAGAGAGCGGGAATACGGAGGTCAGCGGAAAGACCTGGTCGGGATGTTTCTCGAAGAAGGGTCGCGCGCGGTGGTTGCCAGCTCACTGCCTGTCTTCGACCGGGTCGGCCACGTGCTTGGGACAGCTCTCTATGCGCTTCCTGGCGCCTGCGCGATGGCTGACAAATTACAGCAGATCCGGCGGGTGATTGGAAGGCTGGCCGGAAAGCACAATTCGGCCCAATTCCCGACTTGGTCCATGCTGCAGTACCACGGCAATCCCTAAGCGACGTTGTCGCCCGCCTCAGCTTACCTGGGGTCTGTATTCGCACCCGGACTGGTGGAAGCGGTGCGCGCGTGGCTCGGCACTCAGACCGAAGCGCAGGCATCCGAGCAATTACTTGAGGCGACCGGATCGGCGTGAACCTGCCCCGCTCACTACTGGACTCGAGTATCCCCTAAGCTTTAACCTAAGCGAGTCTGTCCTTAGCCCGTCGGTTGACGGGCGACGTCCTTTGGCCCACGGGGCCAGAAGCCCTCTCGAAAATAGTTTTCGCCGCTGCGCTTCGCCTACCCAATTGAACGGACGAAGATTTGGTTACCCGGTGGCCTCAATTAGGGTGCTCAGGTTGTCTCCGCGATCTCTTTGGTAATCAAAACTTGGTACCCCATTCTCTGCAAGCGACGTATCAGTCGAGTGGCCGTCTTTTCCGGATAGATGTTATCGAAGTAGTTCTCGCCCCGTTCGCGGCAGGGCTCCTGCTTCTTCAGCATTTCATAGGCGAAGATTAGAATGGCGTGTCCAACCGCAACGATGGCGCGCTTCTTGCCCTTCCGTGCAGCAATCCTCCGAAACAACGCCGCAAGATAGGTACCCTTGGTACACGATGCCGCCCAAGCTGCCTCACAAAGCGCCGCTCGTAACAAGTTATCTCCTTTGCGGGTTTTGCCAGATCGCCGCTTACCTGCGCTCTCATTGTTCCCTGGAGCGTGGCCGTCCAACTCGCCGCGTGGTGTGCGTCAGGGAATTGTTCAACCCGAGTGCCCATCTCCGCCACCATCGCCCACGCCACAGCTTCGTTGACTCCGGGAATGGTGTCCCAGAGACCGATGGCGCGGCGCGCCGGCTCATCCAGATGCTGAACGACTTCCCGGCGCAGGGATCGCTCGTGCTGCTCTAGAAAGCGTGTTTGCATCGGCAGGCGTTTGAGCAGAAAGGCGTGCTCGCGACGGAAGTGCCCATCCAAAGGGGAAACGCGAAAATCGGTGGGACCCACTTGGTAGCAGGGCAGACTCTTGTTCGGACTCGAGTCCGCATTCATGATGCAAGCCATTCGAGATCAGCTTGGCAATGACGCGGCCAAACGTCACACACGAGCTCGGGCCTCAGCGGCGACCATTTCCTCCGTTAGGCGGAAAAGAAGTGAGAGATGCGTTCTCGCCTTTACGGCAATCGCTAGGGAAATCTCATGGCCGATGGCATTGCATGGCTCACGACTATAACGTTGCTGGCCACTGCCTCGGCGAGAGAGTTTTGCGACCTATTAACTGGGAAGTGAAAAGGGGGTTTTGTTACAGTTCACTAATTAGATGCTTTTTGGTACAGCAAACCGGGTGCTCTCTGGATCGGCTTCCGTAAGTTGCTTATCCTGTGGTGGTTATGGTACGCCCGCGGTGATTCGAACACCCGACCCCTTGCTTCGTAGTCATGCGCGCGGCCGAGAAACCGCCGCGAGTTCCTGACCTCAGCGAGATCTCTGCTCAAGATGAACTGGAGGCTACTCATGTCTGCGCGCTGTCCGTCTCCGTGAAGCAGTCCCTAGCCTCGACAATCTCGAACATTAAGTCCTTTGCGCCTAGCGTATTGCAGGGACACGATTCTGACGGCGGCGCCACGCTACTGCTTTTCATTCTCCGGCGGAGTGGAAAAGCGATCGTTATAACCCGCGAGCGCAACCTCATGGCCGCACGGGCGGAGTTTTCGCACAGTGGCATTTGCAGGCGAGTTTTCGCACAGTTTCGCCCCTTCTCTAGCTGACAAGCTGGGCTACATTAACTGTATGTTATTGCTGTGCCTGACGTTATTGGTGGACCTGGAGGGGTTCGAACCCTCGACCTCATGACTGCCAGGCAGCTCAGCTTTCCCGCCCGTTTACCTTCCTCCTATTCCTTTCATGGCTTTACATCCACTCGGGGTCTCTGCTTTCGCTCAGAGTAGAACCCCATTTGCCTCAACATTAACGAATTTTGGAACACTTCTGGAACACCCCCGTGAAGTCCTATCGCCAAGCCCACACTCTTGGCCGTCCCGAATCCTGTTTCACTTCCGTGCCCTCCGTACTGCCCAAGGTGGGCATCAGCAAAAGGCACGTCAAGCAGCTCGACTCGATCTGCCTTGTCCGCGAGCAGCGGGAGAACGGCCAGCAGGAACTTGGGTTCCACGCGCGTCCGTTTGTTCTGTGCGGCCTGCCGCTTCGTCGGCCACCCGCCACTCAGCAGGTCCATCGCCGGCGAAACGGCAAATTCTTCCTTCACATCGTCGCTCACCCGGATTTTGGACTGCCGACGGTTAGAGCAGACTGCACTTGTGCCCCACTCGCCTTTGGGATGGGCAGAAATATCGCATCCCTTCCACCCGCTGCGTGGTCGGCGATTTGAAGTTCTCAAGAAACGGCGCGTTGCCGGCGTCGACACGCTCATTCTCCGCGAGCTGGAGCGTGGTATCCTCCTGCAAGCCCGGACTTGATGGAGAGGTCAACCTTCGCTTTTCGCCAGTCTCGACAGAATAGAGAAACAGGCCCGCAAATTCGTTCGGCTTGTCAGCGCCCACCAGTGCCAGCCATTGCGAATCCGGGGACCAGGCGAGGAAAGGACCGTCGGCGTTGGTGTCGGCGTAGCTCAAATACATCTCTGTGAGAATTCGTTCCGGGCCCCCGAGTGGCGAAATCAAAACCACGGCAACCTTGCTTCCGGGCGATAAACGGTCGAAGGCAATCCCGCGACCATCCTGTGACCAGGCGGGGCTGGTATCTACGGCCGGGTTGGTTGTTAGGCGTAGCGGCGGATCAGCGCCGACAAGTTTCACATAGATGTCGAAGTTGTCTTGCTTTTGTCCGTTCCAGGTGAATGCTACTTGGCTGCCGTCAGGTGAGAACGAAGGGTAAGACTCATTGCCGAGGTAAGTCGTGAGGGGAACTGCCGTCAGCGGGGCCTCCGGCGTCGCTCGCGGACGTCGGTACCAATGCGAACCCACAACTCCGAGAGCAATGCCGATGAGCACAATGCCCGCGGCAATCGCCGCCCAGCGTTTTCGCAGGGGCGCCCCACGTGGGCGCCCTCTTTGGCCTGGCACGAGGCCCGCCCCAACAGAGGCGTGTTCTGAATCGGTATCGCGCTTCAGGCGCTTCAAATCAGTGCGGATTTCCGATGCGCCCTGATAGCGCAGGTCGCGGTCCTTTTCTAGCGCCTTGAGAATGATTTCTACGAGCTTGGGCGGCAAATCAGGTTTCAGGCTTAGAGGTGGGGTTGCTTGGCGCGTCAGAATTGCTTCCCGAATCTCACCCGAAGTCTCGCCGCTGAAAGCCTGCCGGCCCGTCGCCATTTCGTAGAGCACCGCGCCGAAGCTGAACAGGTCGGTGCGCGCGTCCAGCTTTTCGCCCCGTGCTTGCTCCGGCGACATGTAGGCCGCTGTCCCCATCGCGGCGCCGGCGACGCTGATATCATCCAGTTCCATGGAGGGGGAGCGAGAGTTGCGCGGTTGTACCCCCTCACCCGCCTCGCTCCCCTCAGCTCCCTCTTGCTTTGGGGGGCGAGAGCTTTCCTCCACTGAGGGAGTGTTTCCCGGCTTCTGACGCCCAGTCCCTGACCTGTCCATGGCGAATTGCCAATTTGCCCGGAATTCCGTGAGTTTTCAGTTTCTTGCTACCATTCGGAAATGCGCGATCTCGTGATCCTTTTCATCCACCTCGTCACGACTGTCGCCCGACTGGCGAGGCCGGGCGGCGTCCGTTCCGTAATTGCCGAGTCCGTCCTGGTTAAACATCAACTGCTGATCCTCCATCGCTCGCGCCAGCGCGGTCCGAATCTCCGCCTTTCGGATCGCGTCGTCGCCGGTTGGTGCGCTCTCTTTATGCGGCCGTCCCGGCTGTTCCGTTCGGCCATCGTTCTAAAGCCGTCGACCCTTCTGCACCTTCACCAAATCCTTACTAAGCGCAAGTACCGCCTGCTCTTCCCCTCTAAGGGCAGGCCCAAGCCCGGTCCCAAGGGCCCGTCCAAAGCGCTCATTGATGCGATTGTCGCCACCAAGCAACGCAATCCCTCCTGGGGCTGCCCGCGAATCGCTCAGCAGATTGCCTGGGCGTTCGGCGTCCCCATCGATAAAGATGTCGTTCGGCGCGTCCTGGCCAGGCATTACCAACACAGCCGGGACGCCGGCGGGCCGTCTTGGCTGACTTTCCTCGGCCACTTGAAGGACAGTCTCTGGAGCGTGGATCTCTTTCGCTGTGAATCGGCTGTGTTGCGTCTGTTCGCTGTCCTGCTTCGAGGAGAATTCCACATTCAGGGAGTGCGCAATCGCGACCTGCAGGAGGCGCTGGCTTCCCCCTGTAAGACCGACACTCCGCCGCCGCGTCGCACCGCGGCTCGCGCCACTCGCTACTTGCGCTTACTCCGCGCTCATTGACTCGTCTATCGCGTAGGACGTACCCACAATTACCGCCCCACCCAGAAAGGCAAAGAGATTGTGAACACCGCTCTCAAGTTCCGGCAAACCGACGTCGCTCTGCTGGCAGCCTGAAAAGATCGTCAAAAAAACAAGAATTTTCGAGCTTGCAATGCCGATGCTTTTGGCACTTCTCAAGAGTGAACTTTGCAAAGAATCCGCGTGTTCTATGTATTCGTCGCCCTGGACGCGATCACCAGTTCAAGAGCTGGGGACCTCAAAAGTGGAGGCCCACGCTACACTAGCTGCTTCCAATAGGTAAGGGCGCATCTCAATTGTCCACGGAGAGGGATCCTCGGACGATGAAATGCGCCCTCTTCACATGTTCAGGCCTCCACCATGGTGGGCCTAGCCACGGCGCTCTATCGGTGATCTGCGAGTTAGTGCTTACTCTCCGTTGATGAGAATGCTGGTGGCACTATCGGACGAAATGCTGGTACCCCAGACCGAGTTTGTTCCCCCGACGGAGTTTGTCCCCCAAACCGAGTTCGTCCCCCAGACGGATTGGAAGGCTTGGATTGCGCAGTCGTTCCATACGGCCGCAGGGTTTCCCGATACTGCCCCCTGTCTGGTCACGGAGGTTCCCCAGACACTGTTGGTTCCCCAAACTGACGAGGTGCCCCAAACCGAGTTCGAGGCGGTGACGAGTTGAATGGTTCCGGAGGCGCTGTTATAGCTCGCCAACGGAGAGAGTGCGTCACCGGCGGCGATATCGGCGTCGTTCAGGGCAGCCAGGACGTCCAAGTACCCGGCCCCAACCGTGAAGATGTCATAATAATTCACATAAACCTGCCCTGTGACCGGATCGGTTGCTGTGCTGGAGGCGGGGAAATCCTTGTAAGCAGTGAGCATCAGTCGGGCCTTGACCTGGTCGGGAGTTGACGACGGGTTCTGCTGCAACAGCAACGCGACTGCCCCGCTGACCGCGGCAGCGGCCATGCTGGTGCCGCTGAGACGGTAATAGCTGGAGGAAACTGCACTGCTGCCGTTGACTTTGTAAAGCGAGTAGGGAATTTCATTGCCAGGATACAAACGCGGCAAGGTGAGCTCCTCGGTATAGAGCGAGATGATGAGGTTGCCTGGAGCCACAAGGTCCGGCTTGACGACGTGGTCGATCATGGACGGACCCTTCGAGCTGTAACTGGCGATCAAGTCGTCAGTACGGGGGAGAGTGCCCATGGTCTTCATGGCGCCCACGGTAATCACGAAGGGATCGTTGCCAGGGGAACCGATGGTGCCGTAGCCGTTCGTGCCCCGCGAGTCGTCCCGGCCATCGTTGCCGGCCGCCACCACCACAACCATGCCCGCGCTCCAGGCCGATTCCACAGCCTGGCAGAGCGGGTCGAGAGTATAGCTTTCGTAGACGGGACGGCCTAGCGAGAGATTGATGACCCGGATATTGTACTGCTCCTTCAAGCTGACAGCTTCCTGGATTGCGCGGATGACAGCACTGTCCGTGCCCTCTCCATTTTGATCGAGCACGCGCAGGTTGATCAGGTTTACGTTGGGAGCGATGCCCCTGAACGTATAAAAGTAATTAAAACCGGTAGAGTTCCTGCCGTTTCCTCCCACGATGCCGGCCACATGGGTGCCGTGGCCATACCGGTCGTCGGCGCTACCATTCCCGGTGAAGTCCTGGCTATAGACAACCCGGTATTTCTGGTCTTCCAGGTCGGGAACTTTAACAATGCCACTATCGATCACGGCCACTCCCACTCCGGCGCCGTCCAAACGCTTCCGCCAGCCATATTCGGCATTGACGGCGTAGTCGTAGTAATCCAGAGTCGCCGGGGAAATGGCGGTCGCCGTTCCGCGAAGAGCGTGGTCGCGCGAGATGCGGGCGACTTCGGGATCATTTGCCAACTCCTCCAGTTTTCCGGCCGGGATGCTGTAAGCGCCGGACTTCACGATAGGGAGTTCGGAATTCAGTAACCCGCCTCGGTCCAAAACTTTCGCATGAAGTCTTTCGGTCGGGACTTGCGTGAACTGGACAATTACGTCTACGGTGACCTCAGCATCCAGGGCTTCCAAATCAGGCGCGATCTTGGGGTGCCTCGCAAAAGCCGGCTTTCCCAGCAGGATGAAAGCTATGAGAATTAAGAAGAGCTTACACGCGTTCTTGAGAAATGAGTTCAATCTGTCCTCCTAATACTATCGGTCGTCTGATTTTGAAAGGATGTGTCGTTCGTACTGGTGTGTCGCCGAACGTTGCCTTCCTCTTGGAGACTCGCTTCTACCTGCCGTCAGATTCTTTTGCTTGAAGGGCAGGAGTGAGCCATACTGTTTCTGGCTCGTTAGTATTTTCAGCGCATAAACTGATGGATTAAATAGCCCTGAGGTAATGTTACATTAGTACTAGTCGTATTAAGTGTTTCGCTATCAGGCGCACTTCCAAGCCAGCCCGACGAACCAAGACAGAACGGTAAGGGTGGCGCTGGAATCGGACCCGAGAGGAAACTACGTGCAGCTATCACGGCGCTTGAGATCGCCGCTGTTCTGGCAATTTGACACCTACCAACTGGCCCTGTACTATTTGTTCATACTCTGACCAATTAACCGACGCGGGAACCAGAGCATGAGGCTGAACTGCCAACATCGGAAGGGACGAGCAAGCTGCGTCGGCCTTTGTCTTTGGACAATTTTATCGTTCCTGATGCCGACGGTCCCCGCCAAGTGTTTGGATCCCACTAAAGCCATCACCCAATATGTCCATGACTCGTGGGACACCGACCGCGGCTTACCTCAAATGACGATCACCTCGATTACCCGAACTACAGAAGGCTATCTGTGGCTCGCGACGGAAGAAGGGCTGGTGCGGTTTGATGGTGTGAGTTTCACCGTGTTTGACAAGAGGAGCACGCCTGCCCTCAGAAGTAATAACATCCG
>JBEKLY010000319.1:0-9194 GCA_050010015.1 Terriglobia bacterium
ACTCCAGGAATTGCGTCACGCTTTCTTTCCAAAGCTTGGCGTTCCAGGCTATGGGCTTCATGCCCCCATGCTAAGTCATGCGAAGGAGAATTGCAACGTATACTTAACATAGTCATACTAGATGTATGCTAACAACTGGGCGATAACTGAAAACCAAATATTCCGGCTTAGGAATGAGCAGGGCGCGCCGGGTGTCTGAGCGCTCGACCAATTCCTGGAAGACCGCCGCGATAGGCTGTGAGGCAACAAGTGCCAGTTCGCATCCTTATCGCAGATGATCAAGAACCCATCAGGCGTGGCATTCGATACCTCCTCAGTTGCCGCAGCGATTGGTTGATCTGTGGTGAAGCAGCAGACGGCCGTGAAGCAACTGAGATGGCGCGCGAACTCCGTCCAGATGTGGTCCTGATGGACCTGTCGATGCCGCGCATGGATGGCATCGAAGCAACCTGCCGCATCCGCCAGGAATTACCTGAATCGGGAGTGGTCATTGTCAGCCAGCACGATCCTGCCGTCTTGTCTCGACAAGCCCGGGAGATTGGCGCCGCCGGCTGGGTTGCCAAGAGCAGTTTAGCCTCGGACTTGATACCGGTCATCCAGGAGACCATTGCCGGCCGAAATCGTGTTCGCGCGGGTGAACCCAGCTCGCCGCAACGTCAATTCTTCGCCGGCGGCGGCGAAATGGGGCAGCGAATTCGCTCCTTCGACTGGTCGAAGACTGTACTAGGTCCAGTTGATCGCTGGCCCGAGGCGCTGAAGAACGCCGTCCGCATCTGCATCGGGTCGCGCAACCCCATCGTGATTTGGTGGGGAAGGTCGGCCCTAATCCAGTTTTACAACGACGCTTACATTTCCTTCTTGGGCCGCAAGAAACACCCTGTCTTTCTGGGTGGGTCGGCGCGCGAGTGCTGGAGCGAAATCTGGGAAACAGTCGGCCCCATGCTGGAGCACGTTTTCGCGACCGGCGACGCCACATGGTCAGAAGATTTTCTCTATGTGCTGAACCGGAACTTGCCTCACGAGGAAGGTTATTTCACCTTTTCGTACAGCCCCATTTGGGACGACACGGGCAGAGTCGAAGGCATCTTCTGCGCATGTTACGAAACCACGGCCCGGGTCATCGGCGACCGGAGGCTGCGGACACTCCGCGACCTGGGCCGAACAGTCTCGGGGGCAGAAACCGCAGAAGCGGCATGCAGATCAGCCGCCAAGATCCTGGAGGGCGATCCGGCTGACATTCCATTTGCTCTCCTCTACCTGCTCGAGGATGACGGGCGCCGGGCGCGTCTGGCGGCAACGACCGGAATTACAGGTGAGAGTAAAGCCGCTCCGGAACAGATTGATTTGATCGTGGCGGCAGGCGCTTCAGCTTGGCAGCTCCAGCGAGTTCTCGATCGAGGGTCATCCGAGGTTGTATCCGATCTTTCCAAGCGTTTCGGGCGCTTGCCGGGGGGCGCGTGGCCGGAGTCCCCGGAAACTGCCCTCGTCGTTCCGATCCCTTCCGCCGGCCAGTCCCGTCCCACGGGCTTTCTCGTAGCGGGCCTCAGCCCCAGGCGAATCGTAGACGCCGACTATCACAGTTTCTTCGATCTGATCGCCGGCCATATTTCCAGAACGATCAGCAATGCCCGCGCCTATGAGGAGGAACGGAAGCGTGCCGAGGCGCTGGCCGAGATTGACCGCGCGAAAACTGTATTCTTCAGCAACGTAAGTCATGAGTTCAGGACGCCTTTGGCCCTCATACTGGGGCCGCTCGAGGAGGCTCTGTCGGGGCGTGACGGTTTGACCCCCAATCAGCGCGAACGGTTGGAGGTAGTGCGTCGAAACTCCTTTCGCCTGTTGAAGTTGGTCAACACGTTGCTCGACTTCTCACGCATTGAGGCCGGAAGGATTCAGGCCAGCTACGTGCCGACGGATCTGGCTGCTTACACTGCCGACCTGGCCAGCGTCTTCCGTTCCGCCATCGAACGCGCCGGCCTTCGGCTCATCATCAACTGCCAGCAAATCTCGGAACCCGTTTACGTCGATACGGAAATGTGGGAGAAGATCACCTTCAACCTGATCTCGAATGCGCTCAAGTTCACATTTGCCGGTGAAATCGAAGTTGCGCTGCGCGAAGCAAATCGGGCCGTGGAACTCGTGATAAGGGATACGGGAACCGGCATTCCCCCGGACGACCTGCCTCATCTATTTGAGCGGTTTTATCGCGTCAAAGGCGCGCAAGGAAGAACTGTCGAGGGGAGCGGCATCGGTCTAGCGCTTGTGCAGGAGCTCGCGAAATTGCACGGAGGCTCGGTGCGTGTGGAGAGTCAACTGAACCGAGGCAGCACCTTCACGGTGACCGTTCCGCTGGGCAAGAACCACTTGCCGGCAGACCGAATCGGCGCGGACCACACGCCAAGCTTCGCAGGATTCAGAGGCGAGGCCTACGTGCAAGAGGCATTGCGCTGGCTGCCCGGGTCACAGACAATCTCCGATGAGATTCCGCTCTCGCCATCGCTTTCGGCAATCGGCTCTCTTCCGCGTCCTGGCGGCGACTCCCAGACGCGCTCGCGCGTTCTGCTCGCAGATGACAATGCTGACATGCGCGAGTACGTGCAGCGACTCTTGCAGGGCCGATATGAAGTGGTTGCCGTCACAGACGGTCAATCGGCGCTCGAGAGCGCAAGAGAGCAGCCTCCCGATCTGATGCTTGCCGATGTGATGATGCCCCGGCTGGATGGTTTTGGACTGCTGCGAGCGTTACGCTCGGATGAAAAGCTGAACACGGTTCCGGTGATTCTGGTGTCCGCGCGGGCAGGCGAAGAATCGCGGATTGTAGGACTACATGCCGGAGCCGACGATTACCTGGTCAAACCATTCTCCGCGCGCGAACTCTTGGCCCGTGTCGAATCGCAGCTTTCTTTAGCGGCATTGCGCCGCCATGCCGCCGAACTGGAACGCCAACTGCGGGAAAAAGCGGAGCTCGAACGGCGGGCAGCTCGCGAAAGCGAAGAGCGCTTCCGCGCTTTTGTAAATGCCAGTTCCTATGTTGTCTACCGCATGAGCCCTGACTGGAGTGAGATGCGCCAACTCGACGGCAGGGGCTTCATGTCAGACACGCCCATGCCCAGAAAAGACTGGTTGGACGAATATATCCACCCCGACGACCAACCGCTCCTTCTCGAAACGATCCGGGAAGCTGTGCGGACGAAGAGCATGTTCGAGCTCGAACATCGCGTCCGCCGCACCGACGGAACGCTCGGTTGGACCTACTCGCGAGCCGTTCCCCTGATGAACGAAAATGGCGAAGTCATCGAATGGTTCGGCGCCGCCAGCGATGTGACAGCCCGGCGAGAGGCGGAGGAGAACTACAGAAAGCTCGCGCAGACGCTGGACGTGGAAGTGCGCGTCCGCACGCGAGAATTAGAGGAGCGCAATGCTGAGATTCTGAGACAGTCGGAGCAGCTTCGGGATCTTTCTGCGCGACTGTTACACGTACAAGACGAGGAGCGCAGGCACATGGCGCGCGAGTTGCACGATAGCGCCGGGCAGACTCTTGCCCTGCTGGGGCTGACACTCGGGAGGCTTGCTACGAATGGCGCCGGCCGACCGCCGGAATTCACGCGATCTCTCGAAGAGGCGAATGAATTAGTCCGACAGTTGACCAAAGAGATTCGAACCATGTCGTATCTGCTGCATCCTCCGCTGCTCGAGCAAAATGGACTGCGTGCAGCTCTGTCGTGGTATGTCAGCGGTTTCGCGGAGCGTAGCGGAATTGATACCGGCTTCGAGATGTCTGAGGATTTCGGAAGGCTTCCGCGGGAGATGGAACTGGCGATCTTCCGGCTCGTCCAGGAATCCCTTACCAATATCCATCGCCACTCCGGCAGCAAGACCGCGTTAATCAAGGTTCTTCGTGAACCGGACCGCGTGCTCGTCGAAGTGCGCGATCAGGGCAAAGGCATTCCTGCTGGGAAACTGGCTGAGGTGCAGACCAAGGGATCAGGAGTAGGGATTAGAGGAATGCGCGAGCGCCTGCGGCAGTTCCGTGGCGAGATGATCATCGATTCGACGCACCTCGGGACCACCGTGCTCGTCACGATTCCAGTTTCTAAAGGACGTTGCGATCCCGAAGAGCCCAGCGCCGCCAGCGCCGAAGCGAAGCTGTAATGTCAATTAGCCTTTATGCGAATTCTGCTCGTCGATGACAACCATTCTATTCGCCAGGCGATTCGCAGCTTCTTGCAGGAGCAGCAGGGATGGGAAGTTTGCGGTGAAGCCGCTGGCGGCCCTGAGGCATGCGAAAAGGCGCGTGATCTGCGGCCGGACTTGATCCTCCTCGACAACAGAATGCCTGGCGTGAGTGGGTTCGAGACGGCTCGTCTGATCCGCCAGGAGAATTCGCAAGTCAAGATTTTGATCCTGAGTCACCAAGACGAGCGCGACATGTTACCCGCCGCCCTTGAATCGGGCGCCGATGGATGCGTTGACAAGTCCCGGATGGCAAGCGATCTCATTCCAGCCTTGAAGCAATGCGAGATCGCCATGATCTCGAGAGGGGACGATACAATTCCGATCGGCCTCCCCGAACGACAAGCTTGACTGAAACTGAGCAGGCCTTCGGCTGCGACCTCCCCGACCGCTCCCGCCTCTGAGCTGATGCTATACTCGCAAGTGGGCTACCCTATTCAGGTTGCTAGGAGGAACAGGTGACGTCAGTCGAAGCGCTCATGCATCGATCGGAGCCGGGATTCCCCGCCGCGGCGGGTAGCGCAGCGGTATCCCTCAGCCGACGGATTCCTCTGCGGCTCTTCTCACGCCGGAGAGCCGAACTCCGTCTGTTGCTTTTTGCCTGCCTCTTCCTGGGCGTGCACGCCCGCGCGCTAGGCCAAAGCCACACAACCTGGAGTGACTACGGAGGCGGACCGGACTCCGCGCAATACTCCGCCCTCGATGAGATCAACCGGACCAATGTCAGCATGCTTCAGATCGCCTGGGTCTTTCCCACGGGCGATGAGAACCGGTATTTCTTCAACCCGATCGAGGCGCACGGGCTTACCTACGTCATGGCGGAGAACAACTCCATTGTGGCGCTCGATGCCGAGACTGGAAAAGAGGTCTGGGTTCACAAGGCGGATCCCGACACCGAGATCATTACCAACCGCGGGATCAACTATTGGGAAAGCAAAGATGGGCGCGATCGCCGGCTGCTGTTTGCCCGTAACCACCGCCTCGAGGAGATCGACGCGCGAACCGGGAAGCAGATTCTGTCCTTTGGCACGCATGGCCGTGTTGACCTGAAAGAGGGCCTAGGCCGCGATCCCGCAAGCTTTTCGCTGGTGCAATCCACAACTCCCGGGCGAGTCTTCGAAGATCTTTTGATCTTGGGCTCGGCCACCAACGAGGGCTACGGATCAGCGCCCGGAGATATCCGGGCATTCGATGTGCGCACCGGCAAGCTGGCATGGATTTTTCACACCATTCCGCATCCCGGCGAAGCAGGATACGAAACGTGGCCGCCGGACGCGTGGAAGAGGGTGGGAGGGGCCAATTGCTGGGGCGAACTCTCGCTGGACGAAGATCGCGGAATCGTCTATGTGCCCACCGCGAGCCCCAAGTACAACTTTTACGGTGCTGACCGCCTGGGCGCCGACCTCTACGGCGATTGCCTGCTGGCGCTCGATGCGCGCACCGGCAAACTCCTCTGGTATTTCCAAATGGTCCATCACGACATTTGGGATTACGACAACGCCGCCGCCCCCAAGCTTCTCACCGTGCAGCACGACGGCCGAAAAGTGGACGCCGTAGCGCAGGTGGCCAAGACGGGATTCGTTTGGGTGTTCGACCGCGTCACGGGCAAGCCGCTTTGGCCGGTGGAGGAGCGGCCCGAGCCGCGTTCCGACATGCCCGGCGAAGAGACGTGGCCCACTCAGCCGTTCCCATTGAACCCGCCGCCATTCGCCCGGCAAGCGTTCACCACGAGCGAGCTGAGCCCCTTGATCGGCGATGCGCAGGAATTGGCGCAATTCCGCCAGGAGATCGATGCGATCCGCAATGAAGGACTCTACACGCCCCCCAGCATGCGCGGCACCATGCAGATGCCGGGCAATAGCGGCGGAGCGAATTGGGGTTCGGCGGCAGTGGACCCGGCCGACGGCTCGCTCTATGTCGTCTCCATGGATCTTCCCTGCCTGCTCAAATTGGAGCGTGAACGGACAGACCGAGCTTCCGCGGGCGAGTCAGTCGAACAGCAAGGCCACTTTATCTATGAGTCGAATTGCCGCTCCTGCCATGGCGCTGACCGCAAGGGCTTGCCTCCCGCCATTCCCTCGCTCGTCAATGTCGGCACCAGGCAGAGTCGGGGCGAGATCGAAACCATCGTGAGGCAGGGACGCGGCCCCATGCCGGGATTCGCGCGCCTTGCCGAGGCGGACGTGCAATCGCTGGTCGCATTTCTGCTTAATCCCCCCCGCGCCGCAGTCTTGCCAACGCGTCCTGCCGCGCCTGCTGCCTCCGAAGCGAAATCCCCAGGTGAGCCCAACTCCGGAGCGGTCCGCTACCTCAGCGGGTTTGGCTTCATGATGACCAGCGCCGGAGTTCCGCCCATGGCGCCACCCTGGTCGTCACTCACCGCCTATGACTTGAACAAGGGCACAATTAAATGGAAAATTCCGCTCGGTGAAGTGCCGGAAATGGCGGCGAAAGGAATCCACGACACCGGCTTTCCTTTCCCCAAAACCGGCCCGGTGGTCACCGCGGGCGGATTGGTTTTCACCGCGACGCGAGACCACAAGGTCCGTGCTTATGACGTGGAAACCGGAAAGGTGCTTTGGGAAAAGCGGCTCGACACCGGCATGCAGGGCATTCCGAGCGTGTACCAGGCGGGTGGGCGGGAATATCTCGTGGTCTGCGCCGCAGCACCAGAGATGAGCGATACAGCTTCCCAAGGACGCATCCACGGCGCCTACGTCGCCTTCGCCTTGCCCGGCGCTTCGAGGTAGGCAGGAGATTCGCCGCAACGCGATGCACTCGGCAGACCTGGAATCGTATCAATCACCAGCGTGAATTCTAACGGAGACGTTCTATGGTCTGCCCGGTGGCGATACCGTGGAGCTTGACTTCCACTTTCTGTTCCAGGCTGTCGTAGTACTCTTTCAAAATGTTAATCACTTCAGGTCTGGAGAACTCCGCGGGGACAGGCTTTCCCTCGCTCATCAACTTCCTTAGCATCGTGCCTGAAAGTATCAGGCGCGCGCCTCCCTTGTACTTCCCGTCCGCATCGATGACGGCCTTGCTCTCGTGGGGGCAGGTTTTCATTGACGCCATACTGCCGCATTCATAGCAATAGAACGTCCAATCCATGCACAAGGGCCGCAAAAGCAGGGCGTCGGAAGGGATGTCGTTGAAGATGTTCTGGGAGTCGAAGGGGCCGTAGTAGTCGCCCACGCCGGCGTGGTCGCGTCCCACGATGAGGTGAGTGCAGCCGTAATTCTGCCGGAACACAGCGTGCAACAGCGCCTCGCGCGGCCCGGCGTAGCGCATTTCCATCGGGTAACCACCCTGGATGACCCGGTCTTTGCGGAAATACTTATTGACCAGCGCGTCGATGGCCTTGACGCGCACTTCGGCCGGGACATCGCCGGGCTTGAGCTTGCCCACCAACTGGTGAATGTAAACCCCGTCGCAGACCTCGATGGCGATCCATGCAAGGTACGCGTGCGAGTTGTGCATGGGGTTGCGGAGTTGCAGAGCGGCCACTGTGTTCCACCCGCGTTCCTCGAAAGCCTTGCGCGCTTCCGCAGGCTGCTGATAGATGCCCTTGAACATTTCCGGGTAGTAGGATTCGGAGAGCACTTTGACAGGGCCCGCAAGATTCACGGGTCCCTGCTCCATCACTTTCTGTACGCCGGGGTGCGCCCGGTCGGCAGTGCGGAAAACCTGTTTGCACTCGAACTCCTTGTCGATGGAGTATTTCTCGGTCACCTTCATGGTGCCTATGATGGATTCAGTTTCAGCGTCCCACAGCGCTACCTCGTCGCCAATGGTAATGGAATCGGCCAGCGCTTGAGTGGCCGAGAGGGTAATGGGTATGGGCCAGAAGAGGCCTTTGCGGCTGGGCAGGCTGTAGGTTTCACAACAGCCGTGCCAGTCGTCCCTTCCCATAAATCCTTCCAGAGGCGTAAATGCACCGATGCCCATCATGATCAGGTCGCTGGTCTCGCGGCTGGTCATTGGAACTTTAGTCAGGGATTGCGCTCTCGTGCTCTCTTCTTGAAGTTGCGGCCCCTGTAACAGAAGAGGATTGAGTTTGTGACTTCCATGCGGGGAGATCAGATTGCTCATAAGTAACCTCTCGAACGTGCGGCCGCGCAGTTCCTTCGAAATGCAGGACGCACTGCATAAGATATTCGGTGACTTCGCCACCACAGCCCGGCAGCGACTACGTTTTTCTAAACCCGAATTCCGAAGTTGCGAAGATCTATGAGAAGAAACCCCTCACCCGGCTCGCTACCCTCGCCACCCTCTCCCCACGGGAGAAGGCTGAAAACAACCGTCGTTGACGGCCCTCTCCGTGGGGAGAGGGTGGCCTGCTGCCGGCGCCTTCATCAGCCGGAGTGGGCCGGGTGAGGGGTTACTTCCGAAGAATCTGAACACCCGTTCCGTTCGCGAGGTCAACTTCGGAATTCAGGCTAAAGCAACCACTCGCAACCGGCGTAAGGATTTATCATATCATGGTGCGGCGGGGGGACTTTTCGTGAGGATCCGGCAGGCGTGCGCGGTGGGAGGGCCGTGCTCTTCTACAAGAGTTTCAACCCGAGGTAAAGCAAGGTGGTGGCCAGGACCGGACGGAGGACCTTCTCTGGAAAGCGGGCGCTTAACTTGCTGCCGATCCACACACCAGGCACGGATCCAACCAGCAGGCCTACCAGTAGCTTGTAATTAATCGTACCTAGCCCCGCATGGCCGATCGCGGAGACTCCGACGAGGAAAAGGGCGTGGAAGATGTCGGAGCCTACAAGCTTCTTAAGAGGAGTTGCCGGATAGAGGAACGCCAGGCTGGCGATGATCAGGGTGCCGCTGCCCACCGATGTGATGCTCACCAGAAAACCCACCACTAACCCGACAAGTGAAGTCAGCCACCAAGGACCATGCGAGATTTCCTCCCGGGCCGGCAAGTTCAGATATCTGCCCACAACCGCTCGAGCGTAAAG
>JBEKLY010000320.1:0-21112 GCA_050010015.1 Terriglobia bacterium
GTGGTGCCCTGCACGCTGATGAGCATGATGTCGAACAACCTGATGCCCAGCGCCTGCGAGACGGATATGATCGGCATGATCTCGATGTATATCCTGCAGCTTGCCGCGGGCGAGCCGAGCGCAATCGTCGACTGGAACAACAACTACGGCGAAGACCCCGATAAGGCCGTGATCTTCCACTGCTCGAATCTGCCCAAGCACTTCTTCGAAGACGTGAAGATGGATTTCCAGGAGATCATTGCCGGGTCGGTGGGGAAGAACAATACCTACGGGACGGTGGTGGGCAAGCTGAAGAGCGGGCCGCTCACCTACTGCCGCGTCTCAACCGACGATCTGAACGGCAAGCTGCGCGCCTACGTGGGCGAGGGCGAAATCACCGATGACCGTCCGCAGAGTTTCGGCGGCTACGGCGTGGTGAGGGTGCCGCAAATGCAGAAGCTCCTGAAACACATCTGCCAACACGGTTACGAGCACCACGTGGCCGTCAAGGTTGCTGACGAGCACGGAACCGTGGCGCCTACATCCCGGCATAACCCGCCGGGACGTATGCGCCACCCGCCGTGAAAACCTGATTCAGGCTGTCATCCTGAGCGAAGCGAAGGATCTCCGCAGTTGATCGTAAACCGGTGAGGAGCGAATCAACTGCAGAGATCCTTCGCTGCGCTCAGGATGACATTCTCTGATGTTGCCGAGTAAGGATGTGAATGTGGAGAAATACGCAATCGTCATCTACTGGAGCGCCGTGGAACAAATCTACATTGCTGAGGTCCCGGAGCTGCCTGGATGCATTGCTCACGGCAGTACCCAGCAGGTGGCCCTTACGAACGCCAATGAAGCCGTCCAATTGTGGATTGATACCGCCAAGGAATTCGGCGACCCTGTCCCCGACCCGAAGGGCGAGCGCCTCATGCTTGCCTAGACGTAAGCTCAGAAGTTCTAAGCCAGAAAAATGTTATCGCCATCATGAAGAGCAGCGCTGGTCCGCCGAGGGGATCGGGTTGCACTCTGCGTTCTTGCCGGTTGCCCTGCCGACTTGCTGCCCACCCCGCCAATGATTCGCGGATAGACCATGTGGAATCCAGCGGTGGAGTGTAGGGGCGGTTCGCGAACCGCCCCTACGGACGGATTCACGGGAATGACGACTGAACCAGGGAGGAATTCATGCTTCGGAGAATCACACCTCTAGCGTTTTTCGCGATGGCCACCGTGCTGGCGTCGGCGGCTTTTCTCAAGGGACAAACGGCGGCTCCGCCCGCGCAAACCGGTACAAGCTCCGCTATTTCGGCCACTGAACAGTTTGATCCCGTGGCCGCAACCAACGCTTACCTGGCCAAAGTGCCGCCGGACAAGAGAGCCCAGTCCGACGCGTACTTCGAGGGTGGGTACTGGCTTATTCTATGGGACTTCCTGGCTTCATCGTTGGTCTTCATTCTCCTGCTGGCGACAGGTTGGTCAGCGCGTATGCGCAACTGGGCGGAACGCGTCACGCGTTTCAGGCCGATCCACACATTCGTTTATTGGACCGAGTTCCTGGTGGTGACCTCACTACTCGTCTTCCCTCTCGGTGTTTATGAAGGCTACTTCCGCGAACACAAATATGGTCTGGCGACGCAGACCTTCGGTCCCTGGCTGGGCGATCAGCTAAAAGGACTCGCCGTCGGTGTGGTTTTCGGCGGGCTGCTCATGATGGCGCTTTACGGCATCGTGCGCCGCCTGCCGCGGACCTGGTGGATCTGGGGCGCGGCCACAAGTCTCGTCTTCCTGATGTTCTTCGCCCTGATCGCGCCGGTGTTTGTCGCTCCGCTCTTCAACAAGTACACACGGCTCGAAGATCCGGCGATTCGCGATCCGATTCTCAGCATGGCTCGTGCAAACGGCATCTCCGCCAAGGATGTGTACGTGCAGGATGCTTCGCGGCAGTCCACGCGCATCAGCGCCTTCGTCATCGGATTTCTGGGCACGGAGCGCATCGTCTTGAACGACAACCTTCTGAAGCGCTGTTCCGTGGCCGAGATCGAGTCGGTGATGGGCCACGAAATGGGTCACTACGTCATGCACCACGCTTACAAGGGCCTGATGTTCGCCGGCATCATCGTGGTTCTGGCTTTTGCCTTTCTGAGCAGAAGTTCCGAGTGGGCCTTGAAGCGCTGGGGCGAGAAGTGGCGGGCGCACTCGGCCGGCGACCTGGCCGCGTTGCCGCTTTTTGCTTTTCTTATCTTGGCATTCTTCTTTGTGCTCACACCCATAAACAACAGCTACTCGCGAATCGAAGAATATGAAGCGGACATTTTCGGGCTGAACGCCGCACAGTTGCCCGATGCCGAAGCCGAGGTCGATTTGAAACTCGCGGATTACCGCAAGCTGAATCCCGGCCCCCTCGAGGAGATCATTTTTTACGACCACCCGAGCGGACGGGCACGCATCTACGCTGCCATGCGGTGGAAAGCGGAGCACTTGCACGGGCAAATTGGGAGGTAGGCAGGTGGCAGTGTAGGGGTAGGGCTTGCCCTACCTCCATTTGCACCATACAGGGGCAGGGGACGGCGAGCCGTCCCCCTACACTGTGTGCCGTTATCGAGGGGTTAGGGTTATTGCCTTGAATTGCACCCCCTCGATGTGGTATTTTGCTGAGTCGGTAAGGAAGTAGGTCGCCGGGGCGCACGAGGCAGCGCCAGCGGGTTGCGCCACCAGGTTGGATTTTCGAGGCAGGCTCAACGCGCCTTTGTGTCTCACCCCGGCGGTATCAAGTAAATGGAAGTTCGATTTCCGGAGCAAGAGCGGCTTCCTTCCTGGAAGATCGCTTTTTTCCAATACGCTATCGCTGTGACCTTCCTCGGGTTGCTGGTTGGATACTGGCGAATACAGATCGGCCAGCATAGCCTTTACCTAGATCAAGCTGAACGTAATCGGGTGCGCAACCTGCCGGTGATTGCGCCGCGCGGGCGGATTCTGGACCGCGAGGGGCGCGTGCTGGCGGACAATTTTCCCGCCTTCAGCGTGCTGTTGATGCGCGAGAACGCGTCTACTCTATCTCCTGAACGCCTGGTAGGAATAAGGCGCGGCCTGGATCTCGACTCTGACGAACTGCAGCGCTTGATGGAGCACACGGCGCGACTGCCGCGCTTCCAACCGATCGTTCTGAAGCAGTCGGCGACGCTGGATGACATCGCCTTTGTGGAGTCGCATCGCCTCGAGTATCCGGAGTTGGATCTTATCCAGGTTCAGCAGCGTCTGTACCCGCGGAAAGAAGTAGCTGCGGCAACTCTCGGTTACGTGGGAGAAGTTTCCGAGGATATGATCGCCAAGGCTGGTTCTCCTTATCGCCCCGGCGACGTGGCAGGCAAGTTTGGAATCGAGCGTGAATACGACCAGATACTTTCTGGACAGGACGGTTTGAGGCGGGTCATCGTGAATAGCCGCGGCGAGGAAATGGGCTCGCTCACTTCGATCAACGCCACGCCCGGAAACGACCTGCGGCTTACCATCGACCTGGATTTGCAGATGGTGGCGGAAGCCGCCTTGGGTGAGATGCCCGGCGCCGTCGTGGCGCTCGATCCGCGGACGGGCGAGGTGCTGGCTATGGTCAGCCACCCCTCCTTTGACCCCAACGAATTCGCCAAGCGGATCGACCGCGAGGAATGGCAGAAACTCGCCGACGATCCCTTGAAGCCCATGATGAATAAGGCCATCCAGGCCCAACTGGCGCCGGGTTCGGTGTTCAAGATTGTCACTGCCACCGCCGCCCTCGAGACCGGGACGGTCCAGCCAGACTTTAGCTTGAATTGCTCGGGTCAAGTCGAAATCTATGGACACGTTTACCACGACGGGATTGAGAAGTACAAGTCGCATGGCCACGTCGACTTGCAACGTGCAATTACGGTTTCCTGCGACGTCTACTTCTACACCCTCGGGAAACTCCTGGGAATAGAGAAGATCGCCTATTTCGCCAAGCGCTTGGGCCTGGGCGCGCGCACCGGCATCGATTTGCCGGGCGAGGCGCCGGGACTGATTCCCACCCCGGGATGGGTCGAGAAGGTCTTCAAGCATAAATGGTATGCGGGCGAAACCATGTCTGTTGCCATCGGGCAGGGCGCGGTGGTGGTGACGCCTTTGCAGCTCGCGCGCATGATTGGCACCGTCGCCTCGGACGGAGTCTTTTGTCGGCCGCATCTCGCCTTTAAAGACCAACTACTGGCGCTCGGCGTTGATCCGCCGGACGAATCGGCGCAGAGTTTTCCGCTCGCTGACACTACACTCGATGTCGTCAAGCGTGGTATGTGGGGTGTCGTCAATGAGGATGGAGGGACAGGCATCGAGGCGCGCTGCCCTGGCATTGACATTGGCGGCAAAACTGGAACCGCCCAGGTGGCCAGCGTGGACCTCATGAAGTCGGCGCAGAACGCTACTTCGACAAGAAGAATGGACAGAAACCCCTGGTGGCGCCAGCGCAGAACCCCGACCGGATGATGAGTAAAGCCGGTGAGGTACAGATTCCCCCAGCGGCGGTCGGCACAGCCGTTCACTGAAGTATGACCAAAAAGCTTCGATTTCGCGATGTCGATTGGCTGTTGCTGGCGCTGGCTGTTGCTATCGCCATCATCGGGGTCATCGAGATTTACAGCACCACGGAGCACGGCGCCCTCCAGGGCCAATACAAAAAGCAGATCTACTGGCTGATCCTCAGCATCGTTCTGGCGCTAGTCATTAGCCATCTCGACTACCACTTCCTTTTGGAACAAACTCCCTGGCTCTACATCTTGTCCGTGCTTGTCCTGGGAGAACTGCTGGTGGCCGGCCATGCCATCGCCAAGACCAAGCGGTGGCTGCGGTTTGCCGGACTAACTTTCCAAGTGTCAGAGATAGTCAAATTGGTTATAATATTCTGTGTAGCGGCCTATTTTGCCGAAAGGCGAGGTAAGTCCGCTACCTGGGGCGACTTGGTCAAACTGGGATTGGTGGCGGCAGTGCCGGCAGTCCTGGTGGCCTTAGAACCCGACCTTGGCACCGCCTTGACATTTTTCGCGATTCTCGGCGCCGGTATCTTACTGGCGGGCATTCAATGGCGGCAGGTCGGGGTGCTTCTGCTCTTAGGGGTTCTGTGCCTGCCGGTGGGATGGCATTTCCTCCGGCCCTATCAGCGCGATAGGTTCATGACCTTCTTTCACCCTTCTCAAAACATGCAAGGCACAAGTTACCAAGTCACCCAAACCAAGATTGCTATCGGCTCAGGCGGCCTTCGGGGAAAAGGCATTGGAAATGGCACCCAAAGTCATCTGGGCTTCATCCCTGTCTCGCAGGCAGATGCTATTTTTGCCGCCTTCGCAGAGGAGCAGGGATTCGTCGGTACGCTGATCGTTTTGCTACTCTATTTTGCGATGTTGCTCCGTCTGCTGGACGGGGCGCAAATGGCGCCGGACCGTGCCGGGGCGTTTCTGCTGGTGGGGCTGGCGTCGGTATTGTTTTTCCAGGTTGCCATCAACACGGGGATGATGATCGGGCTCTTCCCGGTGACGGGTATTCCGCTGCCGCTTATGAGCCAGGGTGGATCTTCCCTGCTGTTTACTTTCCTTGGCTTGGGCGTGGCTATGAACGTCCGGGCAAGGCGATTTGTGAATTAGGTACTGTCCGTATGACGCGGGCAGTGCCCCAGCCGAGCACACAAGAGGCTCGCGTTACCGTCGCCCCTGCAAACCGGGGGTCGCTGGGCATGGTGAAGAATCCGGATCCCTGCTTCGGCAGGGATGACGAATATCGGGGGCTCGATATCGATTTTGGAACTGGCTCGATTCGGGCCAGTGGGTAGCGGAAACGGCGGATCCGCAGTGCGGCGCGCTTCCAGGCGCGACATTAGAACCACGAGATTGATTGAGCCCGGTCCAACCGCCGAAGAGCTGCAGAGCTCATTGAAGGGACCGGGACAGGGAAGCTGAGGGTTGATCTCCGTAGAACGCTGACGGTAGCGCTGACCTTTAGGTCAGCAGTGCAAATGCCGACCGTAAGGTCGGCGCTACCGCGCGCTTCGACGGCGCTCGAGCAGCGTGATAACCAGCGGATGGATCCCCCGCCCGCCCTGAAAAGGAGTTTTCATGTCAAAGGAGATGTATATCTCTTCGTCTCCTCACGAGACGAAATTGGCCGTCGTGGAAGACGACCAGTTGGTGGAAGTGTATTTTGAGCGAGATACCGATGTCGGTTTGGTCGGAGGAATCTATAAAGGCCGTGTCAGCCGGGTGCTTCCTGGGATGCAATCCGCATTCGTGGACATCGGGCTGGACAGAGATGCTTTCCTCTACGTTTCAGATTTCTTCTTCGAGGACCAGGAAGATTACGACAAGGTTCTCGAAGAGGCGGAAGCGAATGCCATCAGCTTTGACGCAGCACCGGCACAGGCAGCGCCGGCGGCTGCGCCACCCGCTGAGGCCGTGACTCAGGAGGCGACGCCCCAAGTCCCGGTTGCGACCACGCAGGTGCCGGCCGCTGCTGCCCAAGAACCTGAGGATCAACCCGCCGAATTAGCCACCTCTGATACGGCGGTCGTTACCCCCGTGGCCCCAACCCCAGTCCCACCCGCACCCTCGGGCGAAACGCATGAGTACAATCGCTTCGAGCCGCGCGGCCGCCGCATGCGGCATCGGGGACGAAAGTTCGGCGAGCATCGCCACGTGGAGCGCAAGTTCGTCCCGCGGCAAGATGAGCCTGCTGCTCAAGGGTTTGAGATTCTGCCGGGAGAATCCCTGGCGAAGTACGGCCACGTCGCGCCTGAGCCCCAAGAGGCCGTCCCTGCTGAGGCGGAAGAGGGCGAGGCTTTCGAACAAGCTGAAAGCGCAAATATCGCGGAGATAGCCGGCGAAGAGCTGGCGATCCCGGAGCCGATGCTTCCTGAGGCAAGCGGCGCCCCGGGTGACCAACTGGAAACCGAGGTTTTTCCCCAACCACCCACATCGGCAGCCGTGAGCCCCGTGCCGGCCGTTCCTCCTCCGGCGCCGGAAGGATCAGGGCAGGTTATCGATTCCACTTCGGAAGTGGCCGTTCCATCTCTCGCGGTTTTGGAATCCGAGCAGGACGCAGTACCTTCCCTAGAAACGGCAGGCGCCGCGGAAGCCGGCTCGCGAACAGCCGAGGAAGTCCCCGCGACCGCAAGCGAGGAATCCGAGGCAAGCGTAGAAGAGGGAGCAGCAGGGAATGCCGAAGAGAGAATCGGGCTCGGGCCTTCCGCGCCTTCATTAGACACAAAAGTTCAGCCTGTGGAAGGGGAAGATGAAGCTGGAGCGGAAACCGGCAGCACGGACGAAGAGGAGATCGCGGAAGAGTCTGCAGTGCCTGCCACTGCCGCAGAGCTCGAGGAAGAAACTCAGACTGAATCCGTTTCCGAGACTTCTGAATCCGCCGAGACTGTCGCCGAACTTCCCCCCGTGTCCGGCCAGGAACCGCAGGTCCCGCCCGCTCCGCCCGCAGCAGCCGAGCCCTCCGGGGCGCCCACTGAGGGAGCATACACCCTGCGGGAGCCCCACCAACGGCCACGATTCGCACCCCGGCGTGGCAGGAGAGGGCGTCGAGGGCCGGGCTATCAGGGTCAGGGTAGTGGCGACTCCAAGTGGGAGCCGCGGCCCGGCAACAATCAGCCGGTCCAGATTTCGAAGCTGCTCAAAGAAGGCCAGGAGATCCTTGTACAGATCTCCAAAGAACCGCTGGGCACGAAGGGCGCGCGCATTACTTCTCACGTTGCCCTGCCTGGCCGTTACCTGGTCTACATGCCCACGGTCGAACACATCGGCGTGTCGCGGAAGATCGCATCGGAAGAAGAGCGCTTCCGTTTGAGGAATATCATCCTCGAAAACAAAGGCTCCTTGACGGGCGGGTTCATTGTGCGCACCGCCGGCCAGGGCCGCGACGAGGAAGAGCTGAAAAGGGACCTCAAATTCCTCTCCACTCTCTGGAATGAGATCAAAAGCAAAACGGAGCGCGCCAAGGCCCCTGCACTGATTCATCGTGATCTTGATCTGGTGCAGCGCGTGCTGCGCGATACGCTTACTCCCGATTTCAAAAGTGTGCGCGTGGATAGTGAACTTCAGTACGAGCGGGTGTTGGATTTTGTAAATCACAGCCAGCCTACCTTGATCGGCAAGGTCAAGCTTTACAGCCGCGAGACGCCCATCTTCGAGGAGTTCGGAGTCCAGCCGGAAATCGAGAAGGCGCTGAAGCCCAAAGTGTGGCTCAAGTCCGGTGGGTATATCGTCATAAACCAGACCGAGGCCCTGGTGGCCATTGACGTCAATACGGGCAAATACGTAGGCAAGACAAACAGGCTGGAAGACACCATTCTGAAAACCAACTTCGAGGCCGTCAACGAGATCGTCCGGCAGGTTCGCTTGCGCGATTTGGGCGGCATAATCGTAGTCGATTTCATCGACATGGACGAGCGCAAGAACCGCGCCAAGGTGACGCAGGTGCTCGAGGAGGCGCTGCGTAAAGACCGTGCGCCCACCAAGGTCATCGCCTTCCACGATTTTGGCCTGGTGGCCATCACCAGGAAACGCGTCAAGCAGTCCTTGGAAAGAACGCTGTGCGAGCGGTGCAACTATTGCTCCGGTTCAGGGTGGGTGAAGTCTCCGACGACGGTTTCTTATGAGATTCTGGCGGAAGCTCGAACCATGGCCGGACAGATCGAGGGGAAAACCATGACCGTGCGGGTGAATCCTGAAGTGGCCAAGGTCCTCAAATCCCGCGATGGCGCGCTGCTTTCGGAACTCGAGTCCCTCACCCATAAAGACGTCGTTGTCAAGAGCGATGCCGCCGTGCAGCAGGAGAGGTTCGAAATATTCTAAGGGCAGTGATGAGTGACAAGTGACGAGTGACGAGTGACGAGTCGGAAAAGCAGTGACGGGTAACAAGTGACGAGCCGCACCGGATTCCGGTTCGCGTCCCTCTTTTCATTCCAGTCTCGAGCGTCCCCGCCCTTAGAACCGACTCACAGCCCTCTCCCCCTTGGGGGAGAGGGTGGCCTGCAGCCGGCGTTTTCTTCAGCCGGGGCGGGCCGGGTGAGGGGGTTCAAAGTTTCCGAGGGCCGCCGACCTGCAGAACACTTAGCCCTGGCTGGCGCGTACCTGCTTGTCACACGTCACTTGTCACTCATCACTGCTTCTGCAGTATTCGCCACATAGTCCCCGCGAAAATGTTATCTTGTGCCGACTTCGGAACCGCGCAGGCGTCGAGCATTTTGTGATAGCGAGCCAGCGCCAGGTCAAACTCCTCCAAGTCCCCGCCGAACACGTCGGACCCGAACACGATTTTCTCGAAAGCACTGGCTCCTGATTTGGGAGTGTGCGGGCTCTCCACTCCGGACCACCAGAAGATGGAATTGAAGAAAGTGTAGTTGTTCTGGGTTTTGATCAGCGTTGAGCCCGAAAGGTCGAAAAAGAGATTGGGATGCCAGCGGGCCAACTCTCCTGCCCAGGCGTAGTCCGGGTTGCCCAGGTGCGCGCCGATGAGGGTGATTCCCGGGAAATGCCGCGCGATTCCGTCCAGGGTGGTTACGCGCATCCGTTCGATGCTCACATCAACCGGGATATTGGGATTTGTGCGCATCACGATTCCGGTGTGGAACAGGATTATCATCCCGTACTTTTCGGCTCGCTCGTAAATCGGCCAATAGCTGGGATCGTAGAACTGCTTCAGGGGAGTTTCCATCTCGCCCAGACCCCGAAATCCTGCCGCGTGGAACTCATCCACGAGCTCCAGGGCGCGGGGATCGTCGAGATCGATGTCGCCAAATCCGATCAGCCGGTTGGGAGCTTCGTCGATCATGGGCTTCGCCGTGGCCAGATTGTCGTGGCGAACCAGGAGGAATGCCAGCCCGTCCACAGATTCCAGCTTGGCGACCAGTTTGTGAATGAATTCCGGATCTCCGTTATAGTGAACGTGGCAGTCTATGAGCTTTGGGGCAACGGTTTGCGCACTCGCCGAAGCGCAGAACAACGCCAAGGGCAGAACTGCCAAGAGCCAATACTGCTTCGTCATTTTCACTCCTTATTGCCGGTTACTTCTCGTATACAAGCCTTGTCCAACAGTGTCATTCCGAGCCCTGCGCTGTCATTCTGAGCCCTTCGCTTGTCATTCTGAGCGGAGCGAAGAATCTCGCTCTGCCGCTCAGGATAAACTCCGCGAGGAATCTCGCTCTGAATGTTTCCCGTCAGGACTGTGCCGAGGCAGAGCGAGATTCCTCGCTGCGCTCGGAATGACAGCCTGTCGCGGCAAACTCAATTGGGTGCCCACCGCTACAAAAACCTGGTGCGCTTCCAAAGCACCCAACCACAGACGAAAAGGAAACCCAGCATAGCGAAGGCGAGAAGGGACGTCCACAAGAGATTTATCGCCATGGGCGGGCGATGCGCTCCCCTTGCCAGCAAGAAGAAGATTCCCGCTGCGATCGCAACAATCGGTATATCCCACCAACGCCGGCCCGCGCGGCGTTCTGTCGCCTCTCCTTGGGCCGAAGTCTTTGAGGGCTCAGCGACGAGTTGGTAGCGCTCCTCTTCGCGCCTTTGACTGGCGCGCCACGATTCCTGTTCAGAGGCGGGCGCCTCGGCCAGGCTGATGGCCACTGCCCCTACGATCATCGTGGCCGAGCCGGCAAGGATAAGCCCCTGCGCGGCTCCGCTCTTGCCGCTCAGTTCTCCGAAAACCAGTGCGCCCCACGCGAGACCCCAAAGCTGGTTGGTATTCGATAGTGGAATGCCACGCCCGATGCCGATATATTTCGCCGCGTATTGCTGAAAAAGATCTCCCACCACCCAGCAGAATCCTCCCAGGAAGAGCCAGAACAGCGCTACGCGCGCCTGGGCAAGCTCCTTGAGGAGGGGACTCAGGCCGCCGCGAAAGATCAGCGCCAGCGCCGACATGGTGAAGAGTTCACCGACTGTGAAAACCGTCACAAAGGAGAGCGGGTTCATGCCGCTGATGTAAGCCTTGCGATAGGGGATGTACATCGTTCCCCAGAGGAGTCCTGCGCCCAGCGCTGCGAGCACGCCGGCCGTGGCGCGATGTGGCATCCCCGTGCCAGGCTGTGCTGTGGCGTAAGCCATCAGGCAAGCTCCAGTCACGATTGCCGCCGCGCCGCCCAAGACCTTCGACCCTTGACGGACCCCGGCCCCGCGCAATTCGTTGAACAAGAACCATCCCCAGAACAAGCCCACCAGGCTGTTAATGTTCCATAACGGGAAGGCCACTGACAGCCCCACGTCGCGGATGGCGAAAACCGTAAGCGTATTGGCCACCGCCCAAAGGGCGCCCGCGAGGATGGCCCAAATCACCAGGTGAACTCTTGCCCTGAGGTCGTCGAAGACGTATCCCGTGCCTTTCAGAATGGTGGGAAGTGTCCAGCGCGCAACGAACACACCCACCACCATGGCGAGCGAGATGACAAACGGCGAGACTCCTACGATCACGAGCTTGGTCGGGGCTTCCGCCCCGCCCAGCCACACGCCCGCAGCGAGGCCGGAAATCACCCCCACTCCGTGCATCGAGCGCGCGCCGGCGGAAATTGAAGCGTCAGGTTTGGTGAGCAGGCTGGTACCCTCTCAGTGGAGGTAAATGAGAAGTACAACGCCAAAAATCAACACGACCACCGGCAACCAGAAATGACTATCGGTGAGAATCGCTTTCAATAGGCCTGATTTCACTGCGCTCCGCCCCGATGAATAATGTACTGCCCCAAAAGCATAAGATTGTACACTATTTAAGCTCGGGACCTACATTCGTTCACGTGGCGGCGGAGACGGTGTCATTCTGAGTGCACACGGACGTACAGCCCACCCAGAGAGATGAAAGTCGCTGTCATCCTGAGCCCGTTCGCTTCGCTCAGGGTAAACTACGCGAAGGATCTGCAGTTCCGGTCCGAGGCGAACTAATGCAGATTCTTCGCTTCGCTCAGAATGACAGATAGCGTAAAGGAGGCGCCGATGCCCAACAAGAACTACCGTATAGCCCTGCTTCCCGGTGACGGGATCGGTAAAGAAGTGGTCCCTGCCGCTGTGAAAGTCTTGCATGCGGCTGCGGGCGCATCCGCCGGGCGTTTCAGCTTGTCCTTCGAGGAGTTCGAGTGGGGCTGCGAGTACTACCTCCGCACCGGCCGGATGATGCCGGAGGAAGGGCTCGAGCGGCTTCGCCCCTTCGACGCCATTCTGCTGGGCGCCATCGGCCATCCCACGGTTCCCGATCACATATCGCTACGCCAACTTCTGCTGCGCATCCGCTTCGGGTTTGACCTGTATGTCAATTTGCGTCCCGTCGAGATCCTTCCAGGCCTTGAACCGCCGCTGCGAGGGAAGAGCGCCGACGACATTCGGATGCTCTTCGTTCGTGAAAACACGGAAGGCGAGTACTGTGGAGTGGGAGGCGGGTTTAAGCAGGGCACGCCCGATGAAATCGCTGTGCAGCAGTCCATTTTCACGCGAAAAGGTGTGGAGCGCGTGATTCGTTATGCTTTCGAGCAGGCACGCCTCCGTCCCCGTAAGCGCCTGGCCAGCGCCACCAAGTCAAACGCCATGGCCTATACCATGGTCTTGTGGGACGAAGTGCTCGGCGAGCTTGCCAGGGAATATCCCGAAGTGCACGTCGCAAATTACCACGTCGATGCGCTCGCCGCTCGCATGATCACTCACCCGGAGAGTCTGGACGTGGTCGTGGGCTCAAACCTGTTTGCGGATATCCTTACCGACCTCGGCGGCGCCTTGCAAGGCAGCCTCGGCCTCGCGGCCAGCGCCAACTTGAATCCGGTCGAGCGCCTCGGTCCTCCCATGTTCGAGCCTGTGCACGGCAGCGCCCCCGACATCGCAGGACGCGGCATCGCCAACCCCATTGCCGCCATATGGGCGTCGGCGTTGATGATGGAGCATCTTGGTGAACCGGATGCGGGCGCGCGCATTTTCGAGGGGCTCAAAAAGGTGACCGCTGAGCGACGCATCCGCACCCCCGACTTGGGCGGCAACGCCACCACGGAAGAATTTGCGGCGGCTGTGATCGCCAACATCGTTGGATCGTCGTAGGGGCAATCCTTGTAGTTGCCCGCGGGCGACCACAAGAGTCCGTGTGAGAACTCGTTATTGCTGTCATTCCGAGGAGCCCCAGGCGACGAGGAATCTGGCTCTGCCTTCGAAAACACTCAGGGCGAGATTCCTCGCGGAGTTTACCCTGAGCAGAGCGAGATTCCTTCACTTCGTTCAGGACAGGCTCTTCGCGGAGTTTACCCTGAGCGGCAGAGCGAGATTCTTCGCTCCGCTCAGAATGACAAGCGAAGGGCTCAGGATGACAGCGAAGAGCGCCTGATCGAGGTCTTCGATCAGATCTTCGACTGCTTCTACGCCTACCGAAACCCGCACCAGGCCGTCGGTAATGCCGATGGCCAGCCGCTGTTCGCGGGGGACCGCCCGATGGCTCGTGGAAGCGGAATGAACGATCAGCGAGCGTGTGTCCCCAAGGCTTGCGGCGCGTATGAAAACCTTCACGCCATCCATGACTTTCTTTCCTCCTTCATAGCCCCCTTTGGCTTCAAAGCTGAGCATGGCGCCAAATGCCGTCATCTGCTTCTTGGCGATGTCATGACCGGGATGGCCTGGCAAGCCGGGGTAGTTCACGTGCTCCACCTGGGGATGGTGGGCGAGGAAGTCCGCAATCTTGTGCGCATTCGAGGATTGAAAAGGCAAGCGCAGGTGGAGAGTGTGGGTGCCGCGCAGGATCAGCCAGGCATTGAACGGGCTGAGGCACCCGCCGAAGTCGCGCAGAACTTCCTGGTTCAGCCGGCGAATGTAATCTTTGGGGCCGACCACCGCCCCCGCCATGGCGTCGCCGTGGCCGCACAAGTACTTGGTGGCGGCGTGCACGGCTACCGTGACGCCCAGCTTGAGAGGCTGCTGGAGTACCGGCGATGCAAAAGTGTTGTCGATCATGGAGGGGATGCCGTGCGCGCGGGCCAGTTGAGCGAGGGCCTCAATATCGAGAATCTCCAGTACGGGATTGCTGGGGGTTTCAAAATAGATCAACTTGGTGTTGGGCCGAATCGCTTTTTCATAATCCTCGACCCGCGTAGATTGAACAAAAGTCGCGGACCCGCCCAGGCTCGGGAACATTTTGTTGAGAAAGTCATACGCGGCTCCGTAAAGCGATCGCGCCGCAACCACGTGGTCGCCCGCCCGGACGTATCCCAGGATTGCCGAGGTAACGGCCGCCATCCCGGAGGAAAAAACCTGGGCGGCTTCGCCGCACTCGAGCGCCGCCAGCTTTTCCTCGAGCGCGTGGAGAGTGGGATTGCCGTAACGTGTGTACATATAGCCGGGCTTCTCTCCGCCATAGACGGCGGCCATCTCGTCGGAGTCGGCGGCTGCGAAGGTCGTGGCTTGATAGATCGGAGTATCCACAGCTCCGGTCACGGGACAGGGCGATTGCCCGGCGTGAACCGCCAAGGTCGCAAATCTGTAATGGTTCTTCATTGGGCACCTCTCGATTGCCTGAAGGAGTCAGAATCAGCAACCGTGCTCCTATTCAACACGACGGCTGGTCAGTGATTACCTCCGATCTCTGTCAGCGTAATACTCAGTGCGCAGAATGGGAAGAGCCAATTGCGCGAACTTGCGAAAGGCCATTCGCGAACCGCTGGACATCGTTTTGGGAAATGATCTAGACTTTTCTATGCTGGATAGATACGATGCCGGGGGTGAACTATGGCCAATTGTCCCGAATGCCGAACCGCAATTGATATCGATGACGACGTGGAAGAAGGACAGACAGTGGATTGTCCGGAATGTGGAGTGGAACTGCAAGTGGTGAACACGGATCCCGTCGAGTTGGAAGCGCTGTCAAGTGAGGAAGAAGAGGAAGAGGAGGCGTGGTGATTTGAGCGCTCGTATACCCTTGGATCCTGCCTGGAGGTCTCTGCCGGTTTGGTTGAGCCGAGCGGTGGCGCAGCCGCTCGACCGTTCCGTCCTGTGTTGCTTGCTCGCGGCAGCCTGTCTAGTGCCCGCGTCCGGTCTGGCTGCGAAGAAGAATAAAGCCCCCACCACCAAAACCGTGACGGGGCAGGTGCAGGACCCGGCTGAGAAAACTATTGGCGGCGCTGAGGTGACGCTCAAGGATCTTCAGACGGGCAAGACATTGGCCATCTACGCGGATGAGAATGGGCAATACCAATTCACCGATCTCGACCCCCACCACGATTTCGAAATTCAGGCGAAGTTCAAAGGCGTTGCTTCCGAGACCCGGCAGGTCACTTCCTTCGACACCCGCTGGAAAGTAGTCATCAACCTGACGATTCCCCCGCCCAGTTCTTAGCGTTGCAAGGCCGGCCAACTCCTCAGAATCGACGAACGGCCCTCTACTTCTGGCGTCTGCCAAATTCGATCACCCTGTCATTCCGAGCGCAGCGAGGAATCTTGCACTGGACTTCGTCACGCGACGAGTTCGACGCCGTGCGAGAATCCTCGCTGCGCTCGGAATGACATAGCTAGGCGGACTTTCGAATCACTGATGCCCGCCTGCCGCATGCTGCTGGCACAATGACTTCCAGAGCGCTTGGAACAACTTCGATAGTCGCTGGGAGTTCCTGTATGAATTCTCCGTCTCCGAAAAGTTCCAGACGGGAGGGGCTGCTCAAGGAGACTTTGGAGGTTTGAAAGTAGATAATACGCGGATGCCGGAGGTGTTGCCCGCGATAGGCGCTGGGCACCCAACTCAGAAGTTCCAATTTCCCCATGTACGGCACAATGCAAACGTCCAACAAGCCGTCATCAAGCCGGGCGCGCGGAGTCAGATGAATTCCTCCACCGTAGGATACGTTGTTGCCCACCACTGCGAAGATCACTTGTCCCGAGAATTTCCGCACGTCGGAAACGATTTCGAGCGGTTCGGGACGATAGTTCTCGAGAGAGCGCAGGATTGACCAGCCATACGCCAGGGAACCTTTCAGGCGGCGGACTCGCTCGTTGGCGTACCGGGTCACCACGGAATCGAAACCCGCTCCGGCAATGCAACTGAAAACCGTGTTTCCCGTTCGCCCCAGATCGATGCGGCGAGTGTTGCCCACGCACAGCACTTCCGCCGCCGCGCGTGCTTCGACTGGTATTCCCAGGCCCTTGGCGAGATCGTTCCCGCTTCCGCAAGGGATAATCCCCAGGGGAACCTCACTCCCCATTATTCCGTTGAGGACGTAGTGCTGAGTCCCATCACCGCCGACCGAAACGACGGCATCGGGTTTCTCAGCCGCGGCCCGGCGAGCTAGTGCAAGCAGGTCCTTTGCGTCGCGGCTCTCCTGGACGTCAGCCGCGATGCCCTCGCGCCGCACCACCTCGAGCGCCTCGCGCAGTACCAAACGCGCCTTGCCCCGGCCCGCATTAGGATTGATGAGAATGATGAAGCGCATGAGCGGGTAGCGCAGACCTGGTTTCCAAGATCTGCGGTTCTTAGGCAAGATAAAAGCCGCAGACCTTGAGCAGCAGGTCTGCGCTACTCATTGCCTGCCTTCGGTGCTGGGGGCTGGTTTTGGAGCGCCTCAGCTCCAAAGCTCGCGATGTGAAACCGAATGGCCGACTTGACATCGGCAAGCGCCGCCTGGTACGTGTCGCCTTCCCCAATTATCACGCCCGACACACCGAGTGGGTAGGCCACGTAGCCGTCTCGATGCTTCTCGACGATGATCTTGAATTGCTGCATCAGTCTCCGAATACTACTTTCACCGGTGGTCGCGTGCCGATTCGAAAGATGACGTCGGGGAACTGACTCGGATCGAACTCCCACGTGGGGTCGGTGAGCCGTTTCCATTCCGGTTGCTTCGAGTCGCCGATTGCCATGGCGACAGCGCCTTCCTTGATCTTCCGCTGCGCTTCGGCATTTGATGGGAAGAGCTTCAGACCAACCAGCAGGCGAAAGAGTTTCTGCTTGCCGGGCACGTTATAGGGAATCTCCTCGATCACTGACGGAAGCCCTTTGTCCCTGAACCGGGCTTCGAAGTCCCGCTGCGCTTGCGCGGCGGCTTCCGCGTCATGGAAGTCCGTGATGATGCGGCGTGCCAAGGCCTTCTTTGCGTCGAGAGGGTGCTCCTTGCCCGAACCCACAGCCTGTTTAAGCTCCTCGATCTGTGCTGTCGTCATATCCGTTAATAGCAGGTAGTACCGCCACATCAAGTCATCGGAAATGGACATCAGCTTGCCGAACATCTCGCCGGGCGGCTCGTTGATGCCCACGTAATTGCCCAGCGACTTCGACATCTTCTGCACGCCGTCGAGCCCCTCGAGCAGCGGCATGGTCATGATGACTTGCGATTCCAGGCCGTATTCCTGCTGGATGGTGCGCCCCACCAGGAGATTGAACTTCTGATCGGTGCCGCCCAACTCCACATCGGTTTCGAGCGCCACGGAGTCGTAGGCTTGGGCCAGGGGATAAAGCAGTTCGTGAATGGCGATCGGGCGTTGCTCCTTGAAGCGTTTCGAGAAGTCGTCGCGCTCGAGCATGCGCGCCACTGTGTACTTGGAACAAAGCGTGATCCAGTCTCGTCCCTTGAGCGCGCCCAGCCAGCGGCTGTTGAAGTCCACGACGGTTTTCTCGGGACTGAGGATCTTAAAGACCTGCTTTCTGTAAGTCTCGGCATTGGCCGCCACCTGCTCAGGCGTCAAGGGCGGGCGGGTCACGTTCTGGCCGGATGGGTCGCCGATCATGCCGGTAAAATCGCCGATCAGAAAGACAACGGTGTGGCCGAGATCCTGGAAATGTTTCATCTTGCGGATCACCACCGTGTGGCCCAGATGAATGTCCGGCGCCGTAGGATCGAATCCAACCTTGATATGCAGCGGCTTTCCGGTCCGGGCGGAGCGCTCGAGCTTGGCCTTGAGTTCTTCCACGCGGATCGTCTCTTCCGCGCCTTTGGTAAGGTAAGCAAGTTGTTCGTCGATGGTCACAGCGTCAATTGAATCCTATCTGAGAGTGAGAGTCCAAACAGGAATAATACTCGTCGCGCGCCGATTTGCGGAGAAAAGTTTCAATTGATGCAGCCACCTTGATTTAGATGAACAGCCCTCTCCCCAGGGGAGAGGGTGTCCCGCTGCCGGCGGTCTCGTCAGCCGGAGCGAGACGGGTGAGGGGTTAGTTTTCTGCGCCATCCTCCGTCCGCAGGGTATAGGCCGCCTCGCGCTAAGCCAAGCAAGAGTGCTCTGCAAATCGGCCTTGCAGGCGCAAGTTTATGAGAGTCGTGCGTGGAGGTTCCAAACGCTCAAAAGGACCAACGGCATGCGTGTGATTGGTGTGGACCGCAAGTAACCCCTCACCCGTCCGGCGACGGCTAGAAAAGACGCCGACGCCGGACACCCTCTCCCCGCGGGAGAGGGCGGTCTCTCCGCCCGTTGGTCCATGCGGCACGGTTACGTTTCTTCCACCACCGAGAACTCAAGCTTATTCTCCTCCCTGTCGATTCGCACCAGACACACGCAAATTCGTTCCCCCAGGCGGAAGGTGCGCTTCGTGTGCTCGCCGACGATGGCGCGCAGGCGTTCGCGGTAAACGTAATAGTCGTCTTCGAGGCTCGAGAGCGGGACAAATCCCTCCACAAAGAGGTCTGTCAGCTCCACGAAAAACCCGTGTTTGATCGGGTTGATGATGAGCGCTTCGAACTCATCGCCCACGTGCTGCGCCATGAATTGTACTTTCTTCCATTCGATCAACTCGCGCTCGGCCTCGGCGGCGCGGCGCTCCGATTCGGATGTTTCAAGTCCCAGGGCATGCAGTTCTTCGGTAGTGACAAACGCCGCACCCGGAAGTTGTGGCGTGGGCGTCCCGCCCGCGGTCGCGCGAGCGTCCCGCTCGCGTGACGGCTGCGTCACTCTCCGAGCCGTGCCTCCTCCCTGCGCGAGCGCCGCCTTCAAAATCCGGTGCACGATCAAATCCGGATAGCGGCGAATGGGCGAGGTGAAATGGGTATAGGTTGGAGCTGCCAGCGCGAAGTGGCCGACGTTCTCCTCCGAGTAGCGGGCCTGCTTAAGCGAGCGCAGCATCAGGAAAGAAAGAATTCGTTCTTCGGGCTTGCCCTCGATCCGCTTGGTGAGCTGCTGGTAGTTAAAGGAGCTGATCTTCAGTTCGCCCTCGAGCATTTCGTGAAAGCGCGGGTAGCGGTCGCGTTCGTCTCGCAGGCGCATGCGAGTGCGGCGCGCGGCGGGCAGTTCGATGCCCAGCGAATAGCCGAAGCCGGCCGCGATCTCCTCGAACTCGATCACTTTTTTTGCGTCAGGTTTTTCGTGGATGCGATAAAGCGAGGGAATTCCTCTAGTTTCCAGATAGGAAGCCACGGCCTCGTTCGCCGCCAGCATGAACTCCTCGATGATCCGGTGTGCGAAGTTACGCTCCGAGCGTGTAATGCCGGTCATGCGGCCGTGTTCGTCGAACTCGATTTCGGGTTCGGGCAAGTCGAAGTCGATCGAGCCTCGCTCCTCGCGACGGCGAGCGAGCAGGCGCGCCAGTTCCTCCATGCGTTTGAACTCAGGGACGAGCGCGGCGTAACGCTCGCAGGCGGCGGGCTCAGCGGCCAGGATGTCTCGCACCGCGGTATAAGTCATCCGCGCGGCGCTGCGGATGATACCGGGAAGCAGTTCATATTCCACGAGGCGTCCCTCGGAATCGAATTCCATGAGTGCGGACATCACCAGCCGATCCAGGCGCGGGTTCAGGCTGCAGATGCCGTTCGAGAGTTCAAGCGGCAGCATGGGCACGGCGCGGTCCGGAAAATAGACGCTCGTGCCGCGCAGGCGCGCCTCACGGTCGAGCGCCGAGCCCGGCCGTACGTAGTGCGCCACGTCCGCGATGTGAACCTGCAGCAGGTAATGGCCCCCAGCTAACGGCTCCACATACACCGCATCGTCAAAATCCTTGGCTGTTTCGCCGTCGATGGTGACGATGGGCAAGCCGCGGAAATCGCGGCGGCCCTCGTGGTCGCCCTCGGGGATGAGCTGCGGAGCGGCGTCTGCCTCCGCCAGCACATCGGCGGGGAAGCGGTGGGGAAGATGGAACTTGCGAATCATGATCTCCACGTCCACGCCGAACTCCTCACGTTGGCCCAGCACCTCGATCACGCGCCCGCGAGGCAGCGCGGCAGGACGAGGATAATTGGTGATTTCTACGTCCACGATGAAACCATCGAGATCACGCGCGTCGCGGCGGTCATGGAGCAGGGGATGTGGCTCGGGCGTCTCGCCCGCGGTCGTACGGGCATCTTGCCCGCGCTCTTGACCTCCCGCCGCCGCAACACTTGAGCGTCCGTTGGACTCTCCCCCGAATTGCCGGTCGCGCCGTCGCGGCGGTTCGCGAACCGCCCCTTCATCGGGAATTACGATTTCGAATGGAATTCGCTGGTCGAAAGGCATCACGTAGTTATAACGCGGGCCCGCGTGGAATTGCCCCACCACGGTCTTTTGCGCGCGCTCGATGACTTGAATGACGCGGCCTTCCATCCTGCCTTCGCTCTTAAACCCCCTCGTCGATCGCTGGTAGTGCACCTCGACCCGGTCGCCATGCAAGGCTGAACCCATGCCATCGGGTGGAATAAATATGTCGAGGTCGGTGCCCGCCAGGGGAGTGTCGGGGACAACGAAGCCGTACCCGTCGCGGTGCCCGATCAAGCGGCCGCTCACCACGTTGGGCGATTTTGCAGCGTGGGTAGCGCGGACCCCCGGTTCTGGGGTCCGCGGCTCTTCCCGTCCAGCGGAAATCCCGCGTACGCCATCCTCCGACGCCGCGTATCGCCCTTTGTGGACCAAGGCATAGTGATTTTTCTTGAGGTAAACGAGTTTCTTGCTGCGGGCAAGACCCTTCAGAACACTCTTCAGCTCTCGCGCCTGACTCGAGCGCAGGCCCAACTCGAGCACCAATTCGCGCAAGCGGAAAGTCCGCTGCGGATCTTTCTCGAACAACTTCAGGACTTCCTGCGAAGAAGGGAATTCAGGCATGAAGGCTCCAGACATAGTTTAGCCCCACCTTCGCAGTTCCGCACATTTGTGAGGGGAAGTTGAGCTCCCTATTGGTCTAACCTCTTATCCATCAAGCAGGCTTTTCAGAAAGCCGTTGTAGTGCCGACCTACCCTCTTTA
>JBEKLY010000321.1:0-9145 GCA_050010015.1 Terriglobia bacterium
CGGGGATGTTGTGCGACCCCAGGCAGAACAAACCGAACGGGTACTGGTTCAATCCGAATTGCATCACTACCCCGCCGTCCTATACCATACCGACCGCACCTCCGTATTATGAGGGTCTGCGCGGGCCACGCTTCTGGCAGCTTGACTCGACGGCCTCGAAGACCTTCAACATCAACGAGCGCTTCAACCTCGAGTTCCGGCTGGAGATGTACAACACGCCCAACAGCTTTATCCCCGCCGACCCGCAGATCGGTTCTTCGTATGGAGCGAGCGACGGCAAGAGCCTCTACGAGGCAAGTGGCACCAACGGCGCTAACTACGGCCGTGAGCTGCAAGGCTCGTTGCGGTTACATTTCTAACTAGGGATGTGGCGCGGTAAACTCGCCGCTACCCTTTACCCCTTCGGCTCACTCAGAATTCCGGGTGAGCCGAAGGGTTTTTTGTTTCTCTAACCCTTCTAACGCCGTAACGTGACGGGTGAGGGGTTCTTTGCCGGGTTTCGCCGGGCCTGATTCCTCCTATTTGTAAGCGGAGCGATTCTCTGTGGCGGCGAACAGTCATGTTGATGTTCACCCCCCGCTTTGCATTCGGGGTTGCGACGGGGTGGCGCGTCACCGCCCATCGTGGTGCCGGCTAGCTCGTTTGCCTGGGTAAGTTACCCCTCACCCGGCCCGCGGCGGCTGGTGAATGCGCCGCCACGGGCCACCCTCTCCCCAAGGGAGAGGGCTGTCTCTTCTAAACCGGAACGTCGGTATTGATTGACGTTATGTCGCCGTTCCTGTATACTGTTCCCATCGGATCCGGCGGGGACCCGCTCAGGGCAAACGCAAGAAACTGGAGACGGGTATGAGGTTGAAGCAAATCCTTCGGGTGGTGGTGACTTTTGGTCTGACGGGCGTTCTCTATGCGCAATCAGGGCAGCCGCAATCGCCACAATCCCAGGACCCGGCGGCCCAGAACACGGCGCACCCCGGGGCGCGCTGCGACATCGTGCCGGATGATTACATGGCGCCCATTACCTCGACGCAAAAAGGAATACTGAACCAGAACTTAATGCGCAAGCAACTCGAAGACCAGGGACAGATGCCCGTCCTGATGACCGAGAAGGAGGTAACGAAGGACGTAGCAGGCGCCCCAGGCGAAACTGTGATCAAAGAAGTGCGTGAGCGCGGCGTGGATTTTGACCTGACTCGCGGCATCGAGAAGAAGCTCCGCAAGGCCAATGCGAGTGACGAGGTGATCGAGGCGGTGCGGCAGGCGGGCCCGAAGGTGCGCGCGCAAATGGCGAAAATGATCTTGGGACCGACTCCCGTTGGCACCCAAAATGTCCCTAAAGAACAAGCCAGGAGTTTCTCGGCCATCACGGTCGAGTCGGATCCCGGCAAAACCATCGCTTTAGTCGACAAGTTCGCCCAGGAATTCCCCCAGAGCCCCTTGCTGAGCTACGTTTACTCCTTCGGCGCCAATGCTTATCAGCAAAAGGGCGATGTAGAGAAAGTCGTCGACTACACCAGCAAGAGCCTGAAGCTGAATCGTGATAATCTCACCGCCCTGATTTTGCGGCTGGGGATGCTGCCTCAGCCGCAGTACCTCCGTGCCCACGCCGCGGACCGGGGCAAGATTATGCGCGAAGCGGAAGCAGACGCCGATCACGCGCTGAAGCTCATTTCACAGATTCCCAGGCAGCCCACTGAGACAGATGCGGAGTACCAGAAACGCTTGGCTGGCTTTGCTGGCGAAATCTACGGACCGCTTGGCACGGTCCATCTCGAGATGGCGTCCGGCGGACCGGCCGGCCTTGACCGCGGCGAGTTGGCGAAGGCTGAACACGAGTTGAACACCGCCGTGTCATCGTCCGCCAATCCTGATCCGCGTGACTACTATCGCTTGGGCGAGGCTTATGCCCTGGACGGCAAGTGGGACGATGCCGTTCTGGCGTTTAAGAAGGCGGGCGGGCTTGGGCAGGGCACATTGATTAAGACCTACGCCGACGAGCAGATAGCGCAAATGAAGAAGCGGAAGGCCCAGGACGCACTTGCCTCGAGGTAGGCTCCCAATCCACCGCGAGCTAGAGTTTGGGCACCTGCGTGCCAGCTAGGGAATCATTCTTCTCGCGTTCTATGCGACGTAGTAAGTATCCTCCGGCAAAGCCGGAGGCTTTAGGCTGTGAGCCGCTCAAAGCGGCTCGGGGTCGCTAACGCGGCCCCGCAAAACCAAGCGGGAGTGATAGCGCGAGTTTTCGAAGTGCGTTTGGTCAATTCACCAAGACGTTCCCCGCCCTGCACCGTTGGACACGATTTTTGATCCCCGCGGTGGACACGCGTCGGTTTCGACTGGCGCCAACGCATTCGAGAATGCTCGTCGTGATCAATCTCCCAACAACGTACTGCAGGATCTGTCAAACTCTGGCTGCCTCCCCGGCAGAGCCGGGGGGTCTCCCAACGAACTAGACTTGCGTCTAGCGCAGCATATTACGCTGTGCCTTCGGCTTAGGGAGAGCGTTCCTTGGCCGCCCGTCCACTCAAGCCGGTTCTTGGAGAGAAGCGCCGGTCTGAGCTCGGGCCGGGTGTCTCTCCGCCCGGCCGGCTAGCCTTGATCCAACAATTCATCGAGAAGAGCAATGAACAATGAGCGAAAACAACAGCAAGAGATTGTGGGGCGACCCAATCGAGCCACCACGTCTAGCCTATCTTAACTTTTTCTGATTCGCACCCGGAATTACACCCGAAAGGTCAACTGATTTTGCGCTCCGCCACCGTTACCTATTCATTTTCAACAACTTAGTTTCCCTTACCATTCCTCATACCCAGGCCCCAACGTACCTCTATGGGGAGCCTAGCGCGATTCCCCGCAACTCATTACGTCTATGATACTTAGAGTTAACGGCAAGTCGAGCATATCCTTTCTTGCAGACAATCCAATTGCCAAACAGAACGTAATCTTCGGTGAGCTTGCGGCAGGCCGATCGCCTGCGAAGTTCTTTTGCAACCCTCGTAATCTTCTTGACATTGTTATCTAGTCGAGCGATACTATAGTCATGAATAGCAAGACACACACCGAGAGGGGAACCGAAATGGCCGACCCATCCAAGTTCATGACTACAGCGAAGGTGAACGATCAAATGATTCCCGTCCGGCACAACACCGAATTCGATTATCTGACCGTCGAGGGCTTCGGTTACGAGACTCTCAGGCGCATGTCAAAGATGGTCCTCGAAAACAACGGGAATCTCTGCACCTTCACAGGGTGGAATTCAGACCGGGGAGAGGGGTATTTCAAGCCCACTCTACCCGAGCAGATTGCAGCCATCGCGGCGAAACAGACAAAGAAGAATGCTGAAGCGCGGGCTCGGCGCCAGGTCTACGCCGACCTTGGCCTCAAGCGGGTGCGGGGTGGGCTGGGTGGGATCTATTACGAGTAACAACCTTTTGAGCCCTGCGGCGGCCGTCCTGCCCCGCCTGGCGGTCGTCGGAGCGCTTAACTCCAGAGAGGAGCCTCAAATGACCAGCGAACTATTTGGCGAAGTAATCAGCAGCTACAGCCGGGCTCAGGCCATCGAGGACGGTGTGCTCGTGGACGTTTCGAGCGTGGCTCGGGAGGCAGGGGTCAAATTTCCGGTGGCCATGACTCGCACGGTGTGGGGCAAGTACGTGGAGGTCCCCGAGGGCGTGAACTGCCAGGACGAAGCCGGCAGGCTGTGGGACATCCTCTGGATGTTCCGGTGCGCGGCCGCCAGGTTCAACGGCGACACGCTCTTGTTCAAACTCTACGTCCGAAACCACAACCGCGAGCGGCTGGACAGACGTGACCTGGTGACCCTGAAAGCAGTGTGCGGACCTGGGGGCACGCCCGAGCCAGTCATCACCATCATGTTTCCGGACGAGGACTGAGACTCGAAGCAGCAAATCAAATCTTTGGAGACGAACCATGGAGACGCTCATTGATTTTGGCGAACCCAAACAGAATGGTTTCGAATACCCGATGCCTCTCACCGAGAAGTACCAACCCCGGAAGATCGAGGACTTCATCGGGCTGGAAGGTCCAAAACGGCTGTTCGGAAATCTCCTGAAAGCGCCGCGGCCGGTGGCCGTCCTGCTCGTCGGCGGTCCCGGTTGCGGAAAGACTACTCTGGCGATGGCCTTCGCTGAGCAATTGCCCGGCACCCTGCACCATATCAGCAGTCAGAGATGCGATGTGGCGGCCCTCGACCGGCTAAACGACACCCTTTGCTATTATCCGGCGCGCGGGAAGTTTCACGTCGTGAAGGTGGACGAGGCAGACCAAGTGACGGACAAGGCGCAGCTTCAATTACTCTCCCGGCTTGACGGCACATCGAGTCTGAAGCCGAAATTCGGCGGCGGCTGGGAGCGGGGAACGCCGCTGCCGGTGATCTGGATTTTCACCTGTAATGGCCGGGGCGAGGACGGGACGAATCCACCGAGCACGTTCGAACCGCGCTTCCTGAGCCGCTGCCTGGTGGTGGCCTGCGGAAAGCCCGAAGTCGCCGAGATTGCCGAGTTCTTGCGGCGCACTTGGTCGCTTGAAGGCGGCGACCCCTCGGCTGACCCTTCACCCCTTGCCGAAAGCTGCGACTGCACCAGGGGCGCGCTCACCAAACTCGAAGTCGCCCTCTGCACGGGCGTCCTGCCATCACGGTCGGTCGAGGTGCGGGCGCCGGCGCAGAAACCCGACTGCTCGAGGAGAGTCCGCTTTCTTGCGCCCGGCCAGCCTGATCCCGACCCGGCGGAATGGCAGTTTCGGAAAGTGAGCAAGAAGGGCAGCCGCGTCTTTGTATGCTGCCCGGCAGTCTGATTTTGATAATGTTCATTGGGGGAAAGTAGGATGAAACAATGATCACGACTTCCAATTTTGCCAAGAGCGGAAATCATCCTGACGCGGTAGCGATCAGCCAAGGGATTCCCAGGTTCAACCCGCACGTCAAGCGATACATGCCGCTTGCCCCACCCCGCTGGCTTTTGAAGGCGAAGGACCCCGAACTGTTTGACCGGGAATACCGCAAGCAGCTTGAATCGCTGGACGCAAAGCAGGTTGCGGACGACCTCGGCCCCAATGCCATTCTGCTTTGCTGGGAGTCATTTAACGTGCGCTGCCATCGGCGCCTGGTAGCAGAATGGCTGGAAGAAAAACTCGGGATTGTCGTGCCCGAGCTAGAGCATGAGCGTGCAGAATCACTGCCCTTCAACATGCAGCCATCGAAGTGGGATGCCAAGCCCGCCACGCCGCAGTTGCCGATGAAGTTTTGAAGCTACGGCGGTCGTCTAAATGTAGGACGCTCGACGCTGTGTCGGGAAACGCAGGCTCACACCCTGCCCGCCGGACCAAACCCAGACAATCAAGAGTCAGGGGCAGCCTAGCACTCTTGTTCGCTAAGCTGGCGCCGGGCCATCAGGAAACCCAATCCTGTCGAAGCTGTCTTCCGGCCCAGCGAATGTCAGTAGGTGCCAGCGTGGCCACGGCGCCCTGGCGACTGCTTGTCGGATGCGGACCTTACTCATCGTGACTGCCCAATTCTCGTTCTTCTCCGCTTCTTCAAACCGCCTAGCATAGTCCCTATGTCTCGTTGCCTTATCTCGTTCTTTCGTTTCCCGCGATTTCCTGCCCGCACGCACCGACTTTTGGTTTTTCATGCGCAGCATTTTAGCCTGAATAAATTTGACTTTTCAGACTTCTTCGGCGGGGTGGTCGAGATTTGCGCGTAAGCAAAGTTCGCTCACGGCGTGTTTTACAGTTCCAACACGAATTCTCATTTTGCGCCATAAATGCTGACATACACGGCCGTTTCTAAGCTGTTTTGCTTTCTCTTTCGCCTTTGCGTTGGCAAGAGCCTTTATCTATGGGTCAAAAAAATCTGGATCCTCTGACACTATGTAGCGTACTGTTGTCACATTGGCAGTGGCGATGTATACGATATCCTTAGAACTTTTCGGAAGTCCACAATGGATTGTGATATGTTTCCTGTCACACAGATCGATGCTCGGATTCACATACCGGATATTCCCCTCGTGCATAAGCTTTAGGAACCACTCGCCGAATACAGGGCCGGAGCAGGTGGAGAGCCATTCGGTTTGGATTCTTTTCCCACGATCTATCGCAAAGCCGTGGGCCGCCTCGATATTCGTGATCAATTCGCGAGCCTCGTTCTGGATATCCCTAATATATGCCAGATTGAACTCACTCATCACGGTCGCGTCGACTGTTACCCCATCGCTCAAATTGTTATTCCGCCTTGGAGCTCGCTTGTGCAAGTTGCGTCACTTCTTCCAACCTGTCTTCGAAGAAGCCACGTGGCCATTTGTCAACGAAAAGTCCATTTCTGGCTACTCTCCGCCTTACAACCTCTTTCTTCAAGCCTGGCGAATGGACGAAATAAATGGCAAGATGCTCGGGATTTATTCTGCCGGTTGCCACATGTTTCTGTAGACGCACAATTAGGTGCTCGCTGTGAGTTTCGAGAATGCACTGTACGCGATTCTCGTAAAGGGCTGCGAAAAAGTCACCAAGCTCGGCCTGTGCTCTCGGGTGCAAATGCAGTTCCGGTTGCTCAACCAGGAATGTCCAACCCTGTGACAAGTTAAAACCACCAGCAAGCACTGGCAGGACTTGAGACGTCCCATACCCGACGTCGGCCAGGTTTTCAAATTCGCCCGTCCTGAAATGCTGGACAAGCATCTCAAAATGGCGGTCACTCAACGCCCGTACCATTACATCTCCGGCGATCTCTGCTGCTTTGAGCCATGGAACGATCTGGTTTAGCAGTCTTCTGTTCTTGCGGCCTCGCTGGAGACAGTCTGTTGCGAGAACGTGGAGAGCGCGAGCCCCGTCCATGCCGACACTGACTGGCCGCTCTCCCGAAAACTGCGGGGTGCGGTCTGGGCTCACCCGGAATGGGCCGAGGTACTCCACCTCCGCGAATGCACGAATGAAAGCATGAAAGGCCTCCCTTGCGAAAGCGGCGTCACGCATGATTGATGAAGGCGGCCTTTCGCGTTGTGCCGGCATGCGCCCTATGTATTCCAAGTTCCAATAAGGTACAAGGAAATGGATCGGCCGAAGGAGCCGTGGTGCGACTGCCAGCCCTACAGAGCGGCCGTCCGCAGGAAACATCTCTGCAGTTTGTTTTTCGCTCGAAGGAGAATATTTTGTGGCGATTATCTTCCTCCCGGCCCCGTCATAAAGCGTCGAATCCTGAAGTACGACCTCTCGTCGCTGTGCGCGGTATGCAAAGGTTATCTCGAGCCGTGCCTCCCGGCTGGCGTCCTTTCTACGATAGGAGACACCCACCGTCAGCCCGATTGTCCGCCTCCGCTGGTTCTGATAGACCAAATCCTTGTATGTTCCAAAGTCTCCAAAAGGGCCTTTTAACAGCAATGGTGCGCGAGGGTCTTCGCTACGCGCGGTCTGCGAAAGTATGCGCAAGCCGCTTAGTATTGAGGACTTCCCTGCGTTGTTGGGCCCAACAATTATAGTAATGGGGGCAAAGTCAATCTCGACCTTCTCAAACGCCCGGAAATTGCGCAAACCTAGAAATGTGAACATGGTTTCTCAGAAACGTTCTGATATCGGTTTTCGCTCGGCATCGAACTATACTACGCGCATCTCGCGCAGGATTCAAAGCGATCAAGTATTGCAAGTATTGAAGGGTGCCCTCTCACTGGAATGTCCGTAAGAGCTTTGGCACTTTGCTGCGCCTTGCCGCTCGGCGATGGTCCCAATCGACTGGGCGAGGAGCAGGCGGAGCCGTGTCCGCCTGAGAAGTGGTCCACCATTAAGAAGGCATTCCAGCATTTCGGGATGCTCTCATGAGCATGGAAATCATCCCGCATCCTGCCGGGCTTGCGCTTCCTGCGTTGACCGCCGGGCAGGGTACGTGCGCCGACCCGAAGCAGACTTACAGTCCCTGTGATCGGAAACGCAGCCTCAAACGCTGCCCGCCGGACCAAATCGAAACGATCAAGACAGACCGGCTGAATCTCAGCCTGCATCATTTACAGAGAAGATGGTCGTGGGTTACTGTCCGCGCAGCCGACAGGTTTACAGCCCAGGGGATGGCCGTCCGAGAATTTTTCCCCGAAGCTGAGCGGGATTAACTAGAATCGCGATCAAGGCGCGTTCGGCCTGAGCCGGATTTGTATCGGGCAGCCAAAGGGGCCGGATGACGAGACCAAAAATCTCCGGCTTGTCAGTCGAGGGAGAAGTTTTTCTCTTGACATCCCCTTTCATAGAACGGTCAGAAAAACGCTGACCGTGGATACCCGCTTTCTTCCACATTCCCCGCGTCCCCCAAAGAAAAACCTAATCGCTTAGGATTTGTGGTAAGATTCCCTGGTGCCGACGGTTCTCAGATTTGACGGGCTGCGGGTCGTAATCTATCCCAACGACCACCGACCGGCTCATGTGCATGTGATCGGAAGCGGCCGCGAAGCGGTATTCAAGTTGAACTGTCCGGCGGGACCGGTTGAGCTTCGGGAAAACTACGGATTCTCAAGGCGGGAAACTACACCTCTCCAAGCCGTGTTGACGGAACACTTGGAGCAGCTATGCCGGGCATGGGAGGAGATTCATGGCGCACGATGAAAATTTCGAACGGGCGAATCAGCGGGCTAGGGACGTTCAAGCGTCCATTCCCCGGGCCGTCTCTGCGCGTTACGACCGCAAAAACGGGCACATTGTGATTCATCTCAGTTCAAACCTGATTCTGAGTTTCTCACCGCGGGACGCGCAAGGACTCGAGAACGCCAAGCCCTCGCAGCTTGAAGAAATTGAGGTCAGTCCATCAGGCTTCGGAGTTCACTTTCCCAAGCTCGATGCCGACCTCTACGTACCAGGACTCCTGGAGGGTTTCCTCGGTTCGAAAAAGTGGATGGCTTCGAGGCTTGGTCAGGTGGGCGGCCAATCCCGCAGCCGCGCCAAGAGGGCGGCCTCCAAAGCCAATGGAAGGCTGGGTGGTAGGCCCAGGAAGGCACTTGCACTTTAGCGCCGTTCAACTCCACCGGACGGGGGTAGCCACAGGACTGCACTGACCGTGGCTACCCCCTTTTGACACGCGCCAAGTGCCCGATTGGCGCGGTCTCCATGAATGGTTCAAAACGCACCCTTGGTGAAAGGTCGCGGCGCTTAAAGCGAG
>JBEKLY010000322.1:0-9016 GCA_050010015.1 Terriglobia bacterium
GGTTCCGGAGGACGAGAGCACGCGCTGACCTGGAAGTTGCGCGAGAGTGGACTGATGGAGGAGATCTACTGCGCGCCGGGCAACGCCGGCATTGCCCAGGAGGCGGAATGCCGGCCCGTGGACGTCTCGAATCCGGCGCAGATTCTCGAGTTAGCGAGCGAGCTTAAATCTGACCTCACGGTGGTGGGGCCGGAAGCGCCGCTCGTGGCAGGCGTGGTGGATGAGTTCAAGCGGGCAGGCAAGACGATTATTGGCCCCACTCGCGCAGCCGCCAGGCTCGAGGGGAGCAAGGTCTTTTCCAAGCAGTTCATGCAGCGGCATTCGATTCCCACGGCCAGCTTTAAGGTGGCAGAGAGTTTCGACCGTGCCGTCAAGGCGCTCGAGGAGTTTGGTCTGCCGGTAGTGATCAAGGCGGACGGATTAGCAGCGGGAAAGGGTGTCGTCATCGCCCGCACTAGGGAAGAGGCGGAGAAAACTCTGGACGAGTTCATGCGCCAGCGGACTTTGGGTTCGGCGGGCGAAAGGGTAGTCCTCGAGGAAGCGCTCGTGGGCGAAGAACTCTCCTTCATCGTGTTGACTGATGGCCGCGCGATTTTGCCTCTAGTCCCGACGCAGGACCACAAAGCCGTCTTTGACAACGACCAGGGCCCGAACACCGGCGGCATGGGCGCCTACAGCGAGGATTCGATTCTGGATGAACCCCTGCGTTCTGAGATTATTCGAAGCATCGTTGCTCCCACGCTGGTTGGGATGGCGGTAGAAGGAACGCCCTACCAGGGCTTTCTTTATTGCGGCTTGATGTTGACCTCGCAAGGCCCCAAGCTTCTCGAGTACAATGTGCGTATGGGCGACCCTGAGGCTCAGCCCATCGTCATGCGCCTGCGCTCTGACTTGGTGGAGCTACTGGTGGCGTTGAGCGAAGACCGCCTGGCGACCCTTGAACCGCACTGGAGCCCGAACCCTTCGGTATGCGTGGTGCTCGCGTCGAGAGGTTACCCGGGCAAGCCGGAAGTCGGCAAGGTCATCACCGGAACCGTTGCGGCTGAAACTCGGGGCGGCGTCAAGGTCTTTCACGCGGGAACGAAGTTTCAGGATCTTCATTTGCTCTCGACGGGTGGGCGTGTGTTGGGCGTGACCGCTACGGCTGAGGATCTGCCGCGCGCCATCGCCCGTGCTTACTCTGCGGCGGGCAAGATCAGCTTCGAGGGAATGCATTTCAGGCGCGATATCGGCGCAAAAGGTCTGAAGCACCTCTCTAGCGACTGGCGATCGGGCACCTCGGACGAACCTGCCGCGGAAGCGCGAAGCCCGCGGCAGGCCGGCTGACCCTAGGGCTGTCAAGCTAACATTAACAATGGTAGTGTCCTAATTTGACTGGTAGCGCCGACCTTTAGGTCGGCAGATGCTGGTCTAAACGCCAGCGCTACGCCGAAATTAGGACACTACGTTAACAATCGAGGACGGAGGACTTGAATGTCTGATAAACCCTTAGTGGGCATTGTCATGGGCAGCGACACAGACCTGCCCATCATGACGGAAACGGCGCGAATGCTGAAGAAGTTCGGCGTCCCCTTTGAGATCGAAATCACTTCTGCGCACCGTTCGCCGGTGCGCACTTCGGAGTATTCCCGGTCAGCCATCCAGCGCGGCCTCAAAGTTATCATCGTAGGGGCGGGCGGGGCAGCGCATCTCGCGGGAGTGATCGCGGCCGAAACCACGCTGCCCGTCATCGGGGTCCCCATGGCGACCACGACGCTCGCCGGACTCGACTCGCTGCTCTCGACCGTCCAGATGCCCGGCGGAGTTCCGGTAGCCTGCACGGCCATTGGCAAGCCCGGCGCCATCAACGCTGCCATTTACGCCACTGAGATCATCGCCACCTCGGACGCAGAACTCGCCCAAAAGCTGGCCGCCTACAAAGAAGAGTTGGCGCGGTCAGTCGCCGAGAAGTCGGAGAAGGTGAAGCGCGAGTTCCAGGTTTAGTCGGCTGCCCGAGAACCCTTGTGTTGTGTCACTCCGAGGATCTCCAGGCGACGAGGAATCTCGCGGTGCCTTGAAAACAAATCAGAGCGAGATTCCTTCACGTCGTTCAGGACAGGCTCTTCGCGGAGTTTACCCTGAGCGGCAGAGCGAGATTCTTCGCTCCGCTCAGAATGACAAGCGCAGGGCTCAGGATGACAGCGAAGGGCTCGGAATGACAGCTTAGCGCCGCTTGTGGGCCGTCAATATTTGGCCGCCGCTCTTTCCTTTGAAGAGCTCCAGGGCTTCCTGCGGGATACCAACCTCAAGCGCGGCCTGATAGAAATCCGGCCGTTCCACTTTCGCCTCAGCAAACCCGGCTTTCCGCGCCAGTTCTTCCAGTTCTTCGTCCTCGTAAAAGAACAGGCGCGAGGCCACAGGTTCCGGCGCCGCGGGCGTCCCGCGCAACTCTTTTGCTCCCGTAAAGAGTACAAACCGCCCTCCGTTCCTGAGCGTCCGCCGGACCTCGGAGAGTGCCTCAAGCGGCTGTTGGATGAAACCAAAAACCCCGGTCATAACCGCGCAGGTGAATGTATCGTCCGGGAACGGCAGCGAGTCAGCTTTCCCCTGGCGAATTTCGAGCCTGTGTTGGTCGATTGCCTCGCGGTTGACTTCGCCGGCTAATCTCACCATCTCTAGGCTATGATCGATGGCCGCCGCTTTGCAACCGCTCTTCAGTGCGTCCTCGAGGAAAGCCCCGCCTCCGCAGCCGACCTCGAGCAGATAGTCGTTTTGTGTCAGGCCAAGGACGTTCAGAATCACCTTGAAGTTCGGACGGTGATAAAGCGGATCGCGATAGGTCGCCCGGGACTGCGGGCCTGAGGGACGCCGGGCCCTGCGATCGGTGATCCAATCGCCCAATCGCCGGGGCGCCAGGGAATGGAGCAGCGGGGCCGCCACCTCACGGGCAAACCAGCCTGCGATTTCATCACCTTTCTCTCCCAATACGGTGCTCAAATCCGGCTGCTCCAGGGTTACACGGGTCCCAATCTCGACGGGTTCGAATCGCAGCTCAACCGCGGTCACGTCACCCGGTTGCCAGTCAGCGCCATGCCATTCCAGTGCGATCTTTTCGTTCGGTTGCCAACTGGTTACGCGCCCTACTTCCTTAGCGCCCTCCGTGACGCGGCCCTGGGCTCCCGGCTCAAATTGCATTCCCAAATCTAATAGTGCCGTCGATAGTTCGCCAACCAATGCGTCAAAGGCGGCGGAAGGGTCGAGCTTCAGGTCGATGCTGGCGCGAATGCCCATAGCTCCGGTTCTCCTTTTAGGAATAGTCGATTACACTTCCGAGCCGTCAATGTGGAACTTCAACTCTTAAGACATCACACCATCACTCGCACGTAATTGTCAATCGCAGTTCCTGTCGAATCCGGCCACCGCCCGTGGATCGATGGGAGCGTGGGGCCGACATCGCATCGAACCTGCCCGGCGCCGCAATAGAAATTCGTAAAGAGGATTCAGAAAGCGCCGATATAAAAGACTTGGGACCACTGTGGTTCCTGAACGAATCGTACTCAGGGAGGCAAGCATACTCACTGCGAAAGATGTGCTCTTTCACTGGGACAGCACTTACAGCGTCAATATCGGAATCCTCGACACGCAGCACAAGACGCTGGTGGCCATGGTCAACGATCTGCACCAAGCCATGACAGAGGGGAGCGGCAAAGACAAACTCGGAGGCATCCTATCCAACCTAATCAAGTACACCCAAGGGCACTTTGCAACCGAAGAAAGACTGATGCAGTCGCACGGATATCCGGCCTTCCTCGCGCACAAGTCGGAGCACGACGGTCTGAGTAAGACGGTCCTGGACCTGCAGCACCGGTTCCTCGCAAATCAAGTCGGGATGTCCATCGAAGTGATGGAATTCCTGAGGGACTGGCTGGTGAAGCACATTTTAGGCTCCGACAAGAAATATATGCCCTTCCTGAATGCTAACGGGGTGCGATAGGCTGTCAGACGGGCGGCGACCTCGCGCTTTGAGAGCTTGGCTTTGAAAATCGTAGGGCGGGCGTCTCGCCCGCCGTGGCACGGGCATCCTGCCCGTGCGCGTGAGCGGGACGCTCCCGCGGCCGCGGGCGGGACGCCCGCGCTACGTCTTTCCGTCGGCCTGCTGTTCTCTCGGTTTCTGGGCGCCCGTCAGCCGACGGGCGTCAGCGACTGCTTTGTCTTCGCAGCACGGCAAGATTACTCGCCGCCGGCGGCTGCTCGGAGTGACACGTAAGAAGTGTTTTCCCGCAACCTGTGACGCCTCGCCCTGTCCGCGTGCGCCAAGCACGCTGAGGAACGCGAGTCAGTCCCTTGCGCGACATCCTCGGCTATGCTGGCAAAGACGTGGGGAACTCCTGATTCAGCGCAAACCAGTCTTTTGGTTAGGGGAGGAGCCAGATGGCCTGATTAAGGGACGCTGGTCCCGTCGTGCGTTGTCAGAAGCGCGAAGTTCTTCAACGCCTTTCGTATCAGTGTGTTTCCAATCGGATTCGGGGCACGTTGTCAAGCTTCCACTCCGTCCCGTTACCCGCTGGAATTGCTCGGCGTTGAATTCCTCAGCCCTTCCGAGTATTCTGTTCGGCACGTTTTTATCCTATATCCTGTCAGTTTGCCGTTAAGGAGATTTGCCTAATGAAGCCATCTGCTCTACCTCAGTCAGAATCCGCCCACGATATTTTGCTTCGCCGCAAGCATCCGCTGGATGTTTTCTTTGCGCCGCAAGCGGTTGCCGTGATCGGGGCCACGGAAAATCCCGGCAGTGTGGGCCGGACCACGTTTTGGAATTTGATCAGTAATCCCTTCGGAGGAACCGTTTATCCCGTTAATCCCAAGCGGGCCCAGGTGCTGGGAGTGAAAGCCTACGCCAGCCTGCGCGATGTGCCGATGCCGGTCGACCTGGCCGTGATCGTCACGCCCGCCGCCACCGTCTCGCGGGTCATGGACGATTGCGCCGCCGCAGGCGTGAAGGGCGTGATCATCATTTCTGCCGGATTCAAGGAACTCGGCCCGGCGGGCGCGAAACTGGAGGGCGAAATCGTGGCCAAGGCCCGGGCGGCGGGGATCCGCATCGTCGGCCCGAATTGCCTCGGGATTATGAGTCCTAACTCCGGCCTGAACGCCACCTTCGCCAGCGGCATGGCGCGTCCGGGAAGCATCGGTTTCCTGAGCCAGAGCGGCGCTCTTTGTACGGCGGTTCTGGACTGGAGCTTTCATGAAATGGTTGGCTTCAGTGTTTTCAGCTCCATCGGTTCGATGGCGGACGTAGGGTGGGGGGACCTGATCGATTATCTTGGCGACGACCCCCGCACGCGCAGCATCATCATCTACATGGAAAGCGTCGGCGACGCCCGTGCTTTTCTTTCCTCGGCGCGGCAGGTGGGCCTTTCGAAACCCATCATCGTGATTAAAGCCGGCCGCAGCGCGGCCGCTGCCAAGGCGGCTGCCTCGCACACCGGCTCTCTCGCCGGCAGCGATGAAGTATTGGACGCCGCTTTCCGGCGCACGGGCGTGCTGCGCGTGCAGAGCATCGGCGACCTGTTCCACATGGCCGACGTGCTGGGCAAGCAATCGCGCCCCACCGGTCCGCGCCTGGCCATCCTCACCAACGCCGGTGGACCCGGAGTGCTGGCTACGGACGCTTTGATTGCGGCAGGCGGCGAACTGGCGCAGATTGCGCCCACCACCATGGAATCGCTCAACGCGTTTCTTCCCAAAGAATGGAGCCGCAATAATCCCATCGATATCCTGGGAGACGCCACGCCGGAGCGCTATGCCAAGGCCGTGGAACTGGTCGCCAAAGACCCGAACACGGATGGACTGCTTGCGATCCTCACCCCGCAGTCGATGACCGACCCGACGCAGATCGCCGAGCAACTCAAGCCCTATGCCAAGCTCGAAAACAAGCCGCTCCTGGCCAGTTGGATGGGCGGCGCGGAAGTGTCGGCCGGGGTCGACATCCTGAATCGCGCCGGCATACCCACCTTCCCCTTCCCAGACACCGCCGCCAAGATCTTCCATTACATGTGGCAATACAGTTACAACCTGCAGGGTCTTTACCAGACCCCGGTGCTGCCGGGCGAGGTCGACGGGGCCGCGACGGCAGCCGCACAGGCGGGCAAGATCGTCGACGAGGTTCGCAAGTCGGGGAGAACCATTCTCACCGAAGTGGAATCGAAGCGCCTCCTGGGCGCTTACGGAATTCCCACCGTACCCACGGAAGTGGCCGCCACAGCCGAGGAGGCCATCGAGCTGGCCGATAAATTCGGTTATCCCGTGGTGCTCAAGCTCTATTCCGAGACCATTACTCACAAGACCGACGTGGGCGGCGTGCGGCTGAATCTGTGCGATTCGAAAGCTGTCGTGGGCGCGTTCAAACAGATCGAGAAGTCGGTAAACGAGAAAGCCGGCGCCGGCCACTTCCAGGGTGTCGCGGTCCAACCCATGATCCGCTTGGATGGCTACGAGTTGATCATCGGAAGCAGCCTGGATTCTCAGTTTGGTCCCGTGCTGTTGTTTGGAACGGGCGGGCAGTTGGTCGAGGTCTTCAAGGACAGCGCCCTGGCGCTTCCTCCCCTGAACACCACGCTGGCTCGCCGCTTAATGGAACAGACGCGTATTTACAAAGCTCTCAAGGGCGTGCGCGGCCGCAAGCCGGTCGACCTGGACGCCCTGGAAAAGCTGATGGTTCAGTTCAGCTACCTGGTGGTGGAGCAGCGATGGATCAAGGAGATCGATATTAATCCGCTGATAGCTTCTCCGGAGCGCCTGATGGCGTTGGATGCGCGAGTGGTGTTGCATGGACCCGAGGTGACGGAAGACAAGCTGCCTAAGCTCGCCATTCGCCCCTACCCGTCGCAATACGTGTGGGCGTTCACCATGAAGGACGGCGGCAAGGCCACCATCCGGCCGATTCGGCCGGAAGACGAGCCGCTCATGATCAAGTTCCACAAGCTGCTCTCCGACCGCAGCGTGACGATGCGCTATGCGCAATTCATCACGCTCAGCGAGCGCGTCGCCCACGAGCGCCTGATTCGCAATTGCTTCACCGACTTCGACCGCGAAATCGCTCTGGTGGCGGACCACCACGATCCCTCGACGGGCGAAAGCGAAATCATGGCCGTGGGCCGTATGACCAGGTTCTCCGGCACCAACGAAACGGACTTTGCCATCGTGGTCGCGGACCCGTTCCAGCAGCGCGGTCTGGGCGGCGAACTGCTCCGCCGCATGCTCGAGGTCGCCAAGGCGGAAAAACTCTCGCGCTTGAAGGGCGAATTTCTCGCGGACAACTCCGTGGCACGGGGAATGTGCGAGAAATTGGGCTTTCGCCTGGAGGAAATCCCCGATAAGGGCGTCGTGCGGGCCGAGTTGGCTGTTTCATAGGTTATGTTCAAAACCATCGAGTGGACCGATGACGGCGTGCGCATGATCGACCAGACGCGACTGCCCGCCGAGGAAATCTACCGCACCTGTCACAACTACGAAGAAGTGGCGGAAGCCATTCGCGGCATGGTGATTCGCGGCGCACCGGCGATTGGCGTGGCGGCGGCGATGGGCGTGGCGCTGGGGATCAAGAACTCCGGCGCCAGGACCATTCCGGCCTTGCGGGCGGATTTCGAGCGCATCGCGGAGACGCTTTCCCGCACTCGACCCACCGCCGTCAACCTTTTTTGGGCAATCGACCGAATGCGCCGAGCGTTCGAGACTTCGCTTTCCTGCCACGATCGCGAGGCGCAAGTTATCGAAGCCGTCAGGGTTAACCTCGAGGAAGAAGCAAAACGCATCCTTGCCGAAGACATCGCGATCAACGAGGCGATGGGACGGCACGGCGCCGCGCTCCTGCCGGAATCGGGAACAGTCCTTACTCACTGCAACGCAGGCGCCCTGGCCACGGGGGGCTACGGCACGGCTCTGGGCGTAATCCGCGCCGCCGTTTCGCAGGGGAAGAATATCCAGGTGTTTGCCGATGAGACGCGGCCTTTTCTTCAGGGAGCGCGCCTGACGGCTTGGGAACTCTCGAAGGACGGAATTCCCGTGACTCTCATCACCGACAACATGGCGGGACATTTCATGAAGCAGGGCGAGATCAAGGCCGTGATCGTGGGCGCGGACCGCATCGCTGCCAACGGCGACACCGCGAATAAGATCGGGACCTACAGCGTGGCCGTACTCGCCCATGAAAACGAGATCCCGTTTTACGTTGCCGCTCCGCTCTCGACGATTGACCGTAGCCTCGCCAGCGGGGAGGCGATTCCTATCGAAGAGCGCTCCGCGGCCGAGGTCACCCACTTGGGCGGCATCGAGATCGCACCGCCATCCGTGCCGGCGCGCCACCCGGCTTTTGACGTCACGCCGCACCGCTACATCACCGCCATCATCACGGAGCGGGGAATCGCCCGCGCGCCCTACACCGAGAGCCTGAACGCGCTCTTCCAATAAAAGCCGATCCGATGTAGCCGACCTTTTGTCGTTTTCTGGGTAGGTTCGTGGCCTGGGACTTTCGCTTCGTATTGCGCAAGATGCGCTGTTTTTGCCCCTTCAAGCGCTAAATCTGTTCAAATATGTACGTAAAATGCGCGGATTTTGCAGCATTAAAAATGTGATTTTCCTTTGTTTTCAAGTACTTCTTAGCTTCGTTCCCACTATTTTTCATTTTTTGTAGTTCCCTGGTCGTCCGGCTGCGCATGGGCCTCGGCGCATGCCTCGGCCACTGACCCATCCCGGTTGCCGCACAGGGCAAATTGTCGATAAACTGCGCACACCAATAGGCTATCACAGCTTCCCGGTTTGTCAAGCGAAAAATGAGCCAGCCCCCATCATGCGGGAATTTGTGGCCTTGAGTGTTGCTCGGTGTTGGAGAGTGCGTAGCGCAGAGGTACGCGTCCTTTGCGTTCCTCTGGAGTGCCAGGACAAGCCTGGCTGATCTTGTGAACTGAAAGGAATTCACCTTGTAGATTACCCGTTCAACATGTAGCCCGGCAAGCGCGAGGGGGAGTAATCCTACTGG
>JBEKLY010000323.1:0-8902 GCA_050010015.1 Terriglobia bacterium
CCGCGCCTGGAACCGCCAGGTCAATCGGCATCGGGTCAAAATTAATTGGCAGTTCACCCGTAAGAGAGCACGCGCAAAGTTCGGCTATAAAAGGAATCTATTTAGGCGGTCAAAGACCTAGCTATGGTTTCTTCGTCTGAAATTCTGGGAACAGAAATTGGTCGAGGATTAACCTGGCGGCTTCTTGGATCAGGACGGGTTCTCCGTTGTGCTTGAGGCAAACCACTCCGTCTTCGCCGACGGCAACTGATAGATTCATTGAAAACTCGGTTCCAGATACAGATATTTGTTCAATCTCCTTGCGGAGGCTTATTTTCAACTCGCGGCGATTCATGGGCTGAGCCAAACTCGCAACATTCGGCGCCCACACAATCCTCTCATGCGCAGAGCCGTCGGTGCCAACTGCGACGGACTTTTCTTGAGCCTCTTTGGCCTGGGCGGTAATCTCCTGCCATAAATCATTGAACAGCACCTCGGCGGCCTCAGCCACAGCCTTGTTGCGTTCCGCCAGCCTGCGTCGTTGTTGTACGCGTTCGTCGATCCAGCTCATGGATTTTTATTCTAGGAGAACACAAAACTAAAGTCAAAACTATCGCTGCGCGCCACGCGATTAAGAAATCCAAACGACGCCACTATCCAAAACCCCTGCCGCGGCTATGGGCTTGCATTACCGTGGTAATATAGAGCTATGACACTGGCGCGATCCAAAGTTACGGCGCAAGGACAGATTTCGGTACCTGCAGAAGTTCGGCGGAGGCTTGGCATCGGCCCTGGCTCGGTTCTGGAGTGGAGCGATGAAGGCGAGAAGATCGTCGTGCGGCGGTCGGCTCGGTATACTTCGGAGGATGCCCATCGGGCGCTTTTCCCCGAGGGGGCCCCGAGACGTCGAACCCTCGATGAACTGAAAAACGGAATCCGAAAGTACGTACGGGAGCGTTATGCGCGCCGTTGATACCAACGTCCTGGTACGGCTCATTGCGAGGGACGATGCACGGCAGGCTGAATCAGCCGACCGCTGGGTGGAAACTGGGGCCTGGGTCTCGATTTTAGCTCTAGCAGAAACAGCATGGGTGCTTTCCGCTTTGTACCGGCGCAGCCCTGGCGAAATTGCTTCTGCGATCGAGGTTCTTCTCAACCATAAGGATCTAACTCTGCAGGACTCAGATGTCGTTGCGGCAGCGCTCAAGTGTTTCCGCAAGCGGTCAGCATTGGGCTTTTCCGATTGCCTGCTGCTGGAACTGGCGCGGAAGGCCGGGCATTTGCCGCTGGGCACGTTTGATCGCGAACTGGGCAAACTTGACGGAGCAGAAAAGCTGTAGACTCTTCTACTCGCAAGTGCTGCTCCAGGTGGAACGAATTGCAGACAGCCTAGAAACTGCTTCACAACCTCCTGTGCCCGATGCAACGTGGATGGCCGACTACGCGCGAAGCCGTGCTCCCCGCAGGGGCTGAGCCCTCGAGTGATCGCCGGGGATCCTGGGCGGTAAACCGTAATCTCTGCTCCACCGGCTGTTTTGAAACAGCTCTTAGTCATTCAATCTCCACAGGAGGATATTCAAGAATGAAGAAACTGCTGTTGTTTTTTGGAACCCTCTGTCTCCTAACATATTCGATCTCGCTCGAAGCCGCCAAGAAAGCCAAGGCGGACCTTCTTAACGCCAAGGGCGCGCCCGTCGGCACCGCCGTGTTCACTCAGAAATCCAATGGGGTTCAACTGGACCTGAAGGTTTCGGGCATGACTCCGGGGCTGCACGGGTTCCACATTCATGCGGTAGGAAGGTGCCAGGCGCCCGACTTTACGTCGGCAGGCCCGCACTTCAATCCGGAAGGAAAGCAACATGGCTGGGACAATCCCATGGGCCATCACCTGGGCGATCTGCAGAACCTGGAAGTGGGCCCGGACGGAAAAGCCCACGTCCGCGTGACGGTACCGGGAGTGACGCTGGGCGAAGGAGCGATCTCACTCTTTCATGAGGGCGGCACGGCGCTCGTTATCCACGCCAAACCGGACGATGGGAAAACCGACCCCGCCGGCAACGCCGGGCCGCGCGTGGCGTGCGGAGTGATTATCAGGTAGTCACTTAAGAGAAATGAAGCGCCCTCTCCCTTGGGGAGAGGGTGTCCGGCGACGGCGCCTTCTCCGGCCGCCGCCGGACGGGTGAGGGGTCTCTTTCCGTCGTCGATTGCCACGAAATCAGCCAATCCAAGCAGCAAAATCCGACCGGTTTGTGCCTCGTGATTTGTTAAATCGCCAACCACTCGCGATTTGAAATTTTCCGTTTGCCATTTGAACTGTTCTTACTCTTGCCATTCGACGGTTGGCTCGTTCTTATGGCTGTGCAACTAACCCCTCACCCGTCCCGCTCCGGCTGATGAAAACGCCGGCAGTGGGACACCCTCTCCCCACGGGAGAGGGCGCTTCATCTGTTTTAGGAAGGCAGTCCACCTGCTGTTGGGCAGTTGTTAGCTGACGACTGCCTTATCGCGCTGCCACTCTTGCTGATGCGAAGGCCAAAGTGAGCAGAGTCTTTTGCTCCAGTTCGTGCGCTTTGCCGGAGCCGGTGGCGGGGCTGGGGCTCGCCGAGCGTTTTATCGAACGCACCGGGCGGCCTCTGAACATCCGGCGGAAGCGCGGCATGACGTAAAACAGCGCTCCCATATTGGCCGGTTCCTCCTGCACCCAGACGATTTCGCGCGCCGTGTTGTGCCGGTTGATCTCCGTGGTCAGTTCAATCTCCGGAAAGGGATAAAGCTGCTCGAGAGAGACGATGGCAGTTCGCGCGTCGTTCAGCTTTTTGCGTTCGGCGCGCAGGTCGTGCACGATCTTGCCTGTGGCCACGAGCACGCGTTCCGCGCCGGTCGTTTCGAGGTCGGGGACTACCGGCGCAAACGAGCGGGAAGTGAAGGCTTCGAGACTCGATGCTGCGCCCAAGTAGCGAAGCAGGCTCTTGGGAGTAAGCACCACCAGCGGCTTGCGCCAGGCGCGCAAGGCCTGGCGGCGCAACAAGTGAAAATACTGCGCGGCAGTGGACGGCTGGCAAACCTGGATATTGTCCCGCGCGGCAAGTTGCAGGAAGCGCTCGAGGCGCGCGCTCGAGTGTTCGGGCCCCTGGCCCTCGAGACCGTGCGGCAAAAGCAAGACCAGCCCGGAAAGCAGTCCCCACTTATCCTCGCCGGCAGCAATGAATTGGTCGATCATCACCTGCCCGCCGTTGGCAAAATCGCCGAATTGCGCCTCCCAAATGACCAGAGCTTCAGGATAGTCGCGGCTGAACCCATACTCGAATCCCAACACAGCAGCTTCGGAAAGGATCGAGTCGTAAACCTCGAAGCGGCCTTGACGGGCTTCTAAGTGGCTGAGCGGCGTGTATTCCGCCTGGGTCTCCGTATCGAAGAGCACCGCGTGGCGCTGGTTGAAAGTGCCCCGGCGGCTGTCCTGCCCGCTCAGGCGAACCGGAATCCCCTTGCGCAGAAGCGAGCCAAAAGCCAGGGCCTCTGCCATCCCGAAATCTACGGGGCGCTCGCCGCGCGCCATCTGCAGTCGCTGGTCGATCAGGCGCTTGATCTTGGGGTGAACGTTAAAGCCTTCCGGCTGGCGCGCCAGTGCTTCTCCAATCGAGCGGAGGTCTTCCGCCGCAACTCGCGTATCAACCTCGAAGGCGGCATCATATCGGCCGCCGGTGTAAGCGTCCCAATAAGACGGCAACTCGCGCAACATCGGAATTTTACGAATCGTGCGGGCCTGCTTCAAATCAGCTTCATACTGAGCGCGGATCTTCTGAATTGTCCCCGCGGGATCAATCCCGATCCTCCGCGGGTAGGACTCCCAAAGCGGCGGGATCTGAGCGATCTTCCGATAGCGCACCGGCTGCGTCACCGTCGGGTCATCCAACTCGCTGTGCCCGTGGCGGCGGTAACCGATGAGGTCCACCACCACGTCGCTCGAGAAAGCATACCGGTACTCGACGGCTAATCGCACCACGCGCACCACCGCCTCGGGGTCTTCCCCATTGACGTGAAAGATCGGAATCGGCAATCGCTTCGCCACGTCGGAAGCAAAACGCGACGCGTACAAGTCCTCAGGATTCGCAGTGAACCCGATCAGGTTGTTGACCACCACGTGCACCGTTCCGCCCACTGAAAACCCGCGCAGGGTGGCCAGATTCAGCGTTTCCGCGGCGGTTCCTTGCCCCGCCAGCGCCGCATCACCGTGCAGCAGGATGGGCAGCACTCGTCGCGGCCCATCCTCGCCCAGGCGCGTTTGCTTGGCGCGAGCACGCCCCACGGCCACAGGATCGACGGCCTCGAGGTGGCTGGGATTCGACACGAGGTGAATGTGCAGCGACTGGCCGTGCGCGGTTTGATAAACGCCCGTCGCGCCCAGGTGATATTTGACGTCGCCGCCGCCCAGCACACGGCGCGGGTCGATATCCTCGAAGCGAGCGAAGATATCCGCGGGCGACTTTCCCGCTACGAGGACCATGACCGTCAGTCGCCCGCGATGGCTCATCCCCATGACGATTTGCTCAGCGCCCAACTGCCCCGCCCTGTCCAGGGCCTCGTCGAGAAGCGGAAGCAAAGCGATGACGCCCTCGAGCGAGAAGCGCTTCGTACCGGGGTAGCGGGACTGAAGCACCTGCTCGAAGAGTCCTGCCTCAATCAGGCGCATCATGATGTGCGGACGGCCCGGCACCGGCACGTCTCGTTCAAGCCGTTCCGCAACCCAGCGGCGCTTTTCCGCCAGTGGGATGTGCATGAACTCCGCACCAATCTTGCCGCAATAAATGCGCCGCGCATAGTCCGCAATTTCACCTTGAAGGTTGAGTTCGGGAAGCGCTTCAGGCTCGAGGCACCCGACCGGGTCAAGGTCTGCTTGAAGGTACCCCCAGCGGCGGAAGGCGTCGAGAATATAGTCTCTTTCGTCACAGCTTGTGGCCATGAATTCAGTATACAGTTCTCAGTGGTTCTTAGGCGAGACAGCCCTCCCCCCGTGGAGTGTGTGGGCGGTTTCCTTTGCCTGTCATTCCGAGGAGCCGCAGGCGACGAGGAATCTCGCAGTGCGGTGAAAATGCTCAGAGCGAGATCCTTCGCTTCGCTCAGGATGACAGGCGAAGGGCTCGGAATGATAGTACGATTGCGGTTTTCACACAGACTCCCTTCGCGAGAGGGCTGCTAAAACTGTTTCTTTAAAGCCCTCTCCCACGGGGAGAGGGTGTCCCGCGGCGGCGCCTTCATCAGCCGTCGCGTGACGGGTGAGGGGTTACTTCCGCGACGGCAGGAGGGCCGTTGAAGAACAACTTGACAACTGGTCTGTCGTAAACTAGTATCAGACTAGTGGAGATTACGCCATGAGCACTGTGGGATTGTTTGATGCTAAGACCCATCTTTCCGCCTTGGTAGACCGCGTCGCCCGAGGGGAAGAGATTACCATCACCAAGCATGGTGTGCCGGTAGCTGTCTTGACTCCCGCTGCGAATCGTCGTAAGAAGGATCCCCGGAAAGTTGCCGAACGGATTCGAGCGCTACGGAAAGGGGCGCGCCTCGAAGGTGTCACCATCCGTCAACTCATCGAAGAGGGACGCCGCTATTGAGCCGCTTCGTCCTTGATGCCTCTGTAACCCTCTGCTGGTGCTTTGAGAACCAGGTAACCAAATACGCGGAAGCCATTTTCGAGATGCTGGCGGGCGGCGAGGAAGCAAGTGTGCCATTTATCTGGCCCCTCGAGGTAGCCAATGTGCTTGTGACGGCCGAGCGACGGAAGGACTTAAAACCTGCGCAGGTAACAAGCTTCACTGAAGAACTAGGCGCCTGGCCCATTCAGGTGGATACCATCGGGCTGGACCGCGCCTTTCAGCAGATTCTTAGCGCTGCCCGCTTTTACCGTCTGTCAGCGTACGACGCCGCTTATCTGGAACTCGCAATTCGCGAGGGACTGCCGTTGGCTACTCTCGACAACGACTTGAGAAAAGCTGCAAGTGCGGCTGGCGTCAAGATCGCCGGGCTCGGCTAGGCATAGAAGAGCTCCAAGGTAGCGTCGGTTGGGGAATTCGGTTCGCGCGGTACTCTTCAGAGATCATTTCGAAAACGCAGCTAAGCTCGGCTGGGGCTTCTTTCCGTCTGGGCATCAGGGCGCAGCAGCCAGGTAGAGCAGGAATCTCGGCCACCCACGAGCCGTCGTCTTGGCGACAGATAATCGTCTTGTAATCCTCAATAGTCACCGCAGGTAATGCTCGAGCGCCGCTTCCCATTTCCCCTGAGCGGTGAGAATCAGTTCGATGGTCTCGCGCACGGCGCCGAAACCGCCGGGTTGTTTGGTCACATAGTGAACGTAGCGGGGCAGAATCTTGTGACTGTCGGCCACGCCCACGGCCAGCCCCACGCGGGTCAACAGAGGCAGGTCCACGATATCGTCGCCCATGTAGCACACTTCCTCGTCTTTAAGACGCGCCTCGCGAAGGACCTCCTGGTAAGGCTCGAGCTTTTCCCGCGCATGCTGCTTCAGGTATTGAACCCCCAACTCTTTGGCCCGATATTCGATGACAGGAGATTCGCGGCCCGTGATGAAGCCCGTCTTGAGCCCCGCCCGATGCGCAATGCGAAAGCCCAGCCCGTCGCGGGAATGAAAGGCCTTGGTTTCGACCAGCCTGCCACCTGCCCCGGGAACGAAAAAGAAGCGCCCGTCGGTCAAGACGCCGTCCACATCCATGAGAAGGAGTTTGATTCTGCGCGCGCGCGCGTAAAGCTGTTTAGTGGTCAGAGGCATGTCCGTCCTTGTGTAACTCGAAGTGGGGTACACTCACCAAACGACCCAGACAACTATGTCATTCCGAGCGCTTCGCTTGTTACCCTGAGCGGCAGAGCGAGATCCTTCGCTGCGCTCAGGATGACAAGCGAAGGGCTCGGAATGACACCCGCATACATGTGAAGGCAGACCCGCAGTCGCTAAAACATCTGTGTGGTCCAAAGGTCATGGATGTGAACGACGCCCTCCAGTTTGCCCTCTCCGTCCACAACCAGCAGCGAGGTGATCTTCCGGCCTTCCATGAGATTGAGGGCTTTGGTAGCCAACTCTTGCCTTCCGATGGTGATGGGATTTCGCGTCATGGCGTCGGCCGCTTTCAAATCCATAGCGCGATTCCCTTCCCGCTGGAACAGGCGGCGCAGGTCGCCATCGGAGATCATTCCCAACAAGTGGTTCGACTCGCCGGTTACCGTGGCGAGCCCCAGACCCTTCCTGCTCATTTCATAGATCACGTCCGGCATGGGCGTGAGCGGACCGACGCGCGGAATCTGATCCCCGGCGTGCATGACACCCTCGACACGGCGCAACTTGAACCCGAGATCCCCGCCCGGATGGAGCGCGGCGTAGTCCGCTGCATCGAAGCCGCGTTTCTCGAGCAGCGCCATGGCCAGGGCGTCGCCCATCGCCAGCATGGCCGTGGTCGAGGCGGTCGGAGCAAGGCCGAGCGGGCAGGCCTCCTGCCGGATTCCCACATCGAGCACCGCGTCGCTGGCCTGCGCAAGGGTGGCGTTCCGATTGCCCGTGAGGGAGATGAGTGGGATGGCCAATCGTTTGACGGTATCCAGCAACTGGAGCAGTTCCGCGGTTTCGCCGCTGTAAGAGAGCGCCACCAAAACGTCGTGCCGCACCAACCGACCCAAGTCGCCGTGCAAGGCTTCCGACGGGTGCAGGAAAAACGAGGGCGTGCCGGTGCTCGAAAGCGTGGCGGATATTTTCTGGCCAATCAGGCCGGACTTCCCCATGCCCGCAACCACCACCCTGCCACGGCAGGCATAGAGAATCTCCACGGCGCGCACAAAACTTTCGTCGAGGCGTTCGACAAGCTCGCTCAAAGCCTTCGCCTCGATTTCCAAAACCCTGCGGGCCGTCTCCAGGCTCATGGCAATTCAAGCTCTTCGTAGCGCCGACCTTCAGGTCGGCATTAAGGTCGCCACGCGACCTTCAGGTCGGCACGGTGGTGACCTGAAGGTCAGCGCTACGTCTTCACATCCGCGCTTCGATTCTATTGACCACTGTTTTCAGCGCCTTGATTCGCGCCCACCATTTCCAGTTGCCCTCGATGATGGTCCAGGGGGCGTGATCCGTATCCGTTTTCGCGAACATATCTTCCAGCGCTGCGATGTACTGCTCCCACTTTTTGCGGTTGCGCCAGTCTTCGTCGGTCAATTTCCATTTCTTCCAGGGATCGTGTTCGCGCTTTTTGAAGCGGTCGAGCTGTTCTTTCTTGGAGATGTGAATCCAGAACTTCACCAGCACCATGCCGTCGTCCACGAGCGTCCGCTCGAACTCATTGATCTCCCGGTAAGCGCGATGCCAGTCCTGTTTCGACGCGAATTTCTCCACGCGCTCCACCAGCACCCGGCCGTACCAGGTGCGGTCGAATATCGAGATGCGGCCGCGTTGCGGGAGCCGCAGCCAGAATCGGCGCAGCCAATGGTGTGCCAACTCGTCGGCTGTGGGCGCGGCGATGGCGCTGACGGTGACGCCGCGGGGGTCAAGGGCTTCGGTCAATCGTTTGATGTTGCCGCCCTTTCCCGCCGCGTCTTCTCCCTCGTATCCGATGCAGACGGCAATGCCCTTCTCAATGATCTTGCGTTGCATCTTCAAAAGCCGGAACTGGTACTCTTCCAGCAGTTCTTCATACTCCTGCTTCGATTCGAGCTTCTTGTCGAGATCGAGCTTGTCGAGGTAGCCCATGTTTTCACCGGTTGGGGTTCAGGATTCAGGAGAAAATAGAAACGGGCAACCGTGGGTGGCGCCGCATAAGCGTTTACTTAAGGCGCCGGGACTTCGAAAGCCGCGGAGCGGCGCCAGAAAGTAGCCCACGGCGTGAGCCGTGGGACGGAACGTGGCGTTAATATTCACAGCCCCGGAAGGGGC
>JBEKLY010000324.1:0-8884 GCA_050010015.1 Terriglobia bacterium
CGCGTGATATCAGCGAATACGCTTACAAGCGCGGCGCCGCCAGCCTGCTCGATTTCCTGGATGCGGAGCGAAGCTACCGCTCCACCCAATTGGCTTACCGGCAGGCTTTAGCCACCTACATGCTGGCCATCGAACAGTTGCGAGAAGTCGTAGGAACGAGGAAACTGCAATGAAAACGACATCCAGCTCACAAGTGAAAAGCGGCCCCGACACAGCCAGGCCAGGAGTCTGTGTGAAGAGTCCATTAGTGTGTCATTCCGAGGAGCCGCAGGCGACGAGGAATCTCGCACTGCGCTTGAAAACATTCGGAGCGAGATTCCTCGCTTCGCTCGGAATGACAGCCTTGGTGCGTTTTTACACGGACTCGTCAGTGCCACGCGACAACGGCCCAGGCTGTAGGGGCAGTTCGCGAACCGCCCCTATTGGTGGGCTCGCCGCTCTCGGGGCTCTCATCGTCGTGGGATTACTATTCATGGGGGCGTGCGGGCAGCACAACGGGGAGGCCGGGTCCTCTTCGGTCTCCTTTGGGGCCGCTCCGGGCGAGGAGGCCAAAGCGGAACTCTTCACCGTCCCGGCGGACCAGATGGAGCACGTCCAGGTGGCGCCGGTCGAGGTGACGCGTCTGCCCCGGGTGCTTCGGCTGACGGGTTCAGTGGCTTACAACAATTTCAAAACCACTCCGGTGATTTCGCAAATCGGCGGCCCGGTCGCGCGGATTTTGGTTTCACCTGGCGAAGTTGTCCGCACCGATCAACCCATGCTGTATGTGAGCAGCCCGGACTATGCGCAGTTGCGCACAACCTACCTGAAGGCTCGCGATGCTCTGGCCTTGGCGGAAAAGGGTTACAACCGCGCCAACGATCTCTATGCGCATCACGCCATTGCCGAGGCGGACCTTCAGCAGGCCGAATCTACGCGCAACCAGGCCGAGGCGGATCTTCAGTCCGCCGAGCAGTCGCTGAAGGTGCTGGGGATCGACCAACTCGACAGCTTGCTGAAGAAACCCGTTTCACCGGAGATTCCCGTACTGGCGCCCCTGGCGGGGGAGGTTGTCGAAAGGCTGGTTGCGCCCGGACAAGTGCTGCAAGCGGGAGCGACGCAGTGTTTCACCATCTCCGATATGAGCACGGTGTGGGTGCTCGCCAATGTGTACGAGCACGACCTGGGATATGTCCACCTGGGCGACGCGGTGGTGATCCAGACCGACGCTTATAGCAACTCCTTCAGCGGAAAAATCTCCTATATCGCTACGGCCCTGGACCCCAACTCGAGAACCCTCCAGGTGCGCATTGAGACCAATAATCCCGGGAGGAGGCTGAAGCGGGACATGTATGTGACCGCCATCGTTCACGCCGGAGTCACGGAAGGCGCGCTCACGGTGCCGGACGCCGCGCTTCTTCGGAACAACGAGAATCAACCGTTTGTTTACCTGCTGGCAAATGCCGGCCCGCCGGACCAATTCGCCGAGAGGTTGGTTACCATTGGAGACAGCCAACAGGGCAAGACGCAGATTTTGACGGGACTCCGCGCCGGCGAACGGGTGGTGGCGGACGGGAGTTTGTTCCTGCAATTTGCGAATTCGTTCCAGAGGTAGGGAAATTGCAGCACGAATGGTGAATGGTGAATAGTGAATTATGAGTTACCAACAACCGCCGTTCGCTTAGCTCCGTACATTCACCATTCACTATTCACCATTCAGCGTTCTTACTGACGACTGATAACTGACGACTGAAAACTAACTATGATTCATCGCATCGTACAACTCGCATTAAGCCAGCGGTTCCTGGTAGTGATGATGACCGTATTTGTGGTGGTGGCAGGCATCATTGCCTTCCAGCGCATGCCGGTGGACGCCTATCCGGATCTCTCGCCGCCCATGGTGGAGGTCATCACGCAATGGCCGGGGCATGCCGCGGAAGAAGTCGAGCGGCTGGTGACGCTGCCCATCGAAGTGGAAATGAACGGCATCCCGCGCTTGGAGTTCAAGCGCTCCATTTCGCTCTACGGGCTCTCCGACGTGATCTTGACGTTTGAGGAAGACGCGGACGATTACTGGGCGCGCCAGGTCACCTTCGAACGCCTGAGCGACGCTAATTTGCCCGACGGGGTGACGCCTTCGCTTGCGCCCCTGTACTCACCCAGCGGGCTTGTCTACCGCTACATCATCGAAAGTCCTGACCACTCGCCCCAGGATCTCAAGACCATCGAGGATTGGGTGCTCGAGCGGGCCTACAAGTCGGTGCCGGGTGTGGCTGACGACTCCGGGTTTGGCGGCACAGTGATGCAATACCAGGTGCTGCTGGACCCTGCCCGGGTTTATGGATACCACATCACCATCCCGCAAGTGGTTCAGGCCCTCTCGGCGAATAATGCCAACGCCGGCGGCGGGTTCTATTCGCAGGGAGGCCAGTTTTACTACGTGCGGGGCCTCGGGCTGGTGCGCGATACCAAAGACATCGGCGAAATCGTAGTTACCAGCGTCAACGGCGCTCCCGTGCGCGTCAGCGATATCGGCGAAGTGGAGATGGGGCACGCGCCGCGCCTGGGTGAGTTCGGCTTTCAGAAAAACGATGACGTTGTCGAGGGCGTCATCCTGATGCGACGGGGAGAACAGACTCAGAACGTCCTGAAGGGAGTGGAGGAGAAAACAAGGGAACTCAATGAGCAGGTGCTCCCCAAGGACGTCAAGGTTCGCCCCTACTACGACCGCAGTGACCTGGTGAAACTGACCACGGACACTGTCGAGAATAACCTGCTGCGGGGCATGGTGCTGGTGTTGATTGTTCTGGTCTTCTTTCTAGTGAGCTTTCGCGCGGCCCTGATTACGGCGCTCACCATCCCGCTTGCCCTGCTCTTTTCGTTCATCATTCTTCATGCGCGGAATATCTCCGCCAACCTGCTCTCCATCGGCGCCATCGACTTCGGCATCATTATTGACGGCACGGTGGTGATGGTGGAGAACATCTACCGCGAGTTGGATGCGAGGCACGGGACCGAGTACAAGCTGCACGAGGTGATCGCCGCGGCGGCGCGCGACGTTGACCGCCCGATCTTCTATTCCGTGGCGGTCATCATCGCCGGTTACCTGCCCATCTACGCGCTGCAGGGGCCTTCCGGCAAGCTCTTCCATCCCATGGCCGACACCATGTCTTTTGCTCTAATTGGTTCCTTGATCCTCGCTCTGACGCTGGTTCCGGTAATGGCGTCGTATTGGTTTAGAAAAGGCGTCAAAGAGAAAACCAATCGCGGCTATGAGTGGTTCAAGCGGGAATATGCCAGCGAGCTGAGTTGGTGCCTGGACCGCCCCAAGCTGACCATGCTGATCGCCACCGCGATCTTCGTCGCCACTTTGCTGCTTGTCCCTTTTATCGGCGGCGAGTTCATGCCTCACCTGGATGAGGGCGCACTGTGGGTCCGGGCTACGATGCCTTACACGATCTCATTCGAGGAAGCCGCCATAGTTACGCCCCAGATTCGCGATATCCTGATGTCCTACCCTGAGGTCACGGTGGTGGGTTCGGAGCTAGGGCGGCCGGACGATGGAACCGACCCTACAGGCTTTTTCAACGTTGAATTCTACGTGGGCCTCAAGCCGTACAAAGACAAGGCGTGGGCGGGATCGCTTCACACCAAGCAGCAGCTTACGGAGGCGCTGCGCGACCGGCTCAAAGCCTTTCCTGGCATTATCTTCAATTTCACCCAGCCTGCTGAGGATGCCGTTGATGAAGCTTTGACCGGTTTGAAGAGCGCCTTGGCGGTAAAAGTGTATGGCGCGGACTTGAATGTGCTGCAAGACGCGGCATTGAAGATCAAGGAAACGCTCGCCAGGGTTCCGGGGTTCTCGGAATTGACGGTGGTGCGCGAGCTTGGCCAGCCAACCCTCCTGATTGATGTCGATCGGGCGAAGATTGCCCGCTACGGAATCAATGTTTCAGATGTGGAGGCCGTGATCCAGGCGGCCATCGGCGGGCAGGCGGCGACGCAAGTCATCCAGGGCGAGAAACTGTTTGACCTCGTGGTGCGCATGCGGCCGCAGTTCCGCGAGAGCTCTCAGGAAATTGGAAATCTCCTGGTCGGAACTCCGTCGGGCCAGCAGATTCCGTTGAAGCAGCTAGCGGATATCCGGCAGGGGAACGGCGCATCGTTCATTTATCGCGAGAACAACTCGCGCTACATCGGAATCCAGTACAGCATTGTGGGCCGCGATCTGGAGCGGGCCGTCGATGACGGACAACGGGCGGTGCGCAAGGCCGTGCATCTCGGGCCTGGCTACCGCCTGGAATGGGGCGGTGAATACAGCGAGTTCCTCGCCGCCCGCGCTCAACTCACGGTCATCGGCCCCATCACGGTGTTGCTGATCTTTCTCATCCTCTTCGCGCTTTACGGGAATTTCAAGTTTCCCGTCATCGTGATGCTTAGCGTCGTTATGACGGAACCGGTGGGGGCGCTGCTGGCGCTCAAGCTGACCCACACCCCCTTTAGCGTGTCTTCCGCACTGGGCCTGCTGGTGCTGATGGGCGTTTCAGTTGAGACGGCAATCATCGACGCTTCTTACATCAATAAGCTGCGCCTCCAGGGCGACGAAATACGGAAGGCCACCTTCGACGCCTCGCTGGTCCGCCTGCGGCCCATCATGATGACGGCTCTGGTGGCCTGCCTCGGCTTGCTGCCGGCGGCGCTCTCGATCGGAATCGGCTCCGACTCGCAGAAGCCTTTTGCGATTGTGATCGTCGCAGGCTTGATTTCCCGCCTTTTCCTGGGGCGCATAGTGAGCCCGGTGCTTTACCAGTTGGTGGCTCGCGAGGGTGACGTGTTGCAGGTGTGATTCGATTCCCCCCACGATGGGTCAGCGGGCAGCGAACCACCACCCCCGACCCCTCCTCATCTGAGGAGGGGAGCTGTGAAATTCCCCTACTTCGATAAGGAGGGGCTAGGGGTGGTTGGATCAGTTGGAGACCTGGAGCCGCGAATCTCCGCTGTCCCGCCGGTGCTGTTCCAGTTTGGCCCGTAACGCCGGCTTCCAGCCGGCACCCGAGCCACCAGGATGGCGGCGCTACGCCCAGATTGGAACAGCGCTGTTCCGCCGCGCGAATTGCATTTCCCGGAAGGGGTCGATAAAATCGAGTAATGGGTTTGGTTGGGCTCAACAACAAGTAAGGAGGTTCGTCATTTGATTCGCAAAAATGGGTCCAGTTATCAATTATGGGTCGCGGTTTTACTTCTTGTGACGTGGGTGTCGATTGCCCACGGGGTGGCAAGAGTCAAGGCGAATGCAATTGACGATACCGCCCTGGACGAGAAAATCACCATCTTCGTTCGCGCCAGATTTGGTATCCCGGACACCGTGAAGATTACCGCCTCGCCTTTTCAGGCGTCGAATTTCCAGGGCTTTCTGGCGTCCACAATTACTACCGACGACGGCAAGCAGCAGAAGAATACCAGCGTGTTTGTTACCGCCGACCGCCACTATCTGATCGTGGGGATGCTTTTTCCTCTCGGCAAAGATCCCAAGAACGAGATCGTCCAGCACATCCGTCAGGAATTCAAGGTTCCTGAAACTACCACCCTCACCGTGGGGCCATTCCATGACTCGGGCATTCCCAACTTCCTGGCGACCACGGTGGCGGCGCAGAGCGATAAGGGGAAACAGACTGAGGATTTTTACGCCACGTCAGACAATCGCGTGTTCGTGATGGGTAAGATTCTCAATCTGGGCGTGGACCTGCGGCGCGAGGCGCTCAAAACCATCGTCACCACCAACCAGCCTTCTCAAGGCCCGGCGCACGCTCCGGTGATCATCGTGGAATACGCGGACCTGGAGTGCCCGATGTGCGGGAAGCTCCATTTATTCCTTGAAAATGACCTCCTGCCCAAATACGGGGACAAAGTTCGGGTTATCTTCAAGGAGTTCCCCTTGGTCCAGATCCACGACTGGTCGCTGACCGCCGCCATCGCCAACGAATGCGTCTTCAAGCTGAAGCCTGAGGCTTTCGCGCCTTACCGCACGCTGATTTTCCAGAACCAGACTACTACCAACGCCGCCAATGTCCGCGACAACCTGCTCGCCTATGCTGACCAGGTGGGAGTGGACCGCTCCAACCTGGCAGGTTGTCTGGATTCCAAAGCCTCGATGCCGCGCATCGACGAGGGGACCAGCGAAGCGAAAAAATTGGAAGTTCAGAGCACTCCAACCTGCTTCATCAATGGGCGAATGCTGGTGGGATTCGTTTCCCCCGACGCCTATTACAAGGCCGTCGATGAGGCCTTGCAGGAAGGCGGCAGGAAGGGAAGCAAGTAGCATCGCTCGGCAATGGGATGGTACCCGCTGCCCGACGGATTCAAGTCTCGCTCATTTCCCGAAAATCAGAAGGTGCGAGAGAATTCGTAGTGTGTCATCCTGAGCGAAGGATCACTGCAGTTGTCCGTAAATCGTTGGATCTCAGGAAACTGCAGAGATCCTTCGCTGCCTTGAAAATGACTCCCCTCCTCAGCGGGAGGAGGGGTAGGGGTGGTGGGTGGACTCATCGGCAACGCGCAACCACCCCCCACCCCTCCTTACCAAGGAGGGGAACCATTTTCCTGCCAAGTGGTGAGCCGAAAAGTTGGGAGGAAATATGAGAACGAAGAATGGCATCTTGGCCTCGAACATAATTCTCTTTCTATTCCTCAGCTTGGGAAACGTCGCGACAGCCGCCGGCCAAGGGATGTTGGGGAGCCGATCGGGCGAGACGGGGGATCGATTAGGGGTCGAGAGGTTGTTGGCTTTGCTGGATAGCGACCGGGTGAAAAGTTACCTAGGGCTGGATGGCTCGCAAATCGAGAGGCTTCGACAAATCGCGCTCGATACGGAGAAGGCGAATGTGAAGATCCGTGCCGACATCGAAGTGCGCAGCATCGACCTGAAAGAAGCTCTTCGCGCTGATAAAGCCGACCGCGATGCGATTCTGAAAAATGTGCAGGAAGTCTCGGACCTTCGCGGACAGTTGATGAAGAGTTATGTCGAGGCGGTCCTCTCGGCCAAGGCGGTCCTTTCCCCCGAGCAACAAAGGAAAATAATGGTCTTCATTGAAAATCGGGGAGAGGGCGGACCGGCGGGAGAAGAACGCCGAGGCATGGGCGCCCGGCCTCGGCCCCAGGCGGCGCCCCAGCCTGCGCCCACTCACCCAGGCGAACCGCCGGTGCAGTAAGCCAACGGAGGCCTTTCACGCGGGAGTGACCGCGTGAAGGAGCAGCGCGCCTTCTTGCTTGAAATTCCGCATTTGTTCCGCGTCGCGGAACCAGCGCCCGGTGTAAACGTCCGGGGTAGGCGAGGGGTCGGGAATGCGGCGGTGGTCAACGGTGCGGAATCCGGCTTGGCGGAAAAGCCCGGCCCACTCGTCGGCGGACAATAGATGAGTCGGCACTTTCAATTGCCCGCCCCATTGATGGCAATGAGGATTGTCGCGATAATAGTTGATGAGAATCCAGGCCGCGCCGCCCGGTGAGAGTACGCGGAAGATTTCGCGGACACCTTGCGCGGGGTCAGGCCAATAATAGGCAGACTCGACGGAGACGACCTTAGCGAAGTAACCGCTCTCCCAGGGAATCGCATCGACGCCCCCACATGCAAAGACAACATTCGGCAGTTGGGCGCTCAATGCCTGTGCCCGGCCGACCATGGCGTCAGATACGTCCATTCCCGCCGCCAGACCCGCGGAAACCAGCGGCGCAATTCTGCGCACCAGCCAGCCCGTTCCGCAGCCCACATCGAGGACTTTGTCCTGAGGCTTGAATTCGATGAGCGCCAGCATCGGCTCGACGATGGGGAGATGCGACTGCTCCATATCGTTGCCGCGGCCCGCTTCCGCCCAGCGGTTGAACTCTTCGCGCAGGTAATGTTCGACTGTTCGATCAGTCATGTCTAGGCTGGAACTGGTTTGGCGTTTTGAATCGTAACGGTTGGCTCACGCGCTGGTACCGGGATGGGCAAACCACGTTCGCGAAGTAACTCGAGATGTTCCACCATGCCCCACTTGGCCTTGTAAAGACAGTCTTCGATGGAGTTGCCGACGCCGGTAAAGCCTTCGAGGTCGGGAGAGTAGAACCCGAAAAGGTTCGGGTCATCCGTTGCTTCGATAACCAGCGAGTGTTTCAGGTCAATCATCGTTGGGCCAAATTACGACGTCGAGGCGACCTCTAGGAATTTCCCACTCCTTTGCCATGGCCGCTGCGAACTCTTGGAGCTTTTCGCTGGTCTTGGGATCAAGTTGCTTAATGGTTGACCATCGAGGAAGTTCATCGTGGGAGAGACCTTTTTTCTTCGCCCGGGCCAACACCGTTCTTGCAACATAATTATCTAGAGGGACTTCGAAAGCGTCTTCGAGACGGTCTAGGGCATAGGCAGCGCACAGAAATCGATTGAGCGAAGCCATGACCATGAATATGTTCACTGACTTCCTCGCCGGTCCCCACAGGTCTCCAATGCCAAAAGCCATCATGAGGTCCTCGGTCTGGTGACTCAGCCAGCCTGAGTACCCTGAGGGGTCAATGGTCCTCAATGCCCTTAGGTCGATGGCTGCTAGAAAGTTCTGCGCCTTCCTCACGAGATCTTTCGCCCCCAAGTTCCTGAGTGCAGAAGGGGTGATCGCAACCTCGGCAACATAGCGCTGCATTTTTCTCAGATAAGCTTGGTCCTGCATCACTCGAGCGCCCTTTTCATAAGAGCGAGCAAGTTTCGAGGAATCAACTTCTGGGTTACTGGATCGACCAACAATCCCAGAATTTCCAGCGCCGTCGCTCCCAAAACGGCTTCTTCGCCCGGCTCTCCTAATGCCACCGGGACCGCGGCTTGCCTTCCGTCAATGGTCAACAACACTGCGGAGGTTTCCCTTTCAAGCGTACGTCC
>JBEKLY010000325.1:0-8847 GCA_050010015.1 Terriglobia bacterium
CGTGTGGGGACACCACATGTTTGTGAGCGGCATGAGTCCATATTCGGCGTTTGCCTTCTCGATCCTCACCATGGCCATTGGCGTCCCCTCCGCCATCAAGACCTTTAACTGGATCGGCACCATGATCGGCGGCAAAATTCGCTTCACTCCTCCCATGCTGTTCGCCATCGGGTTCGTGTCGCTCTTCATTACCGGAGGCCTCAGCGGCATCTTCCTGGGTCAGCCGCCGATCGACCTCTATTTCCACGACACGTATTTCGTCCTGGCTCATTTCCACATGATTATGGGCGTGGCCGCTATCTTCGGAATCTTCGCAGGAACGTATTTCTGGTTTCCGAAGATGTTTGGCCGAATGATGAACGCGACGCTTGGGAAGATTCACTTCTGGTTCACCTTCGTGGGTGTATACGCGATTTTCATGCCCATGCATTACCTGGGTCTGGAAGGAAACCCTCGGCGCTACTCGGAGTTTATTGACAATTTCCTGCTGCCACTGATTCCCGTGCACAAGTTCATTTCCATCGCGGCGTTCATTACCGGCGCCGCGCAGCTTTTCTTCCTGTTCAACCTTTTCTGGAGCATGTTCAAAGGCGAGAAGGCGACGGAAAACCCCTGGGAGGCCACAACCCTCGAGTGGACGATTCCTTCGCCCCCGCCTTTTGACAACTTCGGGGGAAAGCACCCCGTGGTCTTTAACGGCGCCTATGAGTTCAGTGTGCCGGGCGCCGCGAAAGACTACATCATGCAGAATTCGCCGGAGAGCGTTGTGGCAGGACACTGAAGGATTCTGTAGGTCGGGAGATCGGGTGATCCGGTGATCGGGTGAACTAAGAACCGGGCGCGCTCAGCCTCAAACTTGTTCACCCGATCTCCCGATCACCCGATCATCCGATCGTGAAGGGAATTCATGGGCTCGACGACGCTAACCAAGCCGGATGAGGCCGTCAGGACCGGAGACGGCGGCCGGGGCGGAGGTCTCCATCCCGGCGGTTTCGGTGGGGGCGAGGGTTGGGGCGAATACCGGGTACCGGAGCGGACCTATCGGCTGGGCATGTGGTTTGCCTTGACCGGAATCGTGATGCTGTTTGCGGCTTTCACCAGCGCCTTAGTGGTTCGCAAGGGAATGTCGTTCGACTGGGTTCCGGTTCGCATGCCTCGGATCCTCTGGCTCAACACCGGCGTGCTTCTACTCAGCAGCGCCGCCCTGGAATTCTCCCGGCGTTCTCTGCGAACTGGCGCAGCGAAGGCATTCATTCGCTGGCTCGCTGCGGCGTTGGTTCTGGGCGTGGGGTTCCTCGCGGGCCAACTAATCGCCTGGCGCGAATTGGCCGCGCGGGGAATTTATCTGGCCAGCAATCCGGGCAGCTCTTTCTTTTACGTATTGACGGCTGCGCACGGCTTCCACTTGTTGGGGGGTGTAGTGGCGCTCGCTTACGTGGTTTTTCGCGCCCGACCGATTGCGGCCGGCCTGGCGCGACGCACGCCCGTGGACGTGACGGCTATTTACTGGCACTTCATGGATGCGCTTTGGATTTACGTGTTTTTCGTGTTGATGCGATGGATGTAGTAGCGTTCACCACAGAGACACAGAGGCACAGAGAAAGTAAAAGAAGAAATAGAAGCTCTTTCTCAGTGTCTCCGTGCCTCTGCGGTTAATCCGGGGGTGAGGATGGCTAGTCATGAAGCGATAAGCGGGGAGTTAAGCCAAGCTGGGCGATCGGCGTGGGGAGGGGGCGTCGCGCCTTTTGCCACCGGCTCAAAAAAGCTGGGGATGTGGCTCTTCATCCTCTCCGACGCTATCACCTTCTCTGCGCTCATCATGGCTTACAGCTACGTGCGCGTCGCCAGCCCCCAATGGCCGACTCCCTTCGAGTTCTATCCCGGAATCGTCAAGGCGACGGTCATGACGCTCATTCTACTGACCAGTTCCGTCACCATGGTGATGGCCGTACGCGCGTCAAAACTGGAAAGGCGGGCCAGTGCGGTGAAGTGGCTTCTGGCGACCATGGCGTGCGGACTCGCCTTCGTCGTCATTCACGCTACGGAGTGGGTCGGCTTGATTGGAGAGGGCGTCCGCCTCTTCAAGAACCCCTGGGGCGCGCCGCTGTTTGGTGCAGCGTTCTTCACTCTGACCGGCTTGCACATGACGCACGTCTTCTGTGGGGTGTGCTACCTGGCCGTCGTCGCCGCCCTCACCGCTAAGGGGAAACTGACCTCCGAGGATGTGGAGGTCAGCGGACTCTACTGGCATTTCGTTGACTTGGTCTGGATGTTCATTTTTCCGTTGGTGTACATCATGTCTGTGAAGATGGGCTAAGGACGTCCGTGGCCCGCAGTCCGTCGTGATTTGCAACGGACAACTGACTACGGACAACTGACTACGGACGAGAACTTTGGAGGTACAATGCATCAAGCATCAGAGCACAAGCACGCTGACACGGGCGTCAGAATCTTCATGGTGGTGTGGTTCTGGCTCCTGGCGCTGACGGCGGTGGAAGTCTTCTTGGGCTACAAGGCCTTCGAAGTGAACATCATGATCGTCCTGCTGATGGGCCTTTCGGTGATCAAGGCCTCGCTGATCATCGCCTACTTTATGCACTTGCGTTACGAGAAGCCGAGCATGGCCGCCACGCTAATGCCCGCTTTGGTGATGGTCATTATTCTGATGTTTATGGTATTTCCGGACAGCTTCAGGCTGTTGGCGATGAGGCCACATTAGGTGTAAATTCAGGCATAGGGCTGTGGTGCGTGTCTTGAGATTTGTGGATGCTGAGTGAGCGAGGAGCACAAATACTCCGGCTTGTAGAGAAGGTTGAAGCATCTAAACTTCTGGAAGACAGGGAAAAGCGCCTGTGCCACCTCGGTGATGGGTTCGGAATGGAACAGTCAGCAAAGGTTTCACGGCACGCTGTCAGTTGGATCGTCGGGCTGGTTGCGGCAACTGTATTGTTAACCACTTCATCGCTGGTCTATGCGCAGGGATGCGCGATGTGTTATACCAGCGCGGCAGCGGCAAAGGCCGGCGCGCTGCACGCCTTGAGAAGTGGAATTCTCATCTTGCTTCTTCCAGTCCTTGCAATGTGTTCGGGCATTTCTGTAGTCATTTATCGTTCCCGGGACCGGTTTCTCGGAGGCTCGGATTGGACCTCTGTGCAGGATCGGGAACTACACGATTTGTTTACTCACATAGACGCGGGCGCTCTTCAGGAGCGACCCGCGGATAAAGTCCCCTCCGGCGCCGGTGGACCCTCCGGACGTGAGCACCTCGACGGAACGCCGGGAGGCGCGAGCCCACTGGCAACGGACGACGGACGACCCCAGGTGCAATTATGAAAACCCAACCGTACAGTCCGTGGTTACATCGCTACGCCATCTTCGTAGCAGTCTGCACTTTCATTCTGATTATTGCGGGCGCCCTGGTCACCAGCAACGACGCAGGGCTTTCCGTGCCTGATTGGCCGACCTCTTTCGGCAGCTTCCGCATGCCGCGCATGGTTGGCGGGGTCATGTTTGAACACGGCCACCGGATGATCGCCGGAACGGTGGGAATCTTGACGATCATTCTGGCCCTGGCGATCTGGATCAGGGATTCCAGGCGCTGGGCAAAATGGGTTGCGGGTGGCGCCGTGCTGGCCGTGCTGGCCCAGGCGGCGTTGGGCGGCATCACGGTGTTGTTCTACTTGCCGGTCGCCATTTCGACCAGTCACGCCACACTCGGCCAGATCTTCTTCTGCCTCGCGGCGAGCCTTGCCGTCTTCACGCGAGCGGGGTGGCGATGGGACGAACCCAAGCTCGAGGACACCTCCGCTCCCTCGCTTCGACTCCTGACCGTGGTGACCACGGGCATAATCCTTGTGCAGTTGGTGATAGGGGCCGTGTACCGCCACTCCGGGAAGGGACTCGACTTGCACATCGCGGGTGCCGGCGTGGTGACGATGTTCGTGGCCTATCTTGTCACTCGCATCCTGATCAAGTTCTCGCAAACTCCTCAGTTGCTGAGGCCCGCGCTGTTGCTGGGCGGGATGCTGGTGGTGCAAGTCTCCCTTGGCATCGCTTCTTATGTCGTAAAGATGGCTGAGCGGAACGCGCCCCAGCCCCTGCCGCCGGTGGTGAACACGACCACCGCGCACGTGGCGGTAGGTGCGCTGGTGCTGTTGACCAGTCTTTACATGACCTATCAGACGCACCGCTATCTCACGCCTCAAGCTGAGGAGACGAAAGTGGTTTCGGCCCCGCACGGGGCGGCCGTATGAGCAAGCCATCGGACAACCCGCGAAACAGCACCCTGCGTCAGCGGCTTCATTTGTTGGCGGATTATTGGACGCTGACCAAACCGGAAGTGAACTTCCTGGTTCTGGTCAGCACCCTGGTGGGTTTCTATCTTGCCTCGCGCGGCCCGCTGGATTTCATCCGCTTATTCCACACGCTGATGGGTACGCTGCTGGTGGCCAGCGGAACAGGAACTCTGAATCAGTATATCGAGCGCCAGTCGGACCGGCAGATGCGCCGGACGGCCAATCGCCCGCTGCCGGCGGGGAGACTGGAGCCCGCCGAGGCGCTCTGGTTCGGAATCGCGTTGGCGGGATTGGGGGGCTGGGAATTGTGGGCGTTCACAAACCCGTTAACCAGCACGCTCGCCTTGTCGACGCTCGGGGCCTACCTCGCCTTATATACCCCGCTCAAAAAGAGGACGCCGCTTTGCACTTTGGTGGGCGCCTTTCCTGGAGCCATGCCGCCCCTCATCGGCTGGGCGGCGGCGCGCAACAGCCTTGGCCTCGAGGCCTGGGTGCTCTATGCCATTCTATTCCTATGGCAGTTTCCGCACCTCTTGGCTATTGCCTGGATGTACAGGGACGATTACGCTCGCGCCGGCCTGCAAATGCTTCCCAGGAACGACCGGGATGGCCGGACGACTGCGACTCAGATTCTTGGGTATTCTCTGGCCCTGATTCCTGCCAGCTTAATGCCCGCCTTCCTTGGGCAGGCGGGAAAGGCCTATCTGGTGGGAGCGTTGGTGCTGGGTGTTGGGTTCTTTCTCGCTGGCATGCGCTTGGCCTTTCATCGATCAAACTCATTGGCGCGGCGATTGGTCCTTGCCTCAATCGTGTACTTGCCGGTCGTTTTCGCTTTGCTCATGGTGGACAAGACCGGATAAGGCATCTGGGTATCGGGTGATCGGTTGATCCGGTGATCGGTTGAGCAGCAGAATCGGGAGGCCTGGAGATCCGGTGAATAAATTAAATAACGTCGGCCTGCGTGCATCGTCTAGGTGATCGTAAGATCAGCCGGGTTCGCAGTTGTCGCAATATCAGGAGATGCGGCAGGTATGAGATAAACTCTTACCGCCAAGCTCCTTGTTACCCCGATCTCCCGATCACCGGATCACCCAACTATGTGATCTCCAGATTCTCTGATTCGTGAACGAGCTTGATTTCCAGATGCCCAATGACCGAATCCAGCCAGCCGACGAGGGCCTCTTCAGCTTCTTCTCGATCTCCGGAGTCTTCGAGAGAGGCGATGCTATCGCCTTGTTCATTCAAGCGGATAAAGTGGCAAGGGAGGTCGTCATGCTGGTGGTCTTCGGGCACCCATTCCCAGAGAAGGCACTCTTCGCAGGGATGCAGCTTCACAGTTTCGCCGTAATTTAGGCAAGTAACCGAATCACGAAAGAGCTTTGTGGGTTTTTGCGGAGTACGGACAGACCGGCCGTATCCGCCGCTTTTCAAGATGTCTCTTTCCAACTTCAATTGGACTATAATCTCGTTGAGGTCGGCTCGCATGGCCATTTTGCCTCCTCTAATCTTTAGGGGTGAGCCCCAGTTCTGCCGAGCGCGGCATGATTTGGTATGGAGCAATTTCAAGGCCAATGGCAAGGCGTTGACAGCAAGCAACTTAGTCGCACTAGGGTATAATTTTAGAGACCGAGTGGGCCAGAATGCCCAATTCGGCTCCTTTTCGGCTCAAGCGAGGACCCAAGGCCTATGCTCGAGGAACTAGCGTTAGCAGGTTTCTGCCTTCTGGCTACACTGGTTGGACTGGCTATCGCGGCTTGGGAGGTGATAAGCGGTCGGGTCTTCAATATGGACGGCCTGTGGTTTACCTTGATCAGCCTCACTTTGTCGGCAGTGTTCGGCGGCGCCCTTGCATGGTCGTTCTACTCTGGAGACGGGCAGAAATTGCTACGCTCCCTAAAGAAGGGGCCTGCTTTGGAGGCCGGGCCCGACAAAAGCCAGCCGAAACCCACATGATCCACTACCTTCCCAGCGTTGATGCCACTTTGAATGCTGCCAGCGCCGTTTTTCTGACGCTGGGCTTCTTTTTCATCCGTCAGAGGAACATCCGCGCGCACAAAGCCTGCATGCTCTCCGCTTTCACAACCTCAATGATATTCCTGGTTTGTTACCTCACATACCACTACTTTCACGGGACAACGCATTTCCGCGGGCAGGGCGCGGTTCGCAGTTTCTATTTCGCCCTGCTGGGCTCGCATACGGTGCTTGCCGCCGTGATCGTGCCGCTGGCTCTCACGACGCTTTACCGGGCGTTGCGGCATCGCTTCCCGCAGCACAAACGAATTGCCCGCTGGACTCTGCCCATCTGGTTGTACGTTTCAGTGACCGGCGTGGTCGTTTACCTGATGCTCTATCACCTTTACCCGGCGAGGCCGTGATTCCATTTACTGGCTAGTAGCGCCCCGACCTGTGGGGCGCATGCCGACCCTTCGCCCCGCTCAGGGCAGGCTCTAAACGTCGGCGCTACCTCTATGCCGGCTGCTGTGTCTCATTTGATTCTTGCCGGGAGCGCGTTATAATGGGCGCTCGCAACCTTAGCTTCCTCACGATGAGGATCCGCAGAGGGATCTTTCATGATTGAACCTGTTCCCCGTCTCGGCGACACCATTGACGACTACTGCCCGCGCTGCCGTCTTCTTTTAAACCATGCCGTGGCCAGCCTGGTGGATAACAAGGTGGTGAAAGTCGTTTGCCAGACTTGTCACAGTGAGCACCCATTCCGCAATGGGGAGATGCCCCCCAAGAAGAAACCCGGCTCGCGTGCCGCGCTCTTTGAGGCGGTGTTAACGAAAACCACGTCCGCACCTGAGGCTGACCCCGCGGCTCCGGCCGAGGAACCCGCTCCGGAGGAGGCGGAACCCGCGAAGAAAAAGAGGGTTGCGACCCCGGCGCGCTACATCACCCGCCATCGCAGCAAGTCTCCGCGGGCTTAGGCAGGGGTCAGGTGCTAGGTTTCGGGTGTCAGGGATCGGCGATCCGCGAAATGAAGGGAAGAAATGGTGAACGTTGAATAGTGAATGGTGAATTGTAAATCATCAGCTGGAGCGTGACGTGAGGACTCAGTTCCTACCCCTGATCGTCGGCAATCTATAATTTATAATTCACTATTCTCCTGCTTGTAACCTGACACCTGACACCAGTCACCTATGTTCTGGCTCCCTACCCTCGTGGTTGTTCTCTGGTGTGTCCTCGGGGCTCGCATCTTGCGCAGTCTGCGAAGCACCATCATCTTGCGTGCGAACCAACCGCCCTCCCCGCTTGAGTCCTTCCCAAGCGTGTCCGTCATCGTGGCGGCCCGCAACGAGGAAGAGGAGCTTCCAGACGCACTCGAATCCCTCTTGGCGCTTGACTATCCTGATTTTGAAGTTGTTCTGGTGGATGATGACTCTCGGGACCAAACGGGGGCCATCGCGGACGAGTGGGCCTCGAAGCCGGCTGCGGGCGGCCGCCTCAAGGTTCTTCACAACCGGCAACTTCCGGCCCACTGGCACGGTAAGGTGCATGCCCTGCATCTGGCGGCGAGCGCCGCGGCGGGCGAATGGATTCTGGCGACGGATGCCGACATGATTCTTCACCCCTCGATTCTGAGGGTGGCGCTGTCCTGCGCCCTTAAGCGGGGCGTCCAGTTCCTGTCGATTGTCCCGGAATTAGATTTCGGTTCTTTTGGGGAAAAAGTCGTGCTCCCGGGTTTCTCCTTCCTTATCACTTCTCTCTTTCCCGTTCATTTGGTGAATGATCCCGGTTCTTCCCGGGCCTTAGCCGCCGGCGCATTTATCCTGATGAAACGCGAAGACCTCTTTGCCTTGGGTGGTTATGCGCGTTTGAAGAATGTGCTCATCGAAGATCTCCGGATGGCGGAGCTTTTCAAACGCCACGGCCGCCGTATTTACCTCGCGGCCAGTCGCGGTCTCCTGCATACCCGCATGTACACGAGCGGTGCGGAGATTTTCGAGGGGCTCAGCCGTACCGCGTTTGAAGGCTCCGGCTTCTCGGTCCCCAAGATCCTGGGAGCGATGTTCCTGGCCAATCTGCTGGCGGTCTTCCCCTGGTTAGCGGTTATTATCCGGGGTCTCGCCGATTGGAGGCTTGATAGGGCAGTGTTGCACGATCCTTTTCTTATCATCACGGTTGCGGCTTGCCTCCTTGCCTCTCTGGTCTACTTGCCGTTCATCCGCCACTCGCGTCTTCCGTCTCTGTATGTTCTTACGCTTCCCCTGGCGACGCTGTTCTATTCCTGTGTGTCCATCTACTCGACCTTGACCACCATGGTCGGCTACGGTATTTCGTGGAAAGGCAGGCGCTACCGCGTCCGGTCGAATAGCCAGCGCGCCCGCTACGAAAGTAGCGCCGACCTTTAGAGCCTGCCCTGAGCGGAGCGAAGGGTCGGCAAATGCTGGCCTAAAGGCCAGCGCCACGCCAGAGCGAGGACACTACCGTAGGGCTGCGTCAAAGTCCCAGAAGTAGAACAATCTAAAACGACTCGATTTTCCGCTGGCAATTTCCTTTTTGGTTTGATAGCCTTTTGGCATGGCGGAAGCTGCCCGTCAGGGTGCGA
>JBEKLY010000326.1:0-8845 GCA_050010015.1 Terriglobia bacterium
GAGATCCCCTCGCCATATAGAATATCAAATTCTGCCTCCCGAAAGGGAGCGGCAATTTTATTTTTTACTATTTTTACCTTGGTTCGATTCCCGACCACCCGTTCGGCATCCTTAATGGAGGCGATCCGCCGGATATCCACCCGCACGGTGGCGTAGAACTTCAGCGCCCGGCCGCCGGTGGTCGTTTCAGGGTTCCCAAACATGACACCGATCTTTTCCCGTATCTGGTTAATGAAGATCAGACAGGTCTTGGATTTTGACACGATGCCGGCAAGCTTTCGAAGGGCTTGCGACATCAGCCGCGCCTGAAGGCCAGGCAGCGAGTCGCCCATGTCGCCGTCCAGTTCGGCCTTAGGCACCAGCGCAGCGACCGAATCAATGACTATAACGTCGATGGCGTTGGAGCGTACCAGCGCTTCGGCGATTTCGAGCCCTTGCTCGCCGTAGTCCGGCTGCGAAACCAGCAGGTTATCGATGTCCACACCCAGCCTTTTGGCATAGGGCGCGTCGAGAGCGTGCTCGGCGTCTACAAATGCTGCCATTCCGCCGCGTTGTTGGGCCTGCGCCACCACATGCAACGCGATCGTCGTCTTGCCGCTCGACTCCGGACCGAAAATCTCAACGATCCGTCCCCGCGGCATCCCGCCAACTCCCAGTGCCGAATCAAAGGAGATGGACCCGGTGGGGATCACTTCCACGGGGACGAAGGCGTCCTTGCTCCCCAGGCGCATGATCGAACCCTTGCCGAATTGTTTCTCGATCTGTGTCAACGCGAGTTCGATGGCCTTACCTTTTTCGCTTAGCTCTAGAGGCATGTGGCTATCCTTGTTTGTGTCGGAATCCCCTCATATGATGCTTTGTTTCTACTCCTCGATTCGTCAGCCCCTTGCGAGCCCGAATTCGGCTAAGCTAAGAACGGCCACGCTGACCTCTTGGGTGAGCGCAACAGCGGCTATCGGAGTCGCCGCCGCCGGACTTGCGGCTGAAAAATCGCTCAGCCCACATCATCCATATACCCTTTAGTAAACTACGTCAATGGTACTTTCGTAAATTCCTGTGAGAACCAGTGTCGTATCTCAGTGATTCGCGTTCTAGGTCGACATGCTTCGGCCACACGCCAGCAGCGCCGTCAGGGGCGCCATAAAGTAGCCCGGGGCGTAAGCCCTGGGTTGGGCGGCCCTCACCCCTCCTGCGCCACCCCTCTCCCGCCCGAGCGGGAGAGGGGACGGGGGTGAGGGAGGGCCTAACGAACCCACGGCTTACGCCGTGGGCTATTTGCTTACGCCCGCTCCGCGGGCTGACGTGTTCAACGACCTTCTGAAACGCAACACTACCGGTATTCATAGAACCCTTGTCCCATTTTGCGCCCCAAGCGTCCGGCGTTGACTATCTTCTCGAGCAATGGGCAAGGCCGGTACTTCGAGTCGCGGAAGCTCTCGTAGAGGACTTTCATGATATCCAGACAAACGTCCAGGCCGATCAGGTCGGCCAGTTCGAGCGGCCCCATGGGGTGGTTCATGCCCAGCTTCATCACATCATCGATTCCCTTGGCGTCCGCAACGCCTTCCATCAGGCAGTATACAGCTTCATTGATCAAGGGCATCAGCAAGCGATTTGAGATGAATCCCGGTGCGTCATTCACGCGTACGGGAGTCTTGCCTGCCGCGGTGGCAAGGCGCTCAGCGGCTTCCACGGTTGGTGGGGAGGTGGCTAGGCCGGGAACGACTTCGACCAGCTTCATTACCGGCACGGGGTTGAAAAAGTGCAGCCCAATGAAGCGATCCGGGCGCTGGGTCGCAGCCGCGAGGCGGGTGATGGATATGGAAGAAGTGTTGGAGGCAAAGATAGTCCCGGACCCGCAGTGAGGTTCAATCGCCCGGAAGACCCCTACCTTTGCTTCGATGGTCTCCGTCACCGCCTCGATGATGAAGTCGGCGGCCGCGAGGTCTGAAACTCGCGTTGTGGTCGTCAGCCGGCGGAGTGCCAGTTCGCGTTCTTCGCCGCTCAGGCGATTCTTTTCGACGTCGCGGTTGAGGCCTTTGGCGATTCTCGCCGCTCCCGAATCGAGGAATTGCTGCGAGACATCGCTAAGCAACACCGTGTAGCCGGTTCGCACCAGGATCTGGGCGATGCCGCGCCCCATAATTCCCGCACCAATTACCCCCACAGTTTTGGTTTCCAGCTCAGGCTCCGCAACTAACCGTGTTTGACCTTGCGCATAATGAGTCACTTTGCCGCCAAAAGTCAAGGCGTTAAGGTACTCCCCAATCCGTCGATAACACCCCGCCGTAGGGGGACGGCTTGCCGTCCCCGCGTTTCTGCTGGCCCCGACGCGGGTAGGGCAAGCCCTACCCCTACAACGCCCGGTCCAGGTATCAGTTCACGAAACAGCTTGACACGGGTTGCGGGTTCGCGAGAAATAGTCGAAACTACACAGCAAGGGGGTGACATGGTCGCCTGGGTCTTGGTGTTCCACCTGATCGGACTGGTTTTTTGGCTGGGCAGCTTAATGGTCGTTACGCGCGTTCTGGCCCTCCATTCGGACGAACCTTCTCCGGAAGCGCGAGCGGCGTTCGGGCGATTGGAGATGAGGCTGTTCAAAGGCATGGCACATCCCGGCGCCGCGCTGATGGTGATTACGGGAGTAATTCTGATCGGTCAAAACCCTCATTACCTGCTCGAGCACTGGCTGCACGCAAAGTTGCTGCTTGTCCTGGTTCTGATCGTCTTGGACTTGAGGGTCTATTTCCGTACCGCCGCATTCTTGGCGGGCCGCGTGCAGTTGCGGCGCCGCGAATGCATGGCTATGCACGGCGTAATTTCGTTGGTGTTTTTCGGCATCCTGATTCTCGTTCTGCTTAAGCCGTTTGGCGCCGGCGGGTCGCCCAAGCAGCGGTCCGCATCGAGTTCTGGAGCCGAGGCGGGTCTGCGCCGCTAGTTGCCGCAGGGGCAACCCTGGTGGTTGCGACAGGGCGGCCACAAAGGCCACCCCTACAACGTTCTCATTGGAGGATTATTTGATGAAGATTACCGTAAACAAGAACGGCTCACTGCGGGTTGAAGGGGATTTCACAATCTGCGATGCCGAGGGCAATGCCTTCGACTTGGCGGGGCGAACCTCGATCTCACTTTGCCGCTGCGGCCAATCCGGAAACAAACCTTTCTGCGACGGGACCCACAAACAGATTCCATTCCAATCGGAAGTGAAGGCTCACGCCCTTCCCCCTCCCGTCCCGAAACCTCCGACGCTTTAGGCAATCGCGATGCTTCGCGGGCGCCTTAAGATCGACTTATCACTCTGCGCGAAGATTCCCCTCCTTGGCTAAGGAGGGGGTAGGGGGTGGTTGGTCCTGTCGGGACGCTGGCACCCACCACCCCTAACCCTCCTCCCGCTGAGGAGGGGAGTTATTCTCAGATCGACGGTTCAGGTTCGGCGCTCCCCTAAAGGAGGGTCCGATGCGGATAACGAACTGGCTCTTGATGATGTCTGTGTTGGGTGTGAGCAGCCTGCCGGGACAAATCCCGTCGTATCGTCGCTCGCAGCTTCTGATTGAAAGCCCGCAGCTCACGCAACTGCTCTCGGGCCACCAATTGTGTCTTTTGGATGCGAGGCCTGCCGCGGAATACCAGGTCGGGCACCTGCCGGGAGCCGTAAACCTTCCGGCCCTCGAAACCGACGACTTGGAAGCCAACCGTCACGGTTTCCCGATACCACCCGAACGGGCAGAGCGCCTGTTTCGCGGCGCGGGGATCACGTCAAGCTCCGAGATCGTCATCTACGACGACCAAGGCAATCGTTTGGCCGCGCGCGTGTTTTACGTTCTTGAATTCTTCGGGCATCAACATGTGCAAATCCTGAACGGTGGACTCAAGAAGTGGCAAAGCGAAGGACGCCCCCTTAGCACAGATTCGCCACACGTTGTTGCCGGTGATTTCAAGCCCCAGGCGAACCCCGCCATGATCGCTACCTCCGAGTGGTTGAACGCTCACCTCCACGATCCCCATATCAAGCTTCTGGATGCGCGGTCCGCACCGGAATTCAGCGGAGAGAGGGTGGAAGGACCGCGCGGGGGTCACATACCCGGCGCCGTCAATCTCGAATGGACGCGAGTGATTAATCCCGGCGAGATCAAGACCTTTCTGGACGCCCCCTCGCTCGAAAAGATCTTCTCCGACGCCCAGGTTTCACCCGGGCAGGAGGTGGTGACCTACTGCCAGATCGGAATTCGCGCCGCCGAACTCTATTTTGCCCTGCGCCTGCTAGGCTTTGAGCACGTCCGGATCTACGACGGCTCCTGGGAGGATTGGAGCAGCCGTGCGGACTTGCCGGTGGAGAAATGAGACTGTCATCGCGCGCGGGGACTGCATGATCCTTCCGCTCACCATCCGCGATGAAAACGATTCCCCTCCTTGGTAAGGAGGGGTTAGGGGTGGTTTCCATTCGCCGGCGATACCACCCTCCACCACTGCCCCTCCTCACGTCGAGGAGGGGAATCGTTTCCATGGCAGCCGCGCATGCCCTTCCGCTGACGGGCATCCAGAGACCATGAAAATGAAGTCATCGCCGCACGGGTGTGGTAGCGTGGACCCCCGGTTTTGGGGTCCGCGGTTCTTCCATGGGGCCACAGACAAGCCGCGGACCCCAAAACCGGGGGTCCGCGCTACCCAGCTTTTTCGTTACTGGAATCGGCGGCGAACTGCGGAGATCCTTCGCTCCGCTCAGGATGACAGACATGGCCTTGACGACAGACATGCCGTTCGTTGACTAGAGCAGGACCGTATGCTACGGTAGCGCATGGTTTTCTGTTGTACCGGGGACGCGGAGCGTACGAATGGCTTTTAACAAAGCCAGGGCACTGCAAGAGGCGGAAAGCCTCGCCAGCCAGGGCAAGATCAGTCAGGCGATCGACCGATATTTTCGCATCCTCGACAAGGATTCCTCCGAGCTAATTCTGCTGAACACCATCGGCGACCTTTACGTTCGCGACAAAAATGTCGCCGAGGGTCTCAAACACTTTTACAAGCTCGCCGAGGCCTACGTCCACAACGGGTACGCCCTCAAGGCCATTGCCATTTACAAAAAGATCGTCAAGCTGGAGCCGGACTCAGTCGGCCCTCTGCTGAAAGCTGGCGAGCTTTACCAGGCGCAGAGAATGGTCCGCGAGACCCGCGATCTCTATTACCAGGTCGTCGAATTTTACAAGAAGCGAAAACAGAACGACAAAGCACTCGAGACGCTGCGGAAGATTGTACAGCTCGATCCCGAGAACGCCGGGGCGAGATCGCGCCTGGCGGCGTTCTGCGAGGAGTTGGGGCGTAAGGACGACGCCTTAGAGGTTTACGTGGAGAGCGCACAGCTTGCGCTGCGCCGGGAGGACTCGGCAGCCGCAGAGGTTGCCCTAAGAAAGGCGCAGGAATTAAATCCCGACGCACCCCAAATACAACTGCTCAGGGCCCAGCTGGCATTTGCGCTCAAGCACCCGGAGGAAACGGAAGCAATCCTGAATAGTACGCCAGGCTTAAGGGGCGATCCTGCCGCGCGCACGCTCCTCGTCGAGTCCTACGTTGCCTTGCGCGAGATCAAGAAAGCAGAGATCCTGGCACTGGAGCTCTTTCGGGCCAAGCCGCCCGACATTCCGCCGCTGGCTTGCTTCGTATCCGCGTGCGTCGAGGCGGGCCAATTCGACGCGGCCTCCGAGACCTTGTCCCTGGTCGCAAACGAGCTTATCGCGCAAGGGAACACCAGCCCTTTGATGGAATCTCTGCGTCTGATCCGGCGCAAATCCCCCCAGCATCTTCCCGCTCTCGAGCTGATTTACCGCATTTGCGACCAGAGCGGAGACGTGAATGCGCTTGTCGAAATCCTGGAGGCGTTGGGCCACGCTTATCTTCAGTGCGGGCAATTCGAGAAGGCCAGACAGGCGTTTCAAAAGCTGATCGATCACGATCCTGGGAACGAGCATTACGACGTGCTACGCAAAGATGTCATCCAGAAGCAAGGCGAGAAATTCGGCCAGGCGCCACTTGCCGATCTGCCATCCGCCATCGATCTGACGGCAGAAGAAACTTCACTCCCCCCCGCCTCGCCCGTGCCTGCGACGGACCGGGCAGGAATGGTCAGGGAGGCACTTGAGAATAGCGAGCTTTTTGCGCGCTACCATTTGTTGAGCAGGGCGGTTGCCGAACTCGAGAGGGTCCTGGAAGTTTATCCGGACGAAATCGAGATCCACAAACGCCTGGTGGGGATGTGCTGGAAAGACTTGCCGGAACGAGCTGAGCAGGCCGCCCAGGCGCTGGCGGTGATTTATGCGCAGCAGGGCGATACGGAGGGGGCCCAACGATTTGCACAGATGGCCGGGGAACCGGAGACGGTGGCCGCACTGGCAGCTCGGACCGCGGCGCTTCAGGCCCTGGCAGAGATACCGCAACCGGAGCCGTTGCCGCCAACTCCGGCACAGCCTGCGCCATCTCCTCCAGGTGATACCAGCATCACTTACGATTTCTCACCTGCCCCGAGTCAAGCAGGTCAACAAACCTCCTTGGATCCCCATCTCTCCCCCGATTCCCAGGCGTCACCACCGGCTTTCCCGGAACCGGCGCTCGACTTGGCAACGCCCCCCCCAGACACATCGCCGTCCGCCTCCTATTCTGAAATTCAGATGGTCGACCTTTCGCAGGATCTGGAGGCCTTTCTGGCTGCCAAGCGCGCGGAAGCGGAGGCCCCGGAGTCGCCTCAACAGGCGCCGGCATTCAACTTTGATGACAGCAGGGTCGAGATCAGCTTCTATCTCGAGCAGGGGTTCTTTGAGGAGGCGAGAGGAGCCGTCGAATCATTAGAGGCGAAGTTTCGAGGCGACCCCCGAATTGCCGAACTTCGGTCCCTCGTCGACGCGTACACGGCGGGCGGGCCTTTAAAAGCTCCCCCCAAACCGGAGGAAGCTCAGGAACGAGCGACTGCGAGAGTTACTCAGCCTGGCGCACAAGCTGTTGACCAGCGGGAAGCGGCGAGCAGGCCTGCGGCGCCGAGACCTGAAGGACAACCTGCCTTCGCCCCCTCGGCACTTCCCGGCGAGGAAAGGCGTCAGTTGGAGCCGCCCACTGGCGTGGGCGCCGAAACATCCACGTATCTCCTAAACGAGGTCACTGCGGCGGTCGAGACTGCGATGGGACAACCGGCAGCACCGCTGCCCGTACCTCCTTCGTTGGCTCAGCCGCCCGTCATGCCGAGTGAATCGAGCGATCTCGCTCCGCCTTCGGCTCGAGCCGACGAACAACGCGAGGGTTCTCGCTCCGTTCCAAGTTATAGTGTTCCGGAGTCTGGCTGCGAGGAGAATGCGGAAGCTCATTTCAACTTGGGAATGGCTTTCTGGGAGATGAAACTCCTGGACCAGGCGATCGGAGAATTTCAAAAAGCTGTGAATGGCGCGGAAAAGACACCCCAACCGGCAAACTACCTCCAGGCTTGCTCTCTGCTTGCCGACTGCTTCATGCAGAAGGATATGGCCCCAATCGCTGTGAAGTGGTACTGCCGGGCGCTGGAGACTCCCCGCCTCGACAAGGAGGCCCGACTGGCTCTCCAGTACGACCTCGGAGTCGCCTATGAGCGGGCAGGCGACCTGCCGCGCGCGCTCGAGATCTTCTCCGAGGTTTACGGCCAGAAGATCGATTTTCGCGATGTCGCCGAGAAGATCCGCGCACTTCAGCAGAAAGGTTCTCACGACGCGATCCAACGACGCTGACATCGCCGAATAGACATGCGCAGACTGCTAACCATCATCTACATCATATTCTGCTTGGAGCTGGGAATTTTCCTCTTCATCCTTCCCTGGGCCGCTTTTTGGAGTCAGAACTATTTCACCGACCACCTCCGAGTACTTTCGGGGCTCTCGCATAACAATTTTCTGCGCGGGGCGGTTTCTGGACTCGGGTTAGCTGATATCTGGCTGGCGATTCTTGAGATCTGGCATCTTATCCGCCCTGCCCCAACCTCCGATCCCAGCTTAAACAAATGAGTAGTCTTGTTATCTGCTACATCACCGACCGCAGCCAGATAACGTCAGTCCCTCTCGCGGCAGTCATTCGGGAAACGCTGCGCGCCGGGGTGGACATGGTGCAAATCCGCGAGAAAGATCTCCCCACCCGTGAGTTGACAGCGCTCGTGGAAGAAGCTGTGAGCGCCGCGAGCGAAATTCCGTCTGTAGCGCGGCCGTCTCGTCTCCCGAGCGTGCATGACGAACCTCCCCGCCAGCCTGTCATCCTGAGCGAAGCGAAGGATCTCCGCAGTTCGCCTCTCGCACACGCCTGCATTTTGGTCAATGACCGGCTGGATGTGGCCTTGGCGGCAAGTGCAGGCGGAGTGCACCTGGGGGGGCAATCCATGCCCGCCGGGGAGGTCCGCAAAGTTGCCCCCCGCCCTTTCGTTGTCGGGGTCTCCTGCCATTCACTGGCTGAGGCAGTGGCCGCTGAATCAGCCGGAGCGGATTACCTTCTGCTCGGTCCGGTCTTCGAAACGCCGTCCAAGCTCAAGTACGGGCCACCGCTGGGTTTGGATGAGTTGCGGAAAGTAACAGGGCAAATGAGAATACCGGTCCTGGCTCTCGGGGGAATCACCGTGGAACGTGTCCAGCCTTGTCTCGAAGCGGGAGCCACAGGCATTGCCGGTATCCGCATCTTTCAGGACTGCGAGTCCATCGAAGCTCTTGTCAGGGAATTGCGCACGCAGGGGGAGTAGAGCAGTCGCTCATGCCCGTCGGGTGACGGGCACCCAGAAAGCATGAAGTACCCGGGAGCGCGGGCATCCTGCCCGCAGAGTGCATGCAATTGCGGCGCGAAAGGCGGGCAGGAT
>JBEKLY010000327.1:0-8757 GCA_050010015.1 Terriglobia bacterium
CCATGAGATGGCGTTCGCGGTCAGCCGCGTAGCTCAGGCAGGCGAGGATATCGTTTTCCGTCAGATAGGGAAAGTCAGCGAGGATTTCCTGGTGGCTCATACCCGAAGCAAGGTAAGACAACCCATCGTAGACCGTGATGCGCATGCCTCGGATACAGGGCTTCCTACCGCGCTCCCGGGCTCGATAGTGATGATGTCCTGATAGCTCATGAACGCGTTATAAGGCGCGATCGGGTGGTCCCACAAGCATGACTCGGAAAGGTGTCAGGCGGGGTGCCAGGGTTCCTCATCGTGTTTCCCAGCCCGAATTGCGCAACCGCCTTGAGATGAAAAAGCTGACACCGTTTCCCATGTTATGATACCGCGATGAACCAGGACCGCAGCGAACTCCTGTTCTATATCCTGGCAGTTCTGATTACGACAAGCCTTATTGCCGCCTGCTTCCCGCTCCTCAAGGTAACCAACAACTGGGCGGAAAACGCCCTGATGTTCATACCCGGGCTAATCGCGGTGGTTCTTCATCTTCGACGCCGGACATTCAAGTCGGTAGGATGGAGTGCGGGCCCGCCGATCTATTGGTTTTGGGCCTGCCTTTTGCCGATCCTCGGGCTGCTTATGTCCTTGCCGATCGCGATCCGGCTCGGCTATGCCACGGTGGGACCGGTTTTATCCGCACCCGGCGGCCCATTCGCGCACCTCCCTAGACTACTCAGAAATGTCGGCCTTTACACCGCGATCTCGATTCCTTTCGCCTTCGGAGAGGAATTCGGGTGGCGGGGCTACGCTCAGGGCAAATTGGTGAAGGAATTCGGCCTGGAAAGAGGCCTGCTTTTGCTCGGGATCGTCTGGGGCGCCTGGCACACGCCGATCTACTATTTCCAGAGCGCCTTTCAGGAGCATCCCATCCTGGGTCCATTCGTCATGACGCCGATCGACAACATCCTGGTCGTCATCCCGATGGGATGGCTTTACATCAGGTCCGGGAATATTTGGGTCCCCACGCTGGCCCATGCCTTTGGAGATGTGTTGTGGGGTTTCTCCGATATTCTCTTCCCCAAGAATCACGAGATCGGAAGTTGGATGATTCTGCAGGCAGCGCAGTTGATCATTTCCATCGTCTTGCTGATCGATTTGCGGTCCAAATCAAACCATGCTTCCACGCAATCTGCCCAGCAATGTTCGTGACAATGTGAATTCACTTTGGTAGTATCCGCACAAACGGTGTACCCTTTTCCGGAACGGGGCTGGTGTAGCATATAGGAACAGTAAGGCGGGTGAATGTCGGCGGCATGGTTTACCACCCATGGAATCGGACGTATTTCCGTTCTCGCCTTTTCAAGAAAGAGTTCAGACGGCGACTAACACCGTTTCCCGGCTGCCCAGACTGTCCTTGATGATGCACGGCGGCGCAAGTCGCAAATGCGCATTGGGATGAGGAGGATAAATCCATGAGCGTCCTTCAGTTCAACGGCACCAACAGCAACTACATTGAGATCCCCGACGACGCCGCATTCAGCGTCGCCACCACAGGCAGTTTGACCGTCTCGGCATGGATGCGGCCCGATACTCTCACTTTCCCCATCGCGGAAGGTGGCGGGTCGGGAGATAACGCCTATGTTCACTGGTTGGGCAAAGGGGAGGACGGCCAGCAGGAATGGACCTTTCGCATGTACAACGACGATCCCACCCAGGCACGGCCCAGCCGCATCAGTTTCTATGTTTTTAATCCCACGGTTCCCCCAGGAGGAACCGTCAACCTTGGAGTCGGAGCTTATTTTCCGGGTCCGGTGACGGCGGGCGAGTGGATTAACGTGGTCGGCGTGGCGGATGGCGGCCAGCAGGCCACCCTTATTTACAAAAACGGCGCACCGGAGGATCAACAGCCGTGGTCAAAGGAAAACATCGTTCCTGTACACGGCACGGCGCCGGTGCGGATCGCCACGCGCGATTTCAACAGCTCCTTCCTCGGCGCAATCCGCGAAGTACGGTTTTGGAATCGGGCCCTCGCTGCGAATGAGGTGCAGCAGGTCTTCACGGAGGTCATCCCGCCGGACGGACTGGTCGCCGCCTTCCTGCTTGCCAGCGATACCGCGCCCGACTCGATCGGCGGGCATGATGGTCAAGTCAACGGCGGGACTTGGACCCCGTCATGAGAAACGCGGGTTGCGGTGACATTGCTTTTTGAGTCGCCGACCTTTGCATGCCGCGGGTGGCGCATACGTCACGACGCGTTTTGTCGTGATGTATGCGCCCCTCTGAATCAACGAACAGGGCGGCCGCTCATCAAGTGCGCTGGCAACTCCAGTCATAGCGTTTTCGGCTGCCATGCGCCGGAGAGATCATTGCGGTGAAACCCGTCCGAGACCTGCTGCGTTGTGGCGTAGCGGTAGAGCGCCGCGACAAATATCCCCCGAGCGGCTGAGCAGACAAGGGCGAGGAGCATCCAATAAATCAGCATCAAAGCGACGCCGGCAATCATTCCTGTCTGCCCGAGCCGCGCCCCCAGCACTGGAAGAAGCAATCCCGGCAACGCCAGCACAACAGAGATCAATCCGAAGCTGAAGCTGCCCGCAATCTCCTCGCCCCACGTGTTGCGGAATATTTCCGCCGACTCGGAAAGCGCTGCGGCGGGTCCCATGTCCTCGGCAGCAAGAATAGGAACGACGAAGAAACTGGCAAGCGTCCAGACGTAGCCGGTGATCTGGGTAACAATGCGGCCCAGAAAACTCAGGCAGCGCTCGAGCAATTGCAGGAGCACCCCCACGGTCGCGGCGAGGAGCGCCCACTGTAGGATACTCCACTTGCGCTTCCACGCCGTCTGCAAGCCATCATTCAAAACTGCATGGCCGCCGGCGAGCCGATCCGACGCGATGCTGACCAGCGCGACATTGAAGTAGATGCCAAACCCATATGTGACGAAGTAAAAGAGAAAGACGAACGGCAGCAATTGATGACCCAGCGCTTTTTGCCGGGCAACATCATGGAGCGGCATGGCGGGAAGCACTACGACGATCGCGGCTGCACTGCAAATTATTAGTGTCGCCGCCAGACAGTAGAGCGTCGACATCACCGGCAGCCAGAGAAGTTCTTTGTCCGACTTCAGGATCGCGAAACTGCGCCCTAGAAGATCCCAGCTTCGGAAAAATGTCCCCATTAAGGTTCTCCTGAATGCTCCACGGCGCGGACCCCTGCCTGGAACCTCGCGCGTCGGTCAGCATCCTACACCCCTGGAAGTTGTGTTGCGACAGAAACCTAGTTGTACACCATTGTTCGCCGGTGGCGCGTACGTCTCGACGACGCTTGTCGGGATGTGTGCGCCACATCTCGGTCGGAGAGGCGCAGAGATGCTAAAGAGCGGCACGTCTGATGGGCCCGCCACGGGCCATACGGGCCTCGCCTCCAGACCTTTTAGGTGATGCAAGTGGTCACTACCCTATTTTCCTCCCGGCCCGCCACGGGATTCGAGCAACTTAATCAACGCATTGACCGCAACGGGATCGAACTGCGTGCCACGGCAGCGGCACATTTCAGCCACGGCGTCCTGCACACTGCGAGGCTTCCGATAGTGATTGCCGCCCACCATGTACTGGAAGGCTTCCGCTACCGCGATGATTCGGGCGCCGAGAGGAATCTGTTCTCCCTTTAAGCCGTCAGGATAGCCGTGCCCGTCGAAGGACTCATGGTGGTGACGCACGATCCGCTCAAGAGCAGTCATTTTCAGAGGCTCTAGAATCTTCGCGCCCCAAGCCGCATGGCTTTTCACCAGGTCGAACTCTGTCGGCGTGAGCGGCGAGGGCTTGGAGAGGACATCTTCCGGAACGTGGATTTTGCCGACATCGTGGACGATGCCCGCCAGCTTGATGTCTTCGATTTCCGCCTGGGATAATCCCACCTGTAAGGCAATTTTGGCCGCCCAGTTGGAGACCTCGGCGGAGTGGCGCCACGTGTAGGGGTCCTTAGCTTCAATCGCGACAGCGAGGGCAGTGATGACGTCCTGAAGTGGCATCATCCTCTGCCCAGGCTCTCTCTGTATTGTGCCACCTTCCGCATCTTCTGCCACCTGCTCCTCCCTTTGCCGTGATGCGGGCTGGCCGCGCCAGTCCCCGGATCTTCTGCCTCGATCAACCTAAATTCTAGCCGCGAAGATGAGGACATTCAACGGTACAGAGGTAAGGGGGGGAATGGGCGGATGCTGACCAGGCACTTTAATCCTTGACGAAGCGGCGTCTCGCGCTAGAATGTGTTTCGCGCCGCGAAGCCTGCTGGAAGCCGGCGAAAAGGCGGCGACATCCTTGGTGGTGTCCTAATTTGATTCGTAGCGCTGGCCTTTAGGCCAACCCTTGCCGACCCTTCGCTCCGCTCAGGGCAGGCTCTGAAGGTCGGCGCAACCTTCAAATTAGGACAACACCACACTCTTCGGAGGTATTGCATGGCCATGAACCTTCCCAATCAAACTTTGACAAGCCGCCGTAGATTCATTGAAACCACCGGCAAACTAGCTGCCGTTTCGGTCTTGGCCAACGTGGCCATTCCCGCCGTCCACGCAGCCGGCAGCGACCTGATCCAGATAGTCCTGATCGGCTGCGGCGGACGCGGGGGCGGCGCGGCGGCGAACGCTCTCTCGGTAAAGCGTGGTCCGATTAAGCTCGTGGCCATGGCGGACATATTCCCGCAGCGCCTCGATCAGACCTACGCGAGATTGAACCAGAAGTTCGCGAGCCAAATGGATGTGCCGCGGGACCGCCAATTCATCGGCTTTGACGCCTACAAGAAGGCGATGGACTGTTTGAAGCCGGGAGATATCGCCATCTTCGCCACGCCCCCGGCGTTCCGCTGGGTGCATTTTACTTACGCCATCGAGAAGGGCATCAACGTCTTCATGGAAAAGCCGGTCACCGTGGACGGCCCAACCAGCAGACGCATGTTCAAGCTCGCGCAAGACTCCGAGGCCAAGAATCTGAAGGTCGGGGTGGGCTTGATGTCGCGCCATAGCCGTGCGCTCGAGGAACTCGCCAAGCGCGTTCATGATGGCGCGATCGGCCAAGTTATCCTCGAGCGGGGCTACCGGATGCACGGGCCCGGGGGATACTTCTCCTCGCTGCCTAAACCTGCGGGGATCACGGACCTGCTCTACCAGGTACAGCGCTTCCACAGCTTTATCTGGGCCAGCGGCGGCTGCTTCAACGATTTCTATATTCACATCGTCGATCACCTTGGCTGGATGAAGAACGAGTGGCCGGTGAAGGCCCAGGCCCTGGGCGGCCGCCATTACAAGCTGAGTCCTGAGGGAATCGCATACGTAGACCAGAATTTCGATACCTACTCGGTGGAATACACCTATTCCGATGGCACAAAGTTCTTTTTCGACGGGCGCACTATCGCGGGCTGCCAGGAGATCTATGCGAGCTACCTGCATGGCTCGAAAGGGCTGGCAGTGGCTTCGAAGCACGGCGACTGCGGCCAGCCCTCGAGCCTCTATCGCACTCCCGCGACGGCCGCAGACATGATCTGGGAATCCCAGGTGAAACCGGACGAGCTCGACCCTTACCAAAACGAATGGAATGATCTGGTGAACGCCGTTCGGGACGACAAGCCCTACAACGAGACCAAACGGGGGGTCGAGGCCAGCCTCGTGTCCAACATGGGCCGCATGGCCGCTCACACCGGCCTGGAAATAACCTTGGACGAAATGCTGCAATGCGAGCATGAAATGGCGCCGGATGTGGACAAGTTCACGATGGATTCCCCAGCCCCATTGATTGCCGATGCCAACGGCAGATATCCTGTGCCGCAACCCGGCATCGTGACCACACGCGAGTACTGAATGGCTGCGTTCTGTTCGCCCGGAGTGAATGAAAGTGTGACCAAATTCGGAATGGGTCATCCTGAGCGTAGCGAAGGATCTCTGCAGTACTTCGCAAGCTGTTGAATGGCGGGAAACTACGGAGATCCGTGGCGGAGTTTATCCTGAGTGAACTACGGAGATTCTTCGCTTCGCTCAGAATGACACGCGAAGGACGCAGGATGACAGGCGGCTGTTTTTTTCAATCGTTCAGTGGCACGGGGCAATCATCGTAACCATCTGCGCCCGGGCCGCTGGCCTGTGCGTCATTGGGCCGCCGCCTCGGCGGTGGTGTCGGACGGGCCGGGCCGGGTCACGGTGGGGGTTAGTTGGGGCCAGTGTGTTAGACTTTACACTTTAGACTTTAGACTTTCGACTCGGGACTTCACTGTGCCGCCTCAACTTCCTCGCGTGGCGATCATCGGCCGGCCCAACGTGGGCAAATCCACGTTGTTCAACCGCATTTGCGGGCACCGGCGGGCGCTGGTGGGAGACGAGCCGGGCATGACGCGCGACCGGCTCTACGCCCCCGCGCTGTGGCTTGGAAAACCGTTTGAAGTGGTCGATACAGGGGGAATGATCCCCTTCGAAAAGGACCTGATTGCAAGTGAGATTCTGCGCCAGGCCCAGGTGGCAATCGAAGAAGCTTCCCAGCTCATTCTGGTGGTGGACGCGCGGCAGGGAATCGTCCCGCTTGACGAAGAACTTGTGCATCTGTTGCGCCGCACCGGAAAGCCGCTTTCCCTGGCCGTGAACAAGGTCGACCTGGCCCAGCATTCGTCCCTGGCGGGGGAATTCCACCGCCTGGGGGTTCCCGACATCTTCCCTCTTTCTGCCGAACACGCGCTGGGCGTCGACGATCTCCTGGAACACATCACCAAAGATTTTCCAACCTCCAGCGAGACGCCTGAGGGGCCGGAGTCGACTCCCCGGGGCGATTCACGAACCGGCCCCACAACGATCAATGTGGGCATCATCGGCCGTCCTAATGTGGGTAAGTCAACCCTCCTGAACAACTTGCTCGAGCAGGAACGATCGATCGTTTCGCCGCTGCCCGGCACTACGCGCGACGCCGTGGATGCGGAATTCGAACGTGATGGCCGGCGCTTCCGACTGATCGACACGGCAGGGATTCGCCGCAAAGGCAAGACCAACTTGCTGGCAGAGAAGCTGAGCGTGATTCAGGCGCGCAAACACCTGGAGCGCTCTGACGTGGCGCTGCTCATGCTCGACGGGCCGGAGGGCCTTACAGCCCTCGACGCGCACATCGGAGGATACGCGCACGAAAGCCGGCGTTCGGTTATCATCGTGGTCAATAAGTGGGACGCAGTCAAAAACGGGAACGCGAACGATTACTATCAAGCCATAAGGCGGCGCATGAAGTTCCTTGATTATGCGCCCATTCTCTTCATTTCCGCCCTGCGCCGCCAGAAGTTAGCTGATTTGCTGGAGACGATTGCAGAGGTCGCAGAGGCCCGCAAGCTGCGAGTCGCCACCTCTGAAATGAACCAGTTCCTGAAGGAGTTGGACTTTGAGCGGGCACCCACCCCCGCCAGCAAACCCACACGAGTTTATTACCTAACCCAAGGCGGGGTCGCTCCGCCTGTCTTCGTGGCCTTTACCAATCGCGCCGGCAAACTGCACTTCTCTTTTGAAAGGTTCCTGGAGAACCGCATTCGGGAGCGCTTCGGTTTCCTGGGGACGCCTATCGTGATTAAGGCGCGTCAGAGTCGTTGAGGGTAGTGTCCTAGTTTGAAGTAGAGGCGGCTTTACGCCGCCACTTGGCGAGGTAAACTCGCCGCTACGAGTTCAAACTGTGACACTACCTCGCTAAGAAGTGGCTTTGGGAAGAAAGGTATACAATGATATACTAAGCGCAGTTGAGTGAACTTATGGGAGCCAAAGTTCTCATGTGCATAGAGTTTATTGGGTCCCGAAAGGGAGTCACGGTAAATGACCTGGGAAATGGCGGGAATCCGTATAATCTTTGTAATCATCATAATCGCAGCGTCATTCCAACTGCAGCCCTTCGGCCTGTCAAGGCCGTTGGCCACGCTATTGGGTGCTTGCCTGGGATTGTTCTTCGTCTTCTTTGAGATACGGTTGGAAAAAGCCAGCCTGAAACGCCTGATCGGTGCCGCCGCAGGATCGATTTTTGGGATTCTTGGGGCGCTGATGATCAGTCACATGCTTAGCGTCACCTCGCTCGAAAAAATCAACCTTTCGTTTCTCCAGGTGACGCTGCTCCTTCTTATGGCCTACGTAGGATTGGTGCTGGGCGCCAACAAAGGTGATCTGCTGAACCTCTCCGCCCTGGGTGGTCTGTTCAGCGCCGAGGCGAAACCGAGGAGGAACTTCAAGGTCCTGGACACCAGCGTCATCATCGACGGCAGGGTGGCGGACGTCTGCGAGACGGGATTTATTGACGGGACACTGATCGTCCCGCAATTCGTCCTCCGCGAACTGCAGTTGGTGGCGGATTCTTCCGACCAACTGAAGCGCAATCGCGGCCGCCGCGGCCTGGACATTCTGCAACGCATGCAGAAGATGGCGACTATTCAGGTCCAGATTGTCGAGGAAGACTTCCCGCAGATGCGGGAAGTGGATATGAAACTCATCGAGCTGGCCAAACAGTCTGAGGCGAAAATCGTTACCAACGACTTCAACCTCAACAAGGTGGCCCAACTTCAGGGCGTGCCGGTGCTGAATATCAATGAACTGGCCAACGCTTTGAAGCCTGTCGTGCTCCCCGGCGAGGCGATGCGTGTGTTTATCCTTAAGGAAGGTAAGGAGTATAACCAGGGAGTCGCTTACCTTGACGACGGCACGATGGTGGTGGTGGATAACGCCAAGCGGATGATTTCCAAGACCATCGATATCGCCGTGACCAGCGTGCTGCAAACCACCGCGGGCAA
>JBEKLY010000328.1:0-8746 GCA_050010015.1 Terriglobia bacterium
CACGCCGTGGGCTACTCCCTGTCGGCCCTCCGGGCCTGAATTTAGTGGCGAACGAGACCCAAATTGCCACCACTTGACCAGTTGAGGCGTTAAGTGAACGCTTATGAGGGCTTGCCCTACCCGGTCCATGCGGGGACGGCAAGCCGTCCCCCTACAACGTGGTCAGGTTGTTAAGGGAGGAACTGATGGCCGACTTTTCACGTCGTGCGCTGATGAAGATGGCAGGAGCAGGACTTTCCACCGCCGCCTGGGTGGGAGGCTCGCAGGCATTTTCCGAAACCAAGGGATCTGGCGGGAAGGAGGATGCTATGCAAGGCGATCCGGGCCACTCGCCCTACCATCGCGACCCGGTAACTTTCTACGCCCATCGCCTGGGCACCGATCATGCCGAAGGCATTGCCGCCATCGACATGAACGGCGATGGCCTCCTGGATCTCACTAGCGGAGCTTACTGGTACGAGAATCCGGGCCCCGCCGGGGGAGAGTGGAAGCGGCACAAGTTCCGGCAAATCGCACCCGAGCCGCCTTCCGCCGCTCCGGCTGCGGAGAACAAGGCCTTTTGGGACGAATTCGTGGCTGACAACGGTGAATTCGCCGTAGACGTCAATCACGACGGCGCCGTCGACCTGGTAACTTCCTCGTGGCAGAACGACGGCATCTGGTGGTTCGAAAACCCGAAGAAGCTGGGCGAGATGTGGAAGCCCCACTTCATCTGCCACTCGAAGGAAACCGAGGGATTCGCCTTCCAGGATCTCGACGGCGATGGCCACCCGGAGCTTCTTGCTGCCCACTACGGCCGACAGGGCATGCTTTGGGTCAACTTCGCCGGACCAGAGCCGGCCGTGCACACCATTGGCGGTCACGATGAGGACGGCCACGGCTGCGGCGTTGCGGACATCGACGGGGATGGCAAGCCCGACGTGATCTCGATTCACGGGTGGTTTCAGAACATCGACGCCACTCACGACAAATGGGTGTGGCATCCCGAGTGGAACTTAGGGGACTGCGGTTTCCCCATACTCGGGTTCGATGTCAACAACGATGGAAAGATGGACCTGATTTACGGACACGGCCACAGCTACGGCCTCTATTGGCTGGAGCAGACCACGCAGAACGGCAAGCGCGCCTGGCTCCCCCATTTGATTGACGACTCGTTCTCGCAGATTCACGTCCTTGCCCTCGCCGACCTCGACGGCGACGGCGAATTGGAACTCCTCGCCGGGAAGCGTTACCGCGGGCACAACGGCCACGACCCCGGTTCCTATGAGCCGCTCGCCATTTACTACTACAAGATCGATCGCCGCAATGCCACCTTCACCCGCTACACCGCCAGCTACAACGGCACAGCGGCGGCAGGGACGCAGTTCGTCGTAACCGACATAGATGGCGACGGAGACCTCGACGTGCTGGTGGCCGGCAAGACGGGCGTTCATTGGCTGGAGAATCTGAAGGTGAACAAACGCACGCGGGAGGCGCGGGAGAAGGAATTGCTCCTCAATACGGACTGGCCTTTCCCGGATGAGAACCAGTAATCGAGAGCAGGCGCTGAAACTTAGGGCTGCTAAGTCGTTTCCCTCAGAATGACAGCGGACCGAGAGGCGGATTGCCAGGCAGTGACAATCTGCCCCTGGGGCTCCGTGTCCCTTGTGTTTTCTCCCCAGTTCGATAACAATTCAAAGCGAACCCACGGATTTGAAGCAGAGGAATTATTGTGCAGCTCATCCCGCGTGATGGCAAATTCTACGATCTTTTCAACGATCAGGCGAAGAATATTTACGAGGCGGCTCAAAAACTGGTCATCCTTTTCCGGGACTTTAATGACGTTGAAAAGCGGGTTGCAGAGATCAAGGTCGCTGAGCACAAGGGCGATCAAATCACTCGTTCGGTAATGACCAAGCTGAATCAGACCTTCATCACTCCCTTTGACCGGGAGGACATCCATGCTCTCAGCTCGGCGCTTGACGACGTGATGGATCTGGTCGACGCGGCGGCGAGCCGGCTCATCGTTTATAAGGTGAAATCCGTAACTCCTGGGGCTCTGCAACTCGCCGATGTGATCCTGCGCGGGGCAGAAATACTGGTCAAGGCCATTTCAGAGCTGAAAAGGCCTCAGACTATTCTGAAATACTGCGAGCAGCTCAATCAGATCGAAGAGGAGAGCGACCGGATCAAAGGCGAATGCATCGCCAAGTTATTCGAGGACTCGACGCTGCCGATTGAGGTCATTAAGTGGAAAGAGATCTACGAAGTGCTGGAAGCTGCCACGGATAAGTGCGAGGACGTTTCGGACGTTCTGGCGGCGGTCGCTCTGAAAAGCGCTTAGTTCTCCCGAAGCCTTAGCCGCAGCCCCTTAAGACGATCCCTACGCAAGGAATTATGTTCTGGTTTGCCATTGTACTGACCTTAGTTGCCCTCTCCTTCGATTTCCTGAACGGCTTCCACGATGCCGCCAACTCCATAGCCACCGTCGTTTCGACGCGGGTGCTATCGCCGCGAATTGCGGTGGCGTGGGCGGCGTTTTTCAACTTCGTTGCCGCCTTTACCTTTGGCACCGCGGTGGCCAATACCATGGGCCGTGGCATGATCCGTCTGGAATTCGTAAACCTCTACGTCATACTCGCCGCACTTATCGGGGCCATCGTTTGGGATATCCTCACGTGGTATTACGGTCTGCCCATCAGCTCCTCGCATGCGCTCATTGGCGGCTATGCGGGCGCCGCGGTAGCAAAAGGGGGCTGGAAGGTCATCATCGTGAGCGGCTGGACGAAGACTGTTCTCTTCATCGTCCTCTCCCCGATCATCGGCTTGGTTCTGGGCGGCGCGCTGATGATTGCTGTTTACTGGTTGTTCCGCAACTTCTCGCCGGTGCGCGTCGATCGCCACTTCCGCAAGCTACAACTCCTTTCCGCGGCTGCCTACAGCTTTGGCCACGGCACGAACGACGCCCAGAAAACCATGGGGATTGTTGCTGGGGTGCTCTTTACGGCCGGAATTCTCGACCACTTCTATATTCCCTTTTGGATCGTCCTGATGGCGCACACCGCCATCGGGTTGGGAACCTTGGCCGGCGGTTGGCGAATTGTACGGACTATGGGAATGCGGATTACGCGCCTGAAGCCGGTCGGTGGGTTCTGCGCCGAGACTGCCGCTGCCATCAGCCTCTTGGGGGCGGCGTCTGCCGGCATTCCGGTTTCAACCACGCACACCATCGCGGGCGCCATTATGGGTGTAGGCAGCGTCCAGCGCCTGACCGCCGTTCACTGGGGCGTGGCTCGGAAGATCCTCTGGGCGTGGGTGTTGACTATTCCCGCGTCTGCCATCGTCTCCGCGGTGTGCTTCCTCTTGATTCGCCACTTCATCCCCGCAGCTTAAGCGCGCGGTTCTATGCCGTCATGGCGGTCATGGAAATGTAAACTCGCTGCCTCCCCGCCCCAGTTCAGAGGCGACTTCCGGGAGGGCACAGCAGGGGAATGACGTCGCGCTTGTTCCTGCGATAAACGCGGAAATCGCTTTCATCGACGGTGATGACGAGGTGGTGAGGATAGATTTCGCTCATCCTGATCACGCAAAGGTCCGCCAGGTCTGGGTGCCTGTCCGCGTAACGCCGGGCAAGGTTGGCCAATGGCTCGATGTGGCGCGCGCTGTCGAAGGCCAGCCGGAGCATTTCGTTCTGCACCAAAGCTAAGACGTAGGCAGCGGAGCCAAGGTGAAAGGTGGCCTCCGCCAGGACAGCCTCGCAAGTGAGGAGCGGTTCATCGATTCGTTTCGCAATGTCCAGCGCCCAGTCGTGGTGGAAGTCGGTACGGTTCCCAAAGGCCACGATGAATCCTGTGTCGGCGATTCCCTTCATTGACGCGCAAAGCCTTTCCGCGAGGAAAGATTTCCGGGCCCGCTGATTTTTCCGGCTAAGCGCAAGAATCGCTGGCCCCCGGTCTCTGCCCTCGCCCTCTCTAGTTGCTCTCGAACGATCTTACCAGCGGGGACGCCCGTGCGGCGCGCTGTCTCAGCCAGCCAAGCAGCCAGCTCTTCGGGAAGACGAACTGTGATTGTATTACTCATATGCCACAAGTGTATTACGTCGACTGCTGACATGTCAACATGGCGGCTCACCATTCATACAACCAAACGTAGCTGGTGGCGCGGCTGTGCTGCGGGTTGCCATAGGGTTTGCCGTCCTTCTCTTCGCCATTTCGCCATGCGAGGCGAAACCCTCTTTGAAAGATAATGGGATCGTCCTCATGAAAACGGTAAGCGGAAAAACGGCAAGTGCCGTCGGCATCCTGCTCTTTGTGGGTCAGGCCGGCGATGGGAAGGTGGTACATGCCGCGGTTGAAGTAATAGGTTCCTAGGAAGTAGTCCTCGGTTCCCGAGGAGAGCAGGAGGGGTTCTTTCGCGCCGTCCAAATAGGCCCTGAGGACCGCTTCGAGGAAATTGAAATTCTTGCTGGCTACAGATAGCGTCACTTGGTAAAGCGCCCCGGCGCCCAAGGCTTGGCAGATGTCGAACATCTGGAGAGGTTCGAGTTCGACGTTGTCGCGCACCTGGAGGTGTAGTCGCGCATTCGCCGGCAGGCGGAGATTTCCGAGGAATACCGGGAGATTTTCGACTCCCCGGATTATCCACCAGAACACTTGCGGTTTTTCGGAGCCCGCGCCCAGTTGCCCCGTAACCCGGATACTCTTCCCAAAAGGAATCCGGTAGGTGTTATAAAGGCCGCTGGGATGGCCGGTCTTTCCCATGCGCGCCGAACCCCAGGGAGCCGAAGCGTCGCCCCAGCCGATTCCGTGGCCAAGGAATAGCTCCATATCAATCGAGGCCCTGGTCTCACCATCGACGTAGAAGCGAATCCGCGTCCGGTCGTAGCCCGGCCAGTCGCCGCCAAACCACATATGTGTCACGCAGCCCGCTCCCTTGTGTTGGAAGAGCACCGTCTCATGGTCGGGGTAAAGTGTCCCTTCCTTGCCGGCGGTCCCGAAGGTTTCGAGGTCTGCGACGGATACGGCGCTCGCGGCAATGTCAGGAGGAATCTCGGAGGCTGCCAGCGGGCAAACGAGAGACGTGACTGTGGCTACGATCGCGACCACCCAAAAGCAGAAAGGAGACGTCCCGGTCTTCGCCCTTCTAGGATTTATTTCGATCATGGGGAACTCCCGCTGCGGTAGGGGCGGTTCGCGAACCGCCCCTACGAGGTTACCGGGTCAACCTGCCTCAGCGTTGCAGGGTTGAGACGAACCGATATGTCCCCGACCCGATCTCGTAAACCGCCGCGCCGGCTTCCATGCGCAGATACTTGACGCCCGGCGTTTGGGCCGCAGGCTGGTCACTTTCTTTTACGGATGCTTCACGGTCGGCGGGAATGTAGACAGTCGCCGTGGTGTTAACCGGAACGAAAACATTCCAGGCAAACCGGTCGCCGTCGCGCTTCCAGTCGCTCGAAATTTCGCCATAAGGAGATTTGTGCGAAGCTTTCACGAACGCCAGATCACCAATTGGGGTTGGGCGCATTATGATGTGCTTGAAACCGGGCTGCTCCGGATCGGGCCGGATGCCGGCTAAGTTTTCATAGAACCAGGTGATGAGGTCCCCAACCAGCATCAAGTGGTTGCCCGAGTTCATGGCCGGATTGGCCGTATCACCATTCCAGAGTTCCCAGATCGTGGTGGCTCCCTGGCTGGCCATGTAGCCCCAGCTCGGATACGTTTTCTGAGAGGCGATTTCATAAGCGACGTCCGCGCGCCCATTGGCGGAGAGCACTTGCATGAGCCACTGGCCTCCGATCAGGCCGGTTCCGGTGTGCCCGTGGCTCTGGTCCTCGATCTTTCTCACCAACGCTTCGGAGACTTTCTGCCGGTCTTGTTCCGCGACCATGCCAAAGGCCAAAGGAAGGACACTCGAGGTTTGTGAGCCGTTGCTGTATCGGCCGGTGGCCTCGTGGAAGTAGGTCTTGTTAAATGCCGCGACCAGCCTGTCGGCGAGTGCGTTGTAGTCCTTTGCGTCTTCCGGCTTATCGAGTAGCGTCGCGAAGCGCGCCATCAGGCGCAGCAGGTGGTAGAAGTAAGTCGTGCCCAGCACAGGTCCCTCGGTCCGGCGGGCCGGATCGTTCGAGTGGATCAGTTCAGGAGATTCCGGCGGCAGACACCAATCGCCATAAACATCCCGGGGCATGACATCGTCTTTCAGAAACGTCTGCATATGCGCAATCCACTTCTTCATGCCGTCGTAGTGCTTTCGAATCACCTCGAGATCGCCGTACTGATCGTAAAGATGGTCGGGGACGATGATAAAGCTGGATGGCCACGTGACGTTTTCGTTGCGGAACGGCCAGTAGGCAGGGGAGACATCGCTCACCCTGCCCTTCTCATCCTGAGAGTCCGCCATGTCGTCCACCCACTTGGCGTAGAGGGCTGCAACGTCGAACATATACGGTTCGCCCCGGCTCTCGGCCGACCGGTCGCCCAGCCAGCCTTGACGCTCGTCGCGTTGCGGGCAGTCGGTGGGCATGCTGCGATAGTTGTCCTTGGTCCCCCAGACCACGTTTTTATAAATCTCGTTCAACAGCGTGTTCGAGGAAGCGAAGTCGGCGTGCTGCTCGACGGCGTCGTGCACCTCTCGTCCTTCGAGTGAAGCCAAAGTGGGCTCGCCCGGGAATCCCCTCACCTCAACGTAGCGGAAACCATGGTAGGTGAACCGTGGCTCATACACTTCAGTTCCCTCACCCTTGAGCGTGTAAACATCGGTCACCAGCGCGGAGCGCAGGTTATCCAGATAAAGCGTGCCGTCGGGCCTCAGCCGTTCAGCATGGCGCAGTGTGACCTGGGTTCCCTTCGGCCCTGAAACCGTCAGCCGGCACCAGCCCACCATGTTCTGGCCCATGTCAAAGATGTAGACGCCTGGCCTCGCTCGATTCACTGCGACCGGCTTGAGGGTTTCCACAATCCGGATAGGTTCGATCATTTGCGAGCTGAGGACTCCAGCGGGCCCTTCGACAACTTGCGCTTTCTGCCAGCCACCGTCGTCGAATCCCGGGCGGCTCCAGCCCGGCATCTCGCGCCGCGCGTCATAGATTTCGCCGTCGTATTCGTTGTTGGCGCGGATCGGTCCTTTGCTGGTCAGCTTCCAAGTCTCGTCGCTGACCACGCGCTCCACGGTTCCGTCGTTGTGTTGGATTTCAAGCTGCAACAGCATCTTTGGGTAGCCGAAGGTCCGCGTGAAGGTGGGAACTCTGCGCCGGGGGGCAAAGTAGCGGCCGTTGCCGAGGATGACGCCCAACGCATTAGCGCCTGGGGTGATACGCGGCGTGACATCATAGGTCAGGTAATAGACTCGCTTATCGTAATCGCTGAGCGCTGGCACGAGCACTCCGTCGCCAATCTTGTCGCCGTTCACGTACGCTTCCGACAGGCCCAGGCCGGAGATGTAGAGAGTCGCGCGCTTCACCGGACCCGAAACATTGAAGTCTTTGCGAAGCATGCGAGCAGGCAATACGGTTCGTTCCGCCCAACCCACCTCACCCCAAGGAGCCATGCCGTAGCCGCCCAGCAATTTGGCCGCCTCCGACGTCGAGTCATTGAATTCAGGCTTGTTCCAATCGTGCGATTCTGTCGCCGAAACTCGCCACCGCTGGTCCGTAGGAATGACCATCGGTTCGCCGCGCGCCAACTGGATTTGAATTGCCCCGATCAGGCCGGAAGGTGCATCGCCGGAAGCGCTTACGGAGATCGCGAAAACGTTGGGACCAATGTGCAAGGCCTGAGTTATGTCGGTTGAGATAGGATTTTCGATTCCCTTCGCTGACCCAACGGGTTGCCCGTTGATATAGAGCGTCGCATTGCCAGTACTGACCAGATACAGAAGGGCGTCCGACACCGGATTGTCCGCCGGAATCTCGATCGTGCGGCGAAAATACCGGGTGCCCGGCCCACTGTGAGATGACCAGACCCAATGAGCCTTCACAAGCTCCGCGGGCTTCCCCTCGCCGCTGTCGAGTCCGATCCACTTTCCTTTCCAATCTTCGGCTTTGAGCAGTCCCATCGACCAGAAGGCAGACTCGCTCCAGTCGGAGGGCTTCCCTGCGCTGTCCCACACGCGAACTTTCCACCAGGCCGCGGTGCCCGACGCCAGCGGCTTGCCGCCGTAAGGAACTTGAATCGACCTGTCGGATTCCACCCGACCAGTATCCCAGAAATCCCCTTGGTCGGTGCTCAAGCGTTCCTCGCTGCTCGCCGCCAGGATCTGGTATGCCCGTTGCATCTGACCTCGAGCGTTGGGATCGGCTGCCTCGAGATGCCAGCTCAGGCGTGGTTTCGCTGTATCGATCCCGAGAGGGCTCTTGCGGTACTCGCACCGCAGATCGGTTGGCGGCAGAAGCCCCTCCGCCGCGATCGCGGAAAGGCAAGAAAGGCAGAACATCAGTAGTGTCAGAATCAAGGCATGTTTAGGCATCCGCTTGCTCCTCATGAATTGCTCTGTCATAAGATACTTCAGAATGATCTGTCCTCATACCGGATTCGCGGGTACTGTCCAAGTTTCGGCGTAGCGCTGGCCTTTCGGGCGGCACGTGCCGACCTAAACGTCGGCGCTACGCTCAAACTAGAACTCAATGACGGAAATCGCCGTCATAATCGGGCACTTTGGAAGGGCGGGGCTTCAGCCCAATACTGTTCACTTTATAATTCTGATGCATCGTTCGATCACAATCCGGTCCTTGCTTAGCCTCTGGCGCCGGCGCACGGGGAATTTGCTTTGC
>JBEKLY010000329.1:0-8716 GCA_050010015.1 Terriglobia bacterium
TAATTCGAGCGAACTGCGGCTGGCTCGAATTCTCTTGCTGCTCTCGCATTTTGGCAGGGAAAGCCGAGCCGAAACAGTCCTTCCCAGAATCAGTCAGGAGAGTCTGGCGCAGATGGTCGGCACCACCCGTTCACGCATCAGTCATTTCATGAACAATTTCAAGAAGCTGGGCTTCATCTATTACAACGGCGGGCTTACCGTCCACCGTGGCCTGCTCAGCGTCGTCCTGCACGACTAGCGGCGTTCCAGCCTGTCCGCCTGCCGCCACGGGATGTCCACGGGTCGCAGAAAAAGGTAGTGATACATAGTTGCGTTGCTGAGGAAAAGAGAATAGTGAGCAATATGGCACAGACAAAGTATCTACAGAGTTATTAGATGTTGTCATCTGCAAGAAGTCTTGCCATTAAGCCCAAATACGAGGCCCCGAGTGCATCTGGGGCCTCCCTCCTCATGCCGGTCTTGCGCCAAATGAGTTGAGAGGTTAGCGCGTGAAGACGTTGGCATTTATCAACTCCTCGATCTTCTGGGCCTGAAGCACTACTCTCCTGGCAATACCCTTGTACTGCCTTGCTCCACATCGATTCACAGACAGACGATCCCACTCCTGCATGAGCACGCGCAGTTCTTGAATTTCGGATTGAAGGTGCTTGATTGCTTCGTAGATCTGCTCTGCTTGCCGGCAGCACGAGCACCTTCGGTCTCGGCACCGACGATGCGGTCATCCTCCTGACCACAACCATCTTGGTATTCATAGGCGCCCGATTGTACCCCCATCTGCCAACATAAAACATAAAGCAGACCACTTTTGACCAGACCAGTGAGCACTATTGGACTGCCACGGGGAAAGCCTTCGAGTATAAACATAAAGGCTGATCGCCGGCGACCATCATTTGCCAGCTAACGGGGGCGAAACTTAGCCCAGCCGACGAGCAGGGATCACTACGCGAAAAGGCAGAAGGTGAAGGTCCCATGTTTAAAGAAACGGGGGAGCCGTCAAAACTGCGTAGGAAGATAGGAAGTGAGTTTCAGGGCAGCTGCGGTTCGTAACCCCTGACGCCAGTGGCGATCGACGAGAGGGCAGCCAGTGAACATCCCGAGAAACGCTTAAGGAGGTAACAATCATGAGTAGTGATGTCGTAACGCAACAAACTCGGAATTCACCGTATGAGGAGATCGCTTTACGGGCACACCGTCTTTGGGAAGCGCGTCGGTGCCCAATCGCCTCACCGGAAGAGGATTGGCTCCGCGCCGAAAAGGAACTCCGTGGTGAGCAGGAGGTTCAAGACGAAGTGGTGCGGGCTCGCAATAAGCGGGTACGGGCTCGTCGCAACACGTCGGAAGGCGGGGGTCCCCCTCCCTTCTCAAATCATTCGGGACAGCTTTGATTTGACATAGACATTATGCAGACGACTCACCCGGTAGAAGTGGCACTACACATGGTTGCACGTGCGCAAGCTGCCGTAGCCGGCACGCGATAGTCCCACGGTGAGGTACAAAACTCCAAGGAGGGCAAGAAAATGTTGAGAAATGTCGCACGTTTAAACGGTTTTGCGATCCGCGCCCGGGATGGGGAGATTGGAACATTGGATCGGTTCTATTTTGATGATGAAAGCTGGGCCATCCGCTACTTAGTGGTTAATACCGGGGACTGGCTGAGCGGTCGGCTGGTGTTGGTCTCGCCCCTCGCCCTACGCCAGGCGGAATGGCAATCAAAACGCCTTGATGTCGCGCTGACGAAAAAGCAGATCGAGAACAGTCCGCCCATCGATACACACAAGCCCGTCTCACGGCAGCACGAGGCTGCATACCTGGAGTATTACGGTTACCCCTTTTATTGGGCTGGGCCTAATTTCCCAGCCGCATTCACGGTTCGACGGGAAGCGGTGGCGGAGGCAAAGGAGTTGCAAGCCCGGGCGGGGAAAGAGCCGGCTGATATCCATCTGCGCAGCACCGAAGCTGTGACGGGTTATCACATTCAGGCATCGGATGGTGAAATCGGCCACGTGAGAGACTTCATTATCGATGATGAAACCTGGGACATTCGATACCTCGAAGTGGACACACGAAACCTGTGGCCTGGCAAGAAGGTGCTCGTGTCGCCTCAGTGGATCAAGCGGGTGAGTTGGACAGACTCCAAAGTCTATGTGGACATGACAACGGAGAACATTCAGAACGGCCCGGAGTGGGACGATTCAGTTCCTGTCAGTCGCGAATATGAGCACAGGCTTCACGATTATTATGCCCGGTCGCCTTATTGGGCGCCCGTATCAGGACCACTCCATAGCCGTGCAGCGAGCTAAGGTTGATTGAAGCGGATACCAGGGCTTTGACATGAAGCAATCCTGGCCCCTTCAAAGTGCACGAGGTCTTCGGGCCAGATCGAGGCGCCTTTGCTGCGTCTCGATCTGGCCATAATGAATGAGCCCAGGAGTCAAGGCCCCTTCCCAGTGTAAGCCGATGGGGATGACCGCAAGAAACAAATGTCGTGCAGGTACAGACCAATGCGGCCCAGCACGTCTTTGAGGCCGAGGTGTATTTCAATGACCTCGATCCGAAGCTCGTGCGAGTCGAGCTGTATGCCAGTGGGATAAACGATAGCATTGCGATCCGACAGGAGATGACGCGCGTCCAGCCTCCGACTGGCGAAACGCGTGGGGGGATCTATTGCGCATCGGTCCGGGCGACCCGCCCCGCGGCGGATTATACGGCGCGCATCATACCGCACTGCGCCGGCGTTGCAGCGCCCCTGGAAGTCAGGCCCATCCTCTGGCAGCGGTGAATCAAGCTCGAACGGGAAAAGGACGACATCCATGAAGCCAGCTAACCCACACATCCTGACCATCAATGGCGGCTCCTCGAGCATCAAGTTCGCGCTGTTCGAGGCCGGTGACTCGCTCCGACGGATTCTGGAGGGCGGGGTTGAGCGGATTGGACTGCCGGAGGCCACCTTGCGGGTGAAAGGCCTGAACCCGGCGGACAACTTTTCGCGGCCAGTGACGGCGCCGGATCACACGGTGGCGGTGGGCGCTTTGATGGATTGGATCGAGGAACGCGGCGGGCGTGACGCACTGACCGCGGTGGGGCATCGAGTGGTGCATGGCGGGCCGAAGTATAGCAAGCCCGAGCGAATCACGGCGGATATGGTTGAGGAGCTGCTCCAGCTCAGTGCGTTCGATCCTGAGCATCTGCCGGAGGAGATCCAGTTAACTAAAGCGTTTCATCGTCGATTTCCCGACTTGCCCCAAGTGGCGTGTTTCGACACGGCTTTTCACCACGACCTGCCGCGCGTGGCCCGGTTGTTGCCGATCCCGCGCCGCTACGAAGCGCAGGGGGTGCGGCGCTACGGGTTTCACGGGTTGTCGTATGCGTATCTAATGGGAGAATTGGCCCGCCTGGCGGGAACAGAAGCGGCACAAGGCCGGGTCATCCTCGCCCACCTGGGCAATGGCGCGAGCCTGGCGGCGGTGCGTGGCGGCAAATCCGTGGACACAAGCATGAGTTTCACCCCGACAGCCGGGGTGCCGATGAGCACCCGCTCCGGCGATATCGATCCTGGGCTGGTTTGGTATCTGGCGCGCACCGAGCACCTGGATGCAAAACGATTCAATGAGATGGTCAATTTTCAGTCCGGGCTTCTCGGTGTGTCGGAGACCAGTTCCGACATGCGCGACTTGTTGGAGCACGAAACGCAGGACGTCCGGGCGGCGGAAGCGGTCGCGCTGTTTTGTTACCAGGTCAAGAAATGGATCGGCGCATTCGCGGCGGCGCTCGGCGGACTGGACACGCTGGTGTTCGCGGGCGGCATCGGAGAGAACGCGCCCGTAGTTCGCGCCCGGATTTGCGATGGGCTGGGATTTCTTGGAATCAAACTCGATGAAAAGCGAAACGCAGGGAATGAGGGCGTGATTTCCGCGGAGACCAGCGGGATTCCCGTCCGCGTCATTCGTACGGACGAAGAACGCATGATCGCCAAGATGGTCTGCCGCGTTCTGGGCCTCGACTCAGGAAAGGAGAATTGAATCATGAAGACCGCAACTCTTTCCCCGGAACTCCTCGGTATATCTACAAACACCCTCACGTCCGCGCTTATAGGGAAGCGGGCGCCATCACGATGGACTTTGACATCACGGTGCAGAACGAGTGGGATCGGTTCCACCTGGTGCAGGATGTGGTGGATCGGCTACCGGACCTTGGTTCTAAGGGCGCTTACTGGAAGCAGCAGATGGAGGACAAGCTGATCGAGCACAAGCATTTCATCGATAAACACGGCGAGGACCTTCCGGAAATCCAGGACTGGAAATGGAGCAACCCCCAATGAATGCGCAAAAGCTTATAGACACCGCGAGGAAATTGGTCGCCGGCGACAAGGGCTTGCTGGCAATGGACGAAAGCAATCCCACCTGCAACAAGGAATGTTAGATTCAAGTCGCGATTGCCTTGGGCGTTGGCTTTTTCGTTTGCCCGCGCCATCCAGCAGTCGGCGTTGGAGATCTGGCGGGGCGAAGAGGCTCACATCACGGCAGCACAGAAGGCTCTGTATCATCGAGCCCTGTGCAACCGGGCGGCGCGCCGTGGCGAATACAATGCTAGGATGGAAAGGACATGAGCACGACAGCAAGTGTACCCATAGCCGAGTGGCTGGCGACTAGAGTCTTGATTCTCGATCCCCACTGGCTAGTGTCCAAAGGCGCCCGTCTGCGCCAGCCCGCCGTGAGTTTGCTGGAACTCACGCTGCCGGAATACTTTACAACCGGGCAACCGAGGATGGTTAGCTGGGCCGGAAAACTCTAATGGAAATAGCAAGAATTCAGAGGTGGATGGTCAGTGAAAAAGTTAATTGTTTATGATCTGGACCGTACACTTGCCGAAAGTAAATCATCGCTAGATGCTGAAATGGCGGCACGGCTGCATGAGCTCCTTGGTATCGTCAAAGTGGCCGTGATTTCCGGAGGCGGTTGGCCGCAGTTCGAAAGACAACCGCTCGCCAATCTTCCCCATGACGGATGCCTGGTGAATCTATCGCTCCTTCCTACTTGTGGAACAAAATTTTTCCAATACACAGGGGATTGGAGAAAGCTCTATTCAGAAGATTTCACCCCGGATGAAAAAGAGAAAATCATTAGTTCCCTAAAGAAGGCGATCGGAGTAGCGGGCTTCAAGGTCGAAAAGGTCTGGGGAGAGGTCATTGAAGACCGGGGAAGCCAGATAACATATTGCGCACTGGGCCAGCAGGCCCCCCTGGAAGAAAAGGACAAATGGGATCCTGATCACGCCAAGCGAAAAAAGATCAAAGCCATTCTTGACACTTTTATTCCCGAGTTTTCTGTCCGCATCGGTGGAGCGACATCCATTGATGTCACCAAACTCGGCATCGACAAAGCCTACGGCATCAGAAAGCTACGAGACCTTCTGGGTATTTTATTGAAAGAGATGATCTATGTAGGTGATGCCTTGTTTGTGGGAGGGAACGACTACCCGGCCGAAGAAGCAGGTGTTGTTTGTATCCCCGTTCAAGGTCCCCATGAGACTAAACGGGTGACCGAAGCCATCATCGCTTGTGTAGATGGCGATCACTAATCGGGACCTTGGATCTGCGTCCGCCAGTTCCGTGGCGTTCGCTTGGGTTCTTGGAGGCCACAAATCATAGTGATCGTGGCAGAGCATTACGCGCGCCCGGAGACGACCGCTCGCATGCGGGAGTTGCTTGCGCTGCTGTTTCTAGGCAGAAGGGTCCAGAGCGAGATTCCTCGCTGCACTCAGAATGACAGCGTGGCGGGCGGCAACCCACGCTACTCGTGACACCGAAGGGATAAGGATGAAAATCAATTCCAAGGAATTCCGGGTGCGGGCTGGAGAAAAGGTCAAGCTCAGAGAGTGGCCGACGCTTGTGAAGCCGTTTTACAAGTCGAAGAAGCGGTATCAAAAGCTTCTGGAAGAACACATTGAGGATTTGAGCGCGCTGCAACAACTTCACTACGCGTCCAACCGCTATGCGTTGCTGATGATTTTTCAGGGGATGGACGCTGCCGGCAAGGACGGCGCCGTCCGGCACGTCATGTCCGGGGTCAATCCGGCAGGGTGCCAGGTTTGGAGTTTCAAACAGCCGAGCGCCGACGAGCTGGAACACGATTTTCTCTGGCGCACGACGTTCCGGCTTCCCGAACGTGGGCAGATCGGAGTCTTCAATCGTTCCTATTACGAGGAAGTGCTGGTCGTTCGCGTACATCCGGAGATTCTGCGCAGCCAGGGGCTTCCGGAGGAGTTGCGCGACGAGAAGACCCTCTGGGACGAGCGATATCGCTCCATTGTGGACTTGGAGAGCCACCTTTATCGTAACGGGACGCGGACCATCAAAATATTCCTCCACCTTTCGAAGGAAGAACAACGAAAGCGATTCCTGGAGCGCATTGATGAGCCGGAAAAGAACTGGAAATTCAGCCTCGCGGACATTCACGAGAGGAAATACTGGAAGCAATACATGAACGCCTATGAAGATTGTCTGAGCGCGACGAGCACTCATCACGCACCTTGGTACGTCGTTCCCGCCGATGATAAGGACAATGCCCGGCTGATTATTTCCCAGATTGTCCTGGATACGCTCCATGAACTCAAGATGGCATATCCCAAGACCACCGCGAAACGCCGGCGGGAATTGAAAGCTATCCGCAAGCTGCTTGTGAAGTAACGTTTGAATTATGGCCTTTTGTCTGACGAGCGCCGCCAACGCGGACTCGAAGGGGCTGCGCCCTATGGATGACCCAATCACCCCGCAAGCTTCCGTTAAGGATGCCCATGTCCCGACCGGCCTCACGAGCGATGAAGCCCGCCGCCGGCTCGAGAAGTTCGGCCCCAACGCAGTGCCCGACACGGCCATGCATCCATTACGCAGGGCGCTGACCAAGTTCTGGGCGCCGGTTCCATGGATGCTCGAAGCTGCGATCGTGCTCGAGATTGTCCTCGGCAAGTACGTCGAGGCAGCGATCATCGCGGCTCTCCTGGCCTTCAATGCGATTCTCGGGTTCTTCCAGGAAGGGCGAGCTCAGGCGACTCTGGCCGCGCTGAAGTCGCGGCTGGCGCTAAATGCGTCAGTCCGCCGCGATAATGTTTGGGCGACCGTGCCCGCTACCGGGCTTGTGCCCGGCGATATTGTGAAGCTCTCGGTCGGCGCCGTGGTAGCCGCCGACGTGCGTCTGACCGAAGGCCAAATCCTGCTTGACCAATCCATGCTCACCGGCGAATCAGTGCCCATCGAAGCTGGGCCAGGCCTCGAAACTTACGCAGGGGCGCTGGTGCGGCGCGGCGAGGCGGTTGCGGAGGTCACGGCGACCGGAGCGCGCACAAAGTTTGGACGCACCGCGGAACTGGTTCGCACCGCACACGTCGAAAGTTCCCAGGAGAAGGCCGTTCTGCGCGTGGTGCGCAATCTGGCCATGTTCAATGGCGTCATCACCGTGCTGCTGGTGGGGTATGCGTACGCTCTCAAGTTGCCGCTGGGTGAGATCATTCCCTTGGTGCTGACGGCGGTTCTGGCGTCGATCCCCGTGGCGCTGCCTGCCACCTTTACCCTTGCGGCGGCGCTCGGCGCGCGAGCTCTGGCACATCTGGGCGTCCTTCCAACGCGGCTTTCCGCCGTGGATGAAGCGGCAAGCATTGACGTCTTGTGCGCGGATAAGACGGGCACGCTGACCCGCAACGAGCTGAAGGTAACCGCCGTACGCCCTATGCCCGGCTTCGACGAACCACACGTGCTGGGAATCGCCGCCCTCGCCAGTTCGGATGGCGGGCAGGATCCCGTCGATGCGGCCATTCGCTCCGCCGCCGCGCAGGCCGTCGCCTCCGATCTGCCGAAACTGAGTAAATTCGTGCCTTTCGATTCTGCCACGAAGATGTCCGAGGCCACGGCGGTGGATCCGAGCGGCGCCACGGTGCGTGTCGTGAAGGGAGCCTTTGCCGCAGTCGCGGGCCTTGCCGAAGCATCGCCCGATGCGTCCACGATAGCGAATCAACTGGAGGCACAGGGCTTCAGGGTGCTGGCCGTCGCGGCGGGACCGCCGGGGGCAGTGAAGCTCGCGGGAATCATCGCTCTCAGTGATCCGCCGCGATCGGATTCGGCGGCGCACATAGCGGAGTTGCGCACGTTGGGCGTCCGCACCGTCATGGTGACGGGCGATGCCCCTGCGACGGCAGCAATCGTCGCTCGCGCAGTAGGTCTCGATGGAGCTGTCTCGCCACTCGGACCCATCCCCGACGCCGTACATCCCGAGGATTTCGCAGTCTTCGCCGGCGTCCTCCCGGAAGGGAAGTACAACCTCGTCAAGGCGTTCCAAAAGGGTGGCCACACGGTGGGTATGTGCGGTGACGGCGCCAACGACGCGCCGGCGCTGCGCCAGGCACAGATGGGAATCGCGGTATCAACCGCGACCGATGTTGCCAAGTCAGCGGCCGGCATCGTGCTAACCCAACCAGGACTCGGCGGCATCGTCGCTTCGGTAAAGGAAGGCCGCGTGACGTTCCAGCGCATCCTGACTTATGCTCTAAACTCGGTGACCAAGAAGACGGTGCAGGTGCTCTTTCTGGCGGTGGGCCTGGTCATGACCGGACAGGCGATCCTGACTCCCATGTTGATGGTGATCATCATGCTCACCGGCGACCTCCTGGGCATGTCCTTGACGACGGACAACGTGCGGCCGTCCCCGAGGCCCAATGCCTGGCGAAT
>JBEKLY010000330.1:0-8648 GCA_050010015.1 Terriglobia bacterium
GCTTCTGATCTTCGGCCGATACCTTCACCTCAAGGGGGCGTCGCGACATGCCCCAGTATAGGCCCAAAGATTCCTCGAAAACAATATATTATAGAATCGTTTCATGCGGTCAAAGACCTAGTTCACGCTGGCCTTGCAACAGCTCCGACGCGGCTTCCCAAGGCAATTCTGGGCGCTGAAACGAAACAAGTTGCGCCACAAGGCTCTTTTCCTCATCCTGAATGCGATAGGATATGTCGAACTTCTCCATCAATCTAAGTAAATACGGATGATACTTTCTCGCATAAGACTCGCGGCCCGGGATGCGATGATCCTGCCAAATTATTCTCAACCTCGTGTGATCAAGCTCCCCGGCCGATTCAAGTGTGGGTTTGTCCTCAAGTACGTAGCCGATTGCCTTCGTCAGCCACTCCGGCTGCAATACCACGATGTCTTGAAGCCCGTCGTCTTCGTCGTAATAAATGACGAGGCCGAGATCGTGCAACAGGCGAAGAAGATTTCCAGCTTCATCCTCGCTTAGCTGATGATTCCGGCAAATAACTTCTGCTTGGTAACGGGAAATTTGCGGTTCTTTCAGGGCAAGTAAATCCCTTCGAGCATCGCTCCAGCGCCGATTGAAGGCCATTCCCATTTGAGGAAGCTTCGCTGCATGGAGCGCGATAGTGTGTTCCAGTTCAGCGATACCCAATCCGGTCCTGCTGTCGACTTCGTGGCAGTTAACGAGAATATTATCGAATCTGGCCTTTAGCTCCGGGTAGTCGAGTTCGGCGTGGCGTTCTTCGCAGTGCGTTGCTACGATTATGACTTGCGCATCCCGGGCTCGCAAGCTGATCCGCTTCAGCCAGCTTTCGATAGCATTCTCTTCGCGTCCTTCCCGCGGTCGCCAAACAAGCAGGTACAGGGATTTGTTGCTAAAGAAGAATTGATGTGTTATCCGATAGACCTCCTGGCCTCCGAAATCCCATGTGTTAAGCGTGATCTTTAGCGCTCGATCGGGATGGTCCACGAGTAAGGTTCCCATCTGAATGCCGTGTGTAGTCTCCCTGTTTTCAACGAACGGTTCACGACGCAGCGCCCCCAAAAGCGAGGTCCTGCCTACGTTGCCTTCTCCGACGAGGAGGAGCTTCGCCTCATGCAACGGGGTGTCTTGCAAGACGGTACCCATGTAACTGAGTTGGGACAAGATCACGCCGCGAACGATCGGGTGCAGGTCGTATTGGTTGCGTCGTCTGTCCCAGGCCAGCAAGCCGCGATCCTCAAGGTCGTTCAGAACCGGGTCTAGTGCAGACTCATCGGACAACGGCTTTCCTTTGCCCACGAGTATTTCTGCCGCTGCGGAATATCCAACCGGCCGCTGAAGGCTAGCGAGGGTATTCAGGACGTTTCGCGCCGGTTCCTTGAGCCCCTGCAGCGCAAACTCGAGCACATGCGTTTTCGCCTGCGCCAGTGGCACGCCGAACGGGTCGAAACCAGGGTTAGCTTGTCGCCACCTGTTGAAGTCGCCTGGCGCACGGCGGTAGCTTGCCACTTCGCTCGCCAGCGCTTGAATCAGCAACGGATGGTTCTCAAACCTCCGAAACAAGCCCAACAATTCGTCGCGCGATCCCGTCACCTTGAACTTGCGCCAGAGGCCCAGTGCGTCATCGTCCGCGAGTCCCGTGAGGAACAACGCGAAGCTCCCGGGAATGGGGTCACCCGTTCCTGTCTGAAGATCTGCTGGGTACAGCCGGGTGCTCATGAGGATCCGCGAGGCACGCACGGCGGCGAGGTCTCGTAGGAATCCGCCCGCGCGCGCGTCTGCGGTCTTACGGAACCGATGCTGGCCACTGAAGGATTGCGCGGCGCTCTCCGGCAAGCCGATGGCACCGGCAACGCGATTGGCGGTCTGCTGGTCAAGGTCATCGTCGCTCAGGTGTGCCGCGTCCATGCGGGCATACGCAATCAGGATGCGCTCCAGACCGTCGAGCACAATCAGAAAAGGCTCGCGGTCGAGGGCGGCCAGCAACTGGGTCTCCCGGTCGGGCGGCGAAGTCTTCTCCGCCTCTTCCCTGGGCCGCCGGGTGACGTAGGCGAGGGCGCGGGTGACGAAATTCTCGAAGCTCGCGTCGCTTTCATAAAAGCTCCACCACATCCGCCCTGCCAGCGGCTGCATTTCCTGCGGGGCAATGTCATTGAACCATTTCCAGGTGAGGGCGCTTTTGCCCATGCCCCCGATGGCCACCACATTCAGGATGTGTGCTTGATAAACCTCCGGGCCGGGCTTTGCCACCCACTTGCTAAGGAGGTCAAGCTCGGTCGCCCGGCCAATCAAACCCTCGGTCTGCGAAAAGGTGTATGGGTGGACGATGTAAGCCTCAGGTGGAGTCGGAATGTCGGTCATGTAGCGGAAGGCGGTTACGTCCGTTTGGCGGAGATGCGCGAGGCTGCTGATGACTTCGACCCGCAAGGCTGGCGGAGAGTCGAAGAAGTTCACAAGGTTCTGCTCGCTGAGCCGAACCTTAAATTTGTTCAACCTCTCCGCAGCCTCGCCTACGTCCACCTCGCCCAACTTGACAGGGTGGTCGTTCCCCATGACGAAAATCAGGCGGGGAATTTTGCGCTCAACGGCGCGGTTGTACTCCATTTCGGTGATGGAGATTTCGTGTCCCTCAGGAACATAGCCATATAGGAAGGCATAAACGCCCAGAAAGATATCCGCCTGATCAACCAAATCGAGCGAGGCTTGGATGACATCGGCATTAATGGCCGGCAGCGTCTCCATCGTCAGCGGGAACATGCCCTGCCGCAGGCAGCCATCGAAGACTTCCTTCCGGTGGTCAGGCAGGTCACGAACCGTGCTGCTGATCATGACCTTTAGTTGAGTTTGGGCGTCTCGCGTCATGCTTGGAAAACTCCTAAACCAACGATGCTGGCGAGATTATACAACCTGGAGATAAACCAAGCCTTAATACTTGCGCGCCGAAGGACTCACTTGCGCGGGCGGGGAACGGATGCGGCAAAAAACAGCGGGTTCGTTCTAGTCGCCTTCGCGTCGATTGGGCGCCACTTGGACGTTCTCACGGCCTACTCGTGGGAGTGCTACCCTGACTCCCCCGAAGTCTTAGTGCTGTATCGGAAGCGCGCCGACTGCACAAAGTTGCGGAATAGCAGACACTCTGCCCGGCGCGCTTTCGATACAGCGACTTGAAGGAAGCCGCCCGTGTTTGCGGCGGACGCGGGAATTATGGGCTTTGAATGGCGAAGCTAGGGTCGTAGGTTAGACGGGTGAGCCGGCGGAATGAGTTTGTGAGAGCCAGGAAGCACGGGCGGAGGGTGAACCCGGCGTGGGTGGGGTGTGGTGTACGCTGTTGAGCTGAGGATGGAGGGGTTGTGGGTAGGTGGCCAAGCACACCAAGGCGTGTGCGTGGTGGGCAGGCGCGGTCTATTCGCGTGAGGGAGCGGTACTTCATGAGAACCTCGCGGAGGAGAACGGTCACCGAGATAGCCCGTATGGGAGGACTCGCAAGGGCCAAGACCCACAGCAGGGCCCAACTTCGGGCCCTGGGGAAAGCCGGGCGGGCACCCGGTGAAACTGGACCGGAAGGGACGCGCAATGCTCAAACGGTTTCTGGCGACAGGCAAGACTCAGGCAGAATGCGCTGCCGAACTGGGCGTCTCGGTCCGCACCATGGGGCGAGTCGTGGCCCGAATGAAGGCGTGACGAATCTATACTAAAAGGACGTAAGAAGATTGGTTACCAATTTTGGCTCACACCTCAATCAAAAACGGCAATAAACCGTCGCACCCGCTGGAAAGCTGAAACCTTCACAACAGGCCCATAAACACAGTTTAATTTCACTTTGTCGCCTTCTCTCCTAACGCCGCTGCTTACGCCTAGCCGCCAACTGGCACAATGCATTGCGGTCGGCGGGATTCAGGCGTGGAAGGGCGTTTATTGGGCACAATCGGCAAAGGTGGTCGGAAGGGCTGTTCTCACTTATCGCCTTGCGTGCCGGTCGATCCCACAAGTGCGCATATGCGGAACGGGATCGCATCTGCGGCGCACCCAAGAAAAGGGAAAACCAAAAGCCGCGGGCGACCATGCGGCGGAAAGTTTATGCCGCGCAGGAGGCCATGGAAGCAAGTGGCGCACCGTCGGTTTCCTGGCCGCTCAAGCGTTGCTTACGAGCTGCTCCGAGGCCCGGATGTTCACAATCCGCGACGTTATGATGGTCCGAAATACTGGATGCCGGAATTCCAGCTGCATGCCTCGCCCGATAAACCGGACCTTCAGCATCGAGCCGCCCCACGTTGATCCTTCGATCCTCACCGGGACGGGATTAGGACAGTATTTCGGATGGCCGGAAATCAAGTCCCGACCTCGCCCACGAATGACGATGGTGTACGCATGATGCTGCGTCTCAACTTCCAGCATCGCGCCCTCGCAGAGCCCGTCCAGGTACACGCCACCTTCGATCTCCGACTGCGCGATGTTCCGGTTCACCTCGTCACTGAAGCTGGGATGAGGCATGAACGGCCTTGGAACGGGGACCGCCGCCGGGTTATCCATTTTCGCTGTCTCCGCCTGCCTTCTTCCGTTCCCCTGACTCCGAACCCAGAATCCCCGGCAACCGAGACCTATATCCTGCCCTTGCGGCGGGAACTCAATGCGGCGTAGGAGACCTTGGAAGCGATGGCCGGGGCACTGGGATTATTTCAGCTTTGCGTACTCCGCCTTGGCTTCCTTCAGGATGGGAACATCCGGGTCGGCGTCTTTCCAGATAGTGAGGAAGCCCTGATAGGCGGCACGGGCTTTCGCCGTATCGCCCTGCATGGCGTAAGCGCGACCAAGTTCGAGACGTGCCAGTGCTCCCCACAGAAAGCTCGCCACTAGGCCGCGATGGTCGATGAACTTCTGAAATTCTGCGGCCGCCGCGGCGCCATCGTGCAGCATAAGATAGGCCTCCCCACGCAAATAAGCCGGGCAGATCCAACTGACTGAGCTCAGCTCTATCGCGCTCGCTGCATTGAGTAATTCGATGGCCTTCTTCGGGTCCTTGCGCTGAAGCGCGACCGCGGCCCGAATGCTGGGCAGCCAATATCTTTGGATTAGTGTATCCAGCGGGAATTTCTTGTCGAGGTCCGCAGCAAGCTTCTCCGCCCCTGCTGTGTCCCCGGCGCGCGCCAGGGTGAGAGCCGCGTCCACCTCCACGTCCTGGGTCGGGGCCAGCTTCAGGGCGCTATCGGCGTCGGTGCGCGCCTGCGCCGCCTGACCCATTTCCGCTTCGCGAATCGCCAGCACTGCAAGATACCCTTCGGCAGTCTCTTTGGCGTCGTTGCGCTCCGCCGAGACCATCGCCCGGCGGGTCAGTTCGCGCGCGTTCTTCAACTTGCCGTACCAAGCCTCCGTCTTCGCTTGCTCATAGAGTATCTCATCTTCCACTCCCGGCTTTCCCATGCCGGCCGAGACCAACTGCGCCATTTGGGCTTTGTCGCCCTTCAAGAAAGCCAACAGGTAGCGGTTTCCCAGCAACCGTTCGCCGTTCAGGCCGCGCTTCTCAGCCTGCTTGTACACCGCCTCCGCTTCGTCCAATTGATTGAGGCATGCGTACACGTAGGCGAGATTGGCTTGGCTGGTCTCGTTATTCGGCCGCAAGCGCAATTCCTCGCGGGAGTACTCCAGCGCTTTGTCGTAGTTTCCCAGGGTGGCTGAAATAAAGGCCATGTTGATGTAAGGCAACGTCCCCCGTGGATACGCCGCCTGCCTCAGTTCATAAGTTTGGGCTGCCTTTTCCAACTCCCCCGTCGCGTCCAGATAGTAGACTGCCTCGATCCCGAACCTCTCCCGCTCGCTCACCTTTTCCCGTAGCTCATACGCCTTGCGTGCATAATCGATTTCCCGACCGGTCTGACCGAGGTTGCTGTAGGCGATCGACAGTTGAACATAAGCCTCGGCGAAATTCGGGTCGAGTTCCACCGCCCTTCTTAATAAGGGGAGAGCCGCCGTTTCCCCCTGCGTGGACATTGTCCTCGCCCCCAGGCTGTAGGCTTTCAGCGCCTCGAGCGACGGCGTGGTGGCTTCCTCCAGCGGCATGGCGTATCTCTTGACGGAGCTGAGCGACTCGCCCAGCTTGCCGCGCAAACTTCCCGCCGCGGCATCGAGAGCCTTCAACACCGCTTCCTTGCCGGCCGCCTGCTCCTGCTCTTCCGCTAGTACGTCGCCGGTGTCACAGTTCACCGCCTTCAGCCCAATCACGTACTGGGTGCCCAGCCCGACGATCGAGCCCGCGAGCATGGCCTTGCTGCCCGTCCGCAGGCAGACCTCGCGTGCAACCTCCGGCGTCAACCGCTCACCGGCGGTACGGCCCATCAACTTCAGGGTCTCATTCACCTTGCGGTCGGAAACCAGGTCGAGAAAGGGAGACTGCTCCAGTTGGACCGAGAGTCCCTGCTTCAGCGTGTCGTCAAAGACGGGGTCGCCCGTACTGTTGGCAAAATCCGCGATCACAAGGCTGTCTTTGTCGGTCAGTGGCTTGATTTGATGCGAACGATGGTAGAGCCATCCGGCGGCGAGCACCGCGGCAAGCAGAACCGGTGCGACAGTTTTCCAGAGCTTCCCGCTCCATGCCGCGAGGGGTTTCTCCACAGCCACCGACCTCGCTGCTAAAATTCTTCCGCTGCCGGATTCCCGTTTCAGCCGCTCGAGGTCGGCGCGCAGGTCGGAGGCGCGCTGGTAACGCAAATTGCGATCCTTCTCCAGCGCCTTGGCGATGATTCCTTGCAGCTCGGGCGGCAGTTGCGGATTCACGCTCGAAACGGGCGCGGGCTCTCGGTTCAGAATTGCGTCATAGAGGACGGCCGCGGTAGTCCCCTGGAACGCCTGCCGGCCCGTGGCCAGTTCGTAGAGCACCGTCCCGAAACTGAACACATCGGTACGCGTATCGAGCCCCTCGCCGCGCGCTTGTTCCGGGCTCATATAGGCTACAGTCCCCATCGTCGAGCCAGGGCTGGTGAGGTGTTCGCGGTCAAACGAGGCGGTGGGCGTGTCTTCCGGGCCAGTGGCTGTCGCACCGGAAACCGCGCCGGCCCCTCCGGTCAGTTTCGCCAAGCCGAAGTCCAGAATCTTGGCCTGCCCGCGCTGCGTGACGAAAATGTTGGCCGGCTTGATATCGCGATGAACGATGCCTTTGGCGTGCGCAGCGTCCAGGCCGTCTGCAATTTGGATGGCCAGCTCGAGCAGCTCGTCGATCCCCATCGGCCCCGCCGCGATCCGGTACTTCAGCGTTTGGCCCTCGAGCAACTGCATCGAGATGAACGGCTTTCCATCCGCTTCGTCGATTTCGTAAATGGTGCAGATGTTCGGATGGTCCAGGGCAGAGGCGGCGCGCGCCTCGCGCTGAAAGCGCTCGAGGGTTTGGTGGTCCGGGGCAAGGCCTTCGGGCAGGAACTTGAGGGCGACGAACCGGCCGAGCTTGGTGTCTTCGGCCTTATAGACCACACCCATGCCGCCGCCACCGAGCTTCTCCACGACGCGGTAGTGGGAAACTGTCTTGCCAATCATGCGAGGAACCAGCCCTTGCGTACCATGTTAGGCGGCGCTTGCAGCCAAGTCAACGCAATAGGACACACAACAGGGCTATCTGGGACAGTTCAAGTGGCGGAACAGTTCCCAGGAGCGCAGTCTGTGGCGACACCCCACCGTGCTGGATCAGCCGTGGAGTGGTCCCGGCAGCAGACCAGGGTTTCCCTAATGGCTCCTGTGCGCATCATGGGTGCTGGCACATACAAAATGGATTGGGAATGAAAAGTCCGCATCGAGGACGCGAACCCCGTTTCACAGGAGCCATGCGCCATCTGGGGTGTTGATGATCAAGAGCACATGTTCGGCTAGCGACTAAGCGCCCGAGTGGCGGCGTTTCGGTCAACACGCCGTTACAGCGGATCTAACCGCCGGCAAGGCCTCTACCATGCACACTTCTTCAGTCGGGACTTCCGGGGAGTCAGGGGCCACAATTCAACCAGAAGGGATGTTATCTGCCTCCCGTGGCGCATCTCAGGTCAGGAAGCGGACGGGTTCTTCCGGGTACGCCATGACACTATACTCTAAGGTGGCGGGGCGGCCACACTTACAGTATGCCAACGGCGAGTGCGGCATGTCGCCATAGCTATCGCCGGTTCCAACCGCCGGTGGGTACTACGTCCAAATGAGTAATTCGTTCAGAGGCAATTGTCAGGTCAGATCAGGTTTTGTCGGCCGACAGTGTCGCCCCTTATTTGTCTGTGTAGACATTCACAAGCTGTAACCGCATCGTCTCGAGGCGAGTTTCGACGATACGCGCGAACCGGCGCAGAAGTTCGTAACCCAGATCGTGGTCCTGTTCAGCTTTGTCGCGAAGGCAGTGACCGTCCATAGCAAAAGCCCGTGTTACCTCCATGGTTTTCGCAGAAAACTTCCATCGATAAGGGGGGAACAGCCACGACCAACCAAGAATATCACCTTCACTTAGAGTGAGGATATTGAGAGGGCCACGGCGTTCAGAGTTTATTGAGAGCGCCACTTTCCCCTCGCGTATGAGATAGAATTTCTCTGCCTCTTCACCCTCCCGGAAAATGAACTCCCCCGCTTGAAAGCGGGCATTGGAGGCACATCCAACTACAAGTTCGCGGTG
>JBEKLY010000331.1:0-8488 GCA_050010015.1 Terriglobia bacterium
GCTGCGGTTGGCAGCGGCAGCCGAGGGTATTGCCGCCTACCGGGAAGGGCTGCAGTTGTTGGCAGCAACCTGAAGCAGGTGCCAAAATGGCCGAGTTATCGAAGGATTTGCAAGCCACTTTTGCAGAACTCTCTCCGCGTGTGTTGCTTTTGCGTGCAAGAAAAACTGTAAGGCGCATTCCAGTGGGCCGAGCACCGTGACCAACCCGCCGATGCGCCGTGGAGATGCTTCACCCTAACCCACGGCCCCGCTAAACAACGGCAATTGCCGTCGAGTGAATCACTCTGCGTCGCTATCAACGGATTGGGGTGTGTTTCATTCCCTTGACGTTCGATCCCAAAAGTGTCTTCGGCAAGGTGCGCGCCCCCGTAAAGGTGACGCTGAACGGGTACACGTACCGCAGCACCATCGCCGCAATGGGCGGGCCGCCATTCATTCCGTTGCGGAAGAGCAATCGCGAGGAGGCAGGACTAGAGGGTAACGAAACGCTCGAAGTGCGGCTTGACCTTGACACCGAAAAGCGTGAAGTGAAGCCGCCCGCCGATTTCGTCAAAGCGCTCAAAGCCGCGCCGCCCGGCTGGGAGCGTTGGCAAGAGCTCAGCTACACCCACCAGCGCGAATATGTCGAAGCGTTGGCTGGAGCCAAGAAACCAGAAACTCGCGCCCGCCGCCTGGAGAGCGCGGTTCAGGCCATCCGGTCGCGGCCGGAACGAAAGAGTGGGCGGTAGGGAGGTTGGGCTATAGTTGACCGCCCTCATAAGCAGAGGTACGGTTGTGGTGTTAGAAGGAACAGGATATGACTATTAAACGTCGTTCGCCCCGGTGATCGTCGGCGCAGCGATCGTTCCCTGTCTTGCAACCCCTGTGTTCGCCAGCCTGGTCCGGCCCTCGAAGCGGTCCGATCCGCGAGGCTTGCTGATCGAATTTTGATTGCCATCTGGGCATTTAAGATGATAAGCATACCCATATGAAGACAACCGTAGAGATTCCCGATTCACTATTCGCGCAGGCCAAGCGCCTCGCCTCCCGGGAACGAACCACGGTGAGGGCGTTGATCGAGGAAGGCCTTCGGCGCCTCATCGCTGAGAGGAAAGCACCGAAGCCCTTCAAACTTCGCAGAGTGACTTTCCTAGGCAAGGGTCTGCAACCACGAATGGCAGGCGCGGCTTGGCAGCAGATCCGTGACGCTGTCTACGAAGGGCGTGGAGCATGATCTCCGTTTCGCAAGTGCTATGGTGACGCGGCCTGCAGCAAATCGAGCCACCCATTCACGATGGATGTTTCCGCGCAACCGGGTTTCAGGCGCGAACTGAGCACTTGAAACGTATACGCGCCGAAAGCGGCGTCGCATAGACCCATCCTACGCCTACGACGTACTTACCAGGTGCTCCGTGGCGTCAGGAGACTAAGACGCGGAAAAGCCGCAGGCTCCGAGACTCGATACTGTGCCTCTGATTCTGACTCCTGACTTCTGACTCCTGCTCATCACCTTGCCGCGCTCTTTCCGCGTCCTTTATAATGAACGTTCGGGCTCACGGGCTTTCACGTGAATTCATGATTATGCTGCGTGCGTTTCGTCCAATCTGGCCGTATCTAACGCGCTACAAAGCGCGTTATTTGGCAGGATTTCTCTGCCTGGTATTCGCCCAAGTGGGTGTGCTCGTTCCTCTCCTCATCAAAGCCGGCATTGACGACTTGACCCATGGAGGGCCGGCTCGAAAACTGCTTAGCGTGGCCGGACTGCTTGTGGCTGTGGCCGTGTGCAAATCCGTTTTGGGATTCTGGGTGCGCTGGATTCTGATCGGGATATCGAGGGATGTCGAATACGACTTGCGCAACGATTGTTTTCTGCATCTCATGCGGCTGTCCCCGCGTTACTACACTGAGAACCGCACCGGCGACCTGATGGCGAAACTCACCAACGACCTGAACGCGGTGCGCAATATGGTGGGGCCGGGCATCATGTATTCCGCCAACACGCTGGTGCTGGGCCTGGCAACGGTTGCCCTGATGCTGCATCTTGACTGGCGCCTCACGCTGTATTGCCTGATTCCCATGCCGCTGGTGTCGGTTGGGGTCAAATTCCTCGGCGAGCAGATTCACGAACGCTTTGAGAAGATCCAGGCGCTTTATTCGGAACTCACCGAGCGCGTGCGCGAAAACCTCTCCGGCGTACGGGTGGTCCGCGCCTTCTGCCAGGAAGAAGCGGAAATGGCGGAATTCGACACGATGAATCTCGACTTCGTGGCCAAAAACAAGGGGCTCATCTGGATTTCGAGTTTCCTCTGGCCCAGCATGGAACTGCTCTTCGCAGTGGCTTTCCTGCTGCTCATGGTGGTGGGCGGCCAGCACGTGCTCACGCACAAGATCAGCGTGGGAACTTTCGCGGCGTTCAATGTTTTCCTGACTTATCTGATCTGGCCCATGATTGCGCTGGGCTGGGTGACCAATCTGGTGCAGCGCGGCCTGGCCTCGCTGGGGCGCCTGATGCAGATCTTCGATGCGAAGCCGGATATTGATGACCGCGCCGTTCCCGCGCAACACCTGACTTCGCTGCGAGGGGAAATCGAGTTTCGCAACCTCACTTTTGCTTACAACGGCACGCCCATCTTGAAAAACCTGAACCTGCAAATACCAGCGGGAAAGACGGTGGCCATTGTGGGTGCGACGGGTTCGGGCAAGTCCACTTTGGTGGGGCTGATCCCGCGGCTTTACGATGCGCCGGAGGGCAGCTTGCTCGTTGACGGAGTGCCGATCCGCGAGATTCCGCTCCAGACGCTTCGCCGGCACATTGGATTTGTGCCCCAGGAGACTTTCCTGTTTAGCGAAAGCATTCGCGAGAACGTCAAGTTCGGCGTGCCGGAGGCAACCGACTCGCGAGTGGAGCGCGCGGCGGAGATCTCCAACATCCTGCCGGAAATCCAGAGCTTCCCAAAAGGCTTCGACACCATGGTGGGCGAGCGCGGGCTGACGCTTTCCGGCGGGCAGAAACAACGCACCGCGATTTCACGTGCCGTCATCCGCGATCCGCGCATCCTGATTCTTGACGACGCGCTTTCGAGCGTCGATACCTATACAGAAGAGAAGATCCTCCGGCAACTCACCGGCGTCATGGCGGGGCGCACTACCATTCTGATCTCCCACCGTGTGTCCACCATCCAGAACGCCGACGAAATCGTGGTCCTGCACGACGGCGAGATCTCCGAGCGCGGCACCCACGCCGAGTTGCTGGCTCTCCACGGGCATTACACGGATTTGTACAACAAGCAGTTGATTGAGGAAGAATTGGAAAGGGAAGGATAGGATTCAGGATTCAGGGCAGACAAAGGCAGGATTAAGGATTCGTGACTCAGGATTCAGGGGCGCCGAAATCAGGATTGCGGAGTGGGGGTCGGGGATGCATGGGCACAAGGATTTGGTTGTTTGGCAAAAGGCTATGGACCTTGTAATAGCGGTTTATCAGCTTACCAAATCGTTCCCAAAGTCTGAGGTTTATGGTCTCGCGAGCCAGATTCAGAGAGCGGCGGTTTCGGTCCCGTCAAACATTGCAGAGGGCCACGGGTTGAAACAAACGCAGGCCTACGCGCGGCATTTGGCGATCGCAAACGGGTCACTGACCGAATTGGAAACGCAATTGGAAATCGCTCGGCGGCTCGGATACCTCACGGTGGACAACGAATCTGTTATTAACCAGGCGGGAGAGGTCGGACGGATGTTGGCGGGCCTGAGGCGCAGCTTACAAGCTAGGATTCAGGATTCAGGATTCGGGACTCAGGGCCAAGCAGGCTAGGGATACGGATCAGAAGATTCGGGCCCTGAATCCTGAATCCCGAATCCTGAATCCTTGCCAATTAAAACTGAAATGGCTGACAGTTTCCACGACGAAGAAATCCTCGGTAAGGCGTACGACGCGCGGCTGATGCGGCGGCTGCTCGTCTACCTGCGTCCGTACTGGCGCATGACGCTGTTTGCCCTGGTGGCGATCCTGCTGTTTGGGATCTTGCAGGCGGTGCCGCCCTATCTACTGAAGGTTGAAGTGGACCGCTATCTCGACCCGGCGGGGCGCTCGCAGCTTCCCAGCTTCCTGGCGAGTTTCCTCAGCCACAACCCCGCGGTGGGCATCGCGCAAATCGTGTTCGCGCTGCTGCTGCCCACCGTGGTGCTGACCTTCGGGCTGGAGTTAGCGCAGTCTTTCGCGATGCAACTGGTGGGGCAGCAGGTGATGTATGACATGCGCAAGCAACTGTTCGCGCACCTGCAACGCCTCCAGATGAGCTTCTTTGACCGCAACCCCGTGGGCCGCCTGGTGACGCGCGTCACCACCGACGTGGACGTGCTGAACGACCTTTTCGCTTCCGGGGTGGTAGCCCTCTTCGGGGACGTCTTCTCGCTTATCAGCATTGTGGTGGTCATGCTGAAGCTGGATTGGAAGCTGGCGTTTCTCACCTTCTCGGTGCTGCCCGTCATTGTGGTGGTCACCGGCGCTTTCCGGAAGGCGGTGCGCGAATCTTACCGGCGCATTCGGGTGGCCATTGCGCGCATCAATGCTTACTTGCAGGAACAGATCACGGGGATGGCCGTGGTGCAGCTCTTTAACCGTGAAGATATCAGCTACCAGGGATTTGAGAAGATCAACCGCTCCCACATGGAAGCCTACAAGGACTCGATTCTGGCCTACGGGCTGTTTTATCCGGCGGTCGATCTTCTGGGCACCGTGGCGGTGGGCATCATTCTCTACTTGGGCGGCGGCATGGCGCTGCGCAACCTGGTTACGATCGGCACCGCTATCGCGTTCATTCAATATTCGCAGCGTTTTTTCCGCCCCATCCAGGATCTGAGCGATAAGTACAACCTTCTGCAAGCCGCCATGGCGAGTTCGGAGCGCATCTTCAAGCTGCTGGACATGCCGGTGACGATCACGGATCAGCAAGCTCCGGTGTCTGTAGCCGGGCTGGCGCAGAGCGAAGCTCTGCGGTCTGGAGAGGTGGGAGGTTCGCTGATCGCAGAGCTTCGCTCTGCGCCAGCCAGCGCGCCTCCCGTCGTCGGGGTACCCCCTGTGGGCGCCCAAGTCCCGACTGACCACGGACAACTGACCACGGACGGGGTCGAGCAAGTTGCCCTCTCCCGAGGGGAGAGGGTGGACCGCGACGGCGCATTCACCAGCCGCCGCGGGCCGGGTGAGGGGTCACTTCCAGAGGGATCGGCGACCCACACCGCCCCTCTCGTGAACCCACTCGTGGAGTTCCGCCAGGTCGGCTTCGCCTACAAGGACGACCACCGAGTGCTGGAAAATGTCTCCTTCTCGGTCGGCGCCGGGGAAACGGTGGCGGTGGTGGGTCACACCGGCGCCGGCAAGACCACGCTCACCAATCTGCTGCTGCGTTTCTATGACGTGCAGGACGGGCAGGTGTTGTTTGACGGCGTGGACATCCGCCAATTGCGCCTGCGCGATTTGCGGAAGAATTTCGGCATCGTTCTCCAGGACCCCTTCCTCTTTTCCGGAACCATCTCGAGCAATATCCGGTTAGGCAGCGGCTGGATTACTGATCGTCAAGTCCGCGACGCGGCGCGCCAGGTGAACCTGCTGGAATTCATAGAGGGCCTGCCGGGAGGCTTCCAGGAGCCCGTCAAGGAGCGCGGCGCCACGCTTTCGGTGGGCCAGAAGCAATTGCTCTCCTTCGCGCGAGCGCTCGCTCATAACCCGCGCATCCTGATCCTGGACGAAGCCACCTCGAGCGTCGACCCCGAGACGGAGCATCTGCTGCGCGAAGGCCTGCGCTGCCTCATTGAAAACCGCACCTCCCTGGTCATCGCGCACCGCCTCTCCACCATTCAGAACGCCAGCAAAATCGTGGTCATGCACAAAGGACGCGTCCGCGAAGTGGGGACGCATCACGAATTGCTGCAGAAACGGGGAATTTACTTCAAGCTTTACCAGCTTCAGTACAAGGACCAGGAAGTGCCTGTTGTCCGTGGTCAGTAGTCCGTCGTCAGTAGTCAGTCGCCCGTCGAGGCCCCACATCTTTCGTCGGACAAAGGGGACGCCGATGTAGAATAGACAGCCCTCTCCCTGGGGAGAGGGTGTCCCACGACGGCGTTCTCATCAGCCGGAGCGGGACGGGTGAGGGGTAACTTCCGGCTTGGTCCCGGACACCTTTCGCCCTTGCGTACGTTGGAAGAAACCCCGCACTCGGCTCGCTACTCTCGCCACCCTCTCCCCAAGGGAGAGGGCTGAGTTTCGACGGGAGAAGTGCCACGCGCGATTCAGGGAGTAGAAGTCTCGTACGGCTTGACCTGGTCCGCGATCTTCGACTTATCGCCTACAATCACAAACTCCATCTGGTCGGGAAGGAGATACTTGTCTGTGACTGCCTGGATCTCCGCGGGCTGCACGCCCATGACTTTCGGCACGTACTCGGAGAGGTAGGAGCGGCTCAAGCCCTGCGAATCGACAAACTGCAGTTGGCCGATCACCGCGTCCGGACTGATGGTATTGCGCAGCACAAACAGGCCGGCGAGGTAGGTCTGAATGCCTTTAAGCTCCGGTTCGGAGGGCGGCTCTTTCCTCAGCCGGTCGATTTCAAAAAGGATCTCCTTGATTGAGGGGCCGGTCACAGAGGTGGTCACATCGGCCGTCTCGACCCAATACGCCAGATGGGTTCGCGTTGAGATCTGGCTTCTGGGCGAATAAGTGTAGCCCTTCTGCTCGCGAATGTTGGAGGTGATCCGCGACGCGAAAGAGCCTCCTAGAAGCGTATTCATGACATCCAGCGGAATGTAGTCCGCGCTGTTGGGGCCTGCAACCGGCAGGCCGATGAACAGTGTTGATTGCGGAGCGCCCGGCCGGTCGATCAGAGCGAAGGAGTGGGCTTTCACAGGATTCGCCGAAACTGAGGGCGGCTCCGCTCCCTTGGGCCAGCCTCCAAAAGCCTTTTGTATGGTTTCCCGAAGGTCGCCCTCCAGCTTGCCCGCCACATACAAGTGAGTGCGGGCAGCACTGAAATTATTGCGGTAGAAGGCGAGGGCGTCGTCCGCGCTGTAGCCCTTCAGTGCGCTCTCTTCGGGAAAGACCCGCCCGTACGGGCTCCCGGGGAACATGGTGCCCAGGAAGCGCTCCCGCGCCAGATCGCCGGGCTGAGTCTTTGCCACCGCGAGCTCGCGCGCCAGATCAGCCTTCAACCGAGGGACCTCGGAAGTCGGCAGTGAAGGGTTCTCGAGCACGTCCGCAATCAGATTGATGAACTGCGCAGCGTGATCGGAAAGCGCCACGCCGCCCACGGTCGTATACTCTACGCCCGGGTCGATCTCGAGCTGTCCGCCCGTGTCGGCAATTTCCGCAGCCAACTGCTCCGCGGAGAGGGTCTTGGTCCCCTCCTTCATGAGCATCCCCGTGAGCCGCGACAGCCATACCTGGTTGGCCGCCTCGTCGATGCCGCCCGCATTGACGTAAGCGCGGACCGCCACCTTGGGCACAATGCCATACTGTACCAGCGTCACCTTCATGCCGTTCGCCAGCGTAAAATCCTGGGTCGGTGGAAGGTGGAAGGGTTTGGGCGGTCCGCCCTGCGGGGGTTGTTCCTTCTGCTGTCCGAATGCCATGACGCATCCCGCACATGCGATGAGGCACAGTCGCAGTATCATTGTTCGCCTCCCGTAGTTGTTTTCGCGCCGGGTTCCCAAACCAATACGGTGCGATTGGTCCGGCCGAGATATTCACGAGCCGTCCGCTCGATCAGCTCCGGAGTCACACTGTTAAAGTGCGCCTCCAGTTCGTTGATCCGGGATGGATCGTTGTCGAACAACGCAAAGCACGCCAGCATGTTGGCGCGGCCGAATCCGGCGAACTGCGTCATCGAGTCATAGATGTAAGACCGCATCTTGGTCCGGTTCCTGTCCAGCAGTTTCTGGTCGACGGGCTGGGATTGCAGCCTGTCAATGACGCCGTCGACGGAAGACATGATCTGATCGGCGCTCACGTTCGCATCATGAATGAGGGAAGCCGTCCAGACCATCGGACCGTCGTAGTCGAACATGTCGCCGAGTTCGGCGTTGATGCCGCCGGAGATACTTCCCGCGTAGCCGTGCTTCTTGACCAGTTCCTCATAGAGCAGGCTATCGTCGCCTTGCACGAGCATCTGATCGAGCAGCCCCATCGCGTAATACTCAGGAGTATTGCGCTCCGGCATGTGATAGGCAAAGGCCAGCGCGGGCCGGTTCGCCAAGGGGTCTTTTCGCTCCGCCTTGATCTCTTTTTCCTGGCGGGGTTCGGCGAGATCGGGCACGGGGGGAACCTCAGACTTGGGAATTGGCCCGAAGTATTTCTCCACGAAACCCTTGGCCTCTTCGGGTTCGAAGTCACCGACAATGACTAGGTCTTTGACCGCATGAAACGATTCTATAATATATTGTTTTCGAGGAATCTTTGGGCCTATACTGGGGCATGTCGCGACGCCCCCTTGAGGTGAAGGTATCGGCCGAAGATCAGAAG
>JBEKLY010000332.1:0-8460 GCA_050010015.1 Terriglobia bacterium
CATCGAGATGTATCTGCGGGAGGTGAACGAAGAGCCAGTCGTCTTCCGGTGGAAGTACAAGCTGGAAACGCTCTCGGTTGTGTAAGTTCATTGCTATGTTAATTAGGAATCATACTACTAGTGCTTGGTGTGTTTAATAAGCGCAATTTCAAATTGCCCTCGGAAGGACGGGGCTTTAGCCCGCCGTCTATGGGTGTAGGGTTGGAGGGCCTTTAAGCCCTGAAGCCGAGGCGCTTCTGGGGCTAAAGCCCCATAATTACCTCGCGAGATTAGCGGCGGGGCTGAAGCCCCGCCCTTCCGCTTCCGACGAATAACTTCGCTTACTAATTCAGATAAACACGTGTGTTGCCGGGGCAGCGTCCTATCGCGGGGACGGCTTATTCGAGATCGACCTGACGGTTTGTCTTTGCACCCCTGCCGCGCGCCGGGAAGTTGTGTCATAATCCAGCTTTCGTCCCACGTGGACGGCGCACAGTGCCGTTCCAGGAGCCAACGCTTGATTTGCCCGATCTGCAATAAACGCAAGGCGAAGAGGTTCTGCCCCGCCAGGGGAGACAGCATCTGCGCGGTGTGTTGCGGAACCGAACGTGAAGTATCGATCGACTGTCCCTCGGATTGTCCCTACCTCGTGGCCAGCCGCCAGTACGACGCAGGGCGGCGCGAAATCGACTGGAAGAGTCTCCCGTTTTCGGATGTCGAAATCTCGCACGCGTTCGCCCAGTCCCACGCCCCGCTGATTATGGCGCTTCTCGATCGCGTTGGGCGATTTGCACGGGAGCACCGCCAGGTGGTGGACACGGATGCGGTGGCGTCGCTGAAGGCGCTGGCCGAGTCCTACCGCACTCTTTCGAGCGGCCTTTACTATGAGAAACTTCCTGACTACCTTTACCAGCGGGAACTCTACCAGGAACTGAAGGCCGCCCTGGAAGAATTCCAACGCACCGAAACTCAAAGGCAAGGCTTGATCAGTACCCGGAATAGCGACATCCGGGATGCATTGATCTACCTCACCAAGCTGGGCGCCATCCGCGACAATGGCCGCCCAAAGGGCCGGGCCTTCCTGGACATGGTTCGGGGGGTCGCTGCCGACGAATCCGCCAAGGCCGACTCGAAAATCGTGCTCCTCAGCTAGACGGTCTCCGTCAAAGCACCCGGAAGCGGATCGTGTCCGGAATCTTCTCGAGGGCGCTGACCAAGCCGTCGTCCCACTCGCGATTGGTATCCAGGATGGCGTAGCCCACGCCCCCTTTGGTTTCGTAAACTTGCCGTTCTACGTTAATGCCCCGATCGGCGAAGACGCGGTTGATGGCCAGCAGCATTCCGGGAATGTTCCTATGGATGTGCGCCAGGCGATGGGTGTCCGGCGTGGTCTCGAGTTGGCAGTGCGGCAGATTTACGCTGAGCTTGGTGCTGCCGTTCTGCAAGTAGCGGTGGACTTGCGCCGAAACGAAGTGTCCGATGCTCTCCTGTGCTTCCTCGGTGCTTCCGCCCACGTGCGGAGTCAGAATCACGTTGGGCAGGTTCTGGAGCGAATTGGAAAAAAGCTCCCCGCTGGCCGGCTCGTCGGGAAAGACATCGATGGCCGCCCCGCTCAGCTTGCCGTTCCTGAGATTCTCCGCCAGAGCTTCGTGATTCACCACAAATCCGCGGCTCAGGTTAAGGAAGAAGGCGCCCTTCTTCATGATGCGGAATTCTTCTTCTCCGAAGAGATTCCTGTTTTGAGGCTTGCCGTCGACGTGCAGAGTAACCACGTCCGCGGTCTGAAGCAGCTCTGAGAAGGTGCAATTCTTCGCATTGCCGCGCGCCAGGACCTCCGCCACATCCGAGAAGATGACTTTCATGCCGATCGCTTCCGCCAGCTCCGAGAGCTGCGAGCCGATCTTGCCATAGCCTACTACGCCGAGGGTCAGACCGCGGACTTCATGGCATCCCTTGGCGCTCTTGTGCCAGACGCCGCGGTGCAGCGCGTGGCTGCTGTGAAAAACCCGCCGCACCAGCATGATGATTTCCCCCAAGGCGAGTTCCGCCACGGAGCGGGTGTTGCTGTGGGGGTCATTAAACACGGCGATGCCCCGCGCGGTGCAACCGGGCAAATCGATGTGCTCGACGCCGATGCAATACGCGCCCACGACAAGCAATTCAGGAGCAGCTTCCAGAACGGCCTTCGAGATTTTTGTCTTGGACCGGACGCCGAGTATGCTGACATCCCGGAGCACCTGGAGGAGTACGCCCTCATTCGGGCTTCCGGGCAAGGTCCTGACTTCGTAGCCGGCGCGTGAAAACGTTGCGACCGCATCTTCATGCACGCCTTCGAAAAACAAAGCCTTCATCGCCATCTCGTTCCCTCGAAAACAAAACTCGTCCGTTTATACCATATTCCAGAGAGACTGCTGAAAGAATAGTACCTTTGGACGCGAGTCGTGGCGCGGGCGTCTCGCCCGCGGTGGCGGGAGCGTCCCGCTCCCGTGCGCGGGTAGGATGCCCGCGCCCCAGCGGGCGAGACGCCCGCGCTACCCGTTCAGGCCGCGCTGTACCACAGCCAGCGTTAGAGTTTAAAATAGACAAATCCGCAGGTGCGGCCGCCCTAGAGCAACGACAGGGTTGCCAATACATTGGGGGTTCGAATGCCCAGACGATTGGAAAACTACGTGGAAGGCGGGTGGCGCGCTTCCCGTGCTACCGAGGCGTTGAAGGTGCTGAACCCGGCGTCGACCGAGGTTCTGGCGGAGGTGCCGCTCTCGCCACCGGAGGAAGTGGACGCGGCAGCGTCCGCGGCGGAGAAGGCATTTCCGGAATGGCGGCGCACGCCGGCGGGAGAGCGGATTCAACCGCTCTTCAAGCTCAAAGCGCTGCTCGAGGAGCACCTGCCGGACCTCGCGCGCAGCGTCACTGAGGAGTGCGGCAAAACCTACGCCGAAAGCGCCGGGGAAGTGCGGCGCGCCATCGAGAATGTCGAGGTCGCTTGCGGTATCCCCATCCTGATGCAGGGCTACAACAACGAAGACATCGCGCCGGGGATCGACGAGCACATGATCCGGCAGCCGTTAGGGGTGGCGGCGGCCGTCACGCCGTTCAATTTTCCCGCCATGATCCCGTTCTGGTTCATGCCCTATGCCCTGGCCACAGGAAACTGCTTCATCCTGAAGCCTTCCGAGCGCGTGCCGTTGACTTCGAGCGAGCTGTTCCACCTGCTCGAGGCCGCCGGTTTTCCCCCCGGCGTGGTGCAGCTCGTGAACGGCGGCAAAGAGACGGTGAACACGCTTCTCGACCATCCGGCCATCCGGGCCGTCAGCTTCGTAGGCTCGACGGCGACGGCGCGCCACATTTACAGCCGGGCGGCGGCCAATGGCAAGCGCGCCCAATGCCAGGGAGGGGCCAAAAACCCGGTGGTGGTGATGCCGGACGCCGACCTCGAGATGACTACCAGGATTCTGGCCGATTCCGCCTTCGGTTGCGCCGGGCAGCGCTGCCTGGCGGCCTCCGTCGCTGTCACCGTGGGCGAGGCACGAAAAGCGCTAACGGAGCAGTTGATGGACGCCGCAAGCAGCCGCAAGGTCGGGTACGGGCTGGACGAAGGCGTGGAAATGGGGCCCGTCATCTCGCTCGAAAGTAAAACGCGGATCGAAGCCCTGATCGCCAAGGGCGAGCGCGAAGGAGCGAGCTTGCGCGTGGACGGGCGCGGCAGGAAGGTGAAGGACTACGAGGAAGGATTCTTCATTTTCCCCACCGTCTTGGATGATGTTCCCCTGCAAGGTGAAATCGCGCGCACCGAGATCTTTGGTCCCGTATTGAGCCTCATGCACGCCGCCTCGCTCGACGAGGCGATTCAAATGGTCAACGCGCGCAGCTACGGCAATATGGCCTGCATCTTTACTCGCGACGGCTCGAGCGCACGACGTTTCCGTTACGAGGTGAACGCGGGCAACATCGGCGTCAATATCGGCGTGGCCGCGCCGCTCGCCACCTTCCCCTTCAGCGGTTGGGGGGAAAGCTTCTTCGGCGACTTGCATGCCCAGGCACGGCACGGCGTGGAATTCTATACCCAGACGAAGGTCCTGATCGAGCGCTGGCCGCGCGAATGGAACCGGAAGTTCTAGAATGACTTGGAGAGAACCACGCCGCCTGTCATTCCGAGCCCTTCGCTGTCATCCTGAGCCCTTCGCTTGTCATTCTGAGCGGAGCGAAGAATCTCGCTCTGCCGCTCAGGGTAAACTCCGCGAGGAATCGCGCCCTGGTCCGTCGAGCAAGCCCTCAGAGCGAGATTCCTCGCTTCGCTCGGAATGACAGATTGCCGTGTCAATACGGAGGACTTCGTGGACAATGACTATGCGTTCGAGATGGCGACGTCAGCCGTCCGCTTCGGCTTTGGCGTAACCCGCGAAGTGGGCGCAGAACTGGCGGACCAAGGCAAACAGCACGCCCTGGTCTTCACCGATGCCAACTTGCGCGCCATGTCGCCCGTGTCCACGGTGCTCGAATCGCTGGGTGAGCACAAGATCCGCTATTCAATCTTCGACCGCGTGCGTGTCGAGCCTACCGATGCATCGTTTTGCGACGCGATCTCTGCCGCTCAGGCGGACGACTTTGATTGCCTTGTCGCCGTGGGCGGAGGGTCTACAATCGACACCGCAAAGGCGGCGAATCTCTACAGTTCTTGCCCGGCCGATTTCCTCGACTACGTCAATCCGCCCATCGGCAAGGGGAAGCCCGTTCCCGGGCCTCTCAAAACCCTGATTGCCATTCCCACCACGGCCGGCACCGGAAGTGAAACCACCGGAGTGGCCATTTTCGACTTCACTCGAATCCATGCCAAGACCGGCATCGCGCATCGCCGGTTGAAACCAACCCTGGGCCTTCTCGACCCCGAGAACACACGGACGCAGCCACCTGCCGTGGCCGCGTCCGCCGGGCTGGACGTGTTGAGCCACTCAGTCGAGTCTTACACCACTCTGCCTTTCGATAAGCGCCCGCTGCCCGCCCGGCCGATTCTGCGCCCGGCGTATCAAGGGTCGAATCCCATAAGCGACGTTTGGAGCCTGGAGGCTTTGCGGCTTGTGGCGGCTTACTTGCGGCGCGCGGTGGCCGATCCGGGGGACGATCAGGCGCGCGCCGCCATGCTGCTCGCCGCGTCCTATGCCGGGATCGGATTCGGGAATGCCGGCCTGCATCTGCCGCACGGCATGTCCTACGCCGTCTCGGGCCTGGTGCGGGATTACCGGGCGCCAGGCTACGGCGCCGGACATCCTCTCGTCCCCCACGGAATCTCGGTGATCCTCAACGCCCCGGCGGCATTTCGCTTCACCGCGCCGGCCTGTCCCGAGCGCCATCGCAAGGCCGCCGAAATACTCGGCGCTAAAATCAATGGCGCGCGCCCGGAAGATGCGGGTAAGATCCTGGCTGAGCAGATCATCGGATTCATGCAGGACCTGCGCATTCCTAATGGGTTGCGAGCGCTCGGCTATCAGGCGTCAGACATCCCCGCGCTCGTCGAAGGCACCCTGCCCCAACACCGCGTCACCAAGCTCTCTCCCCGCCCGTTCGAGCCGGAAGACCTGGCCAAAATCTTCAGCGACGCCATGGTGGCTTGGTAGGAATTATTTGCTCGGCACGCGGGGGAAGGGGCGGGGGACAATCCCGGTTCCTTCTTTCACTGTGATGATCTGGTTCGCGGGAACGTTCGTGAGCTTATCCACCGTACCGCTGGGCCAGGTGATTTCGAGTCGCTCGATCGTCTTACGCTTTCCGAGGCCGAAGTGAATGCGTGGATCCTGGGCGGACATGTAACTCATCCCGCCTTTTCGCTGCTGATATTGGGTGAATCCTTCCGAAACCAGCTTCAGCGCCGCGCCCACCCCGTCGCGATTCGACTTGGTTCCCTCCAGCATTACTTCCAGCCAGTTGTTGGCATTGCCGCCGTCGTTGCGCAGCAGTTGGGGGTAGTCGCCGCTGACCAAAATCGCGATGTCCAGGTCGCCATCGTTATCGAAGTCGGCGACGGCTGAGCCTCGCCCCACGACCGGCTTCATGAAGTCGGGCCCCAGAAGTTCCGAAACCTTCTCGAATTTCCCCTGGCCCACGTTGCGGAACATCAGTTTAGGTTCGGGGAAGGTCTCTTCGCTGTGATAAAGCTTAATATTATCCAGCATTGATCCATTGACTTGAAATATATCAATCCAACCGTCGTTATCGTAATCGAACAGCTTGCCGCTCACCCCGCTCAAGAAGATCGCCTTGTTGCCCATCCCGCAACTGTAGGTGGCGTCGTCGAAGGAATTGTCGTGATTGTTGTGGTAAAGGCGGTTCAGCTCGAAATCCAGGTGCGTGACGTAGATGTCAAACCAGCCGTCGCCGTCCACATCGGCGGCGTCGGTACCCATTCCGGCCTCGTATTTTCCGTCTTCGCTGGCGGCCACCCCGGACATGAAGGAGATATCTTCAAACGTGCCGTCCTTCTTGTTCATGAAGAGGGAATTCGGCCAGGTGTCATTGGCAATAAACACGTCCGTCCAGCCGTCGTTGTTAAAATCCGCGAGGACCAGACCCATGCCTTTTACCTCGGGGATGCCGAGGCCGGATTTTTCGCTCACATCCGTAAACGTGCCGTCGTGGTTATTGTGATAGAGCTTCAGCCGCAGCCCGCGATAGTTATCCGGATGGCAGTAGGCGCGGTAGCCGGGCCGGTGCTCGCCGCAATACAGGTTATTCTTGGGCGTCCAGTCGATGTAGTTGCACACCAGCAGGTCGAGATATCCGTCCTTGTCGTAATCAAACCAGCCGGCGCTGGTGGACCATTGGCCTTCATCGGCGACGCCGGCCTTGGCGGTCACATCCGTGAAAGTGCCGTTGCCGTTGTTGTGGTAAAGGATGGCGTGGCCGTAGCCGGTGACGTAAAGGTCCGGGTAACCGTCGTTGTCATAATCTCCCACGGCCACGCCCTGACCGTAGAGGCCGATGGCGCCCACGCCCGCCTTCTCCGTCACGTCCGTGAAGGTGCCGTCGCCATTGTTATGATAGAGAGCGGAATGCAGCGGGTGAGGAGGCTTGTACCACTCGGTCTCGGCCGTCTGCACCAGGTAGAGGTCCATTAACCCGTCCTGGTCGTAATCGATCCAGCCCAGGCCGTTGCCCATGGTCTCGATGTATTCTTTTTCCGCCGTGAAGGTGTGATCGTGCTGGAACGTGATGCCGGCAGACTCGCGAATGTCCGTGAAGCGGACTGGTACGGAGATGGAAGGCGTGGCAACTGGCTCGCCGCTCAAGTGTTCCAGCGTCCCAAGGATTGCACCCAAAACCAATAAGACGAGGACGGGCGGTACAAGCCGCCTGAGTCTGTTTCCTGAGCGCGAAGAAACTTGAGCCATGTTATTCAACAAGCCAGTTCTCAACCGCCATATTGCTGAGGCGAGAAAGACGCGCAAAGTCGCTGTCAGCGGTCACGAGCGTCAATCCGTGACGCTGCGCAACAGCAGCAATCCATAAATCGTTCTCCTGAAATCCCAACTCGGCGAGCCGCGTTCTTTTGCGTCGGGCCTTCTCTCTTGGACCAAACCTTTTAATGACAGCCGCCTTGAGTGTTCCGTAGCGATCGGCGGTGTCGCGATCGAGAGGCAAGACCTCAATGGCTTTCAGGAATTGGCTGACCCGCTCCGCGTTCGCGGACGGATAGTCAGATTTGTGTGCCATATACACTAGTTCGCCCTGGACGATCACGCAGGTCGCGGCGGGGGCATCCCTCAAATCCTCCATCTTCCGGATGAGGCTCGGGTGTCCCTTCAAAAGAAAGCTGCAGTGGTTGGTGTCGAGCAGATAACCACTCAAAATGCCGCCCGCCCCCTCCAGGCATGGACTTCCTGAAGCCGCTCCTCCAGATCGTCACCCACCCAGGTGCCAGCGAACTTGAGTAAGGAGCGGGCGGTGGAAGCTGCCGTGCGTTGGGCGGGCTGCTGGCCCAGACGTTCCTGAAGTGGATGGTTTTGGCAAGCCAAGTTGGTGATCCCTTCGCGCTGAAGCGCGCCGCGCGGCTTCGCTTCACCACGCTCCCATCGCGCCCATGTGTTGGGGCTTACCCGCACTAACGCGGCGGCCGCCGCTTGTGTGAGCTTGAGGCGCAGACGAAGTTGCTTAAGAGATCGTGGGCTCATAAGGACGTTCAAGAAGTCGCGACGCTTAAGAAATCTACGGCCGCACAGATTACAGAAACCAGCCGCAGCACTAACTATACATACGTATGGCTGCCCAGTCAACCCCAGAGAGCCGGAGGTGATGACTCACTTTGCATTTGTAGCGGCGAGTTTACCTCGCCATGTGGCGGCGTAAAGCCGCCGCTACTCCGAACTAATACTACTACGTTAAGTTAAGGTGATCGGTTTCGCTTGCGAATAATGCTGCCACAATACGCACACTCTCCGGTCCAGGTGAACAACAGGCGTTGGATCTCACGGCGCGTCTGTGGCAGGGTCC
>JBEKLY010000333.1:0-11546 GCA_050010015.1 Terriglobia bacterium
AGCCGTAAAGGCTCGAATTCTGTCCCTGAAGGGATGTGCGGCCCAGTCCCAGACATCGGGCTGGCCCAACTGCTCACAGACAACCCTTCGCAAATACTGCCCTGGAATGTTTACATCCACTTCAAATACCAGCTTCTCGCCCTTCCCCCATTCGTAATACAGATAGGAAACTCCTCGCGACGAGCACGGCCCGAGTTCCGCGGTTGACCTCAGGACCTTGAAGGAAAATCGGGACTTGAGGCGCCCCGAAATGTCGTTCCGAAACGGAAGCAGGTGCATGTGAGCATGGTCTATACAGCTACCCGCCCTACGCTGGGCGTTGGTGCACCCGTGCTCGAAGGCAAGAATCGGGGAGTGGTAAAGTTGCATAAGGATCTTCGACAGACGATCCTGAAAGCGGTCCAACTCCGTGAAATCGTTCGAACTGATTTCCGAAAGCGTCCTGTAATGGCGCTTTGTGATAATCAGCATGTACCCCTCGACAAACTGACCTAGTGCAGGTTTTGCGTAGAAGTTATCAGAGACGGCCAAGGCATGATCTTCAGGCATTGAATGACGCTGCTGGTGCGAGTCAGCGAGTTCACAGAACAAACACTTCATGAATGCGTACCCCCCTCGACTATTTCCTTCAGATAATCACCAGTCTGCTGCTTCCAAGCGACACCAGGAAGCGTTTCCCTGAGCCCCTCTGCTGTGACCAGAACGTTCGCCGGGCCGGCACTCACCTCGCCGATGACTGTAAATGTGGCTCCTGACTGGTCGAAAAGGCGTGAGCACTCTTTCTCCTTGCCCGCCGGCATGGTGAACATCAGTTCAAAGTCCACAGAAGCGCTCATGGCGATCTGCGCCTTAGGGATACCAAGAAAAGATGCCATCCTCACCGTGATCTCGTCGATCGGCAGCTTGTCCTCATATACAGTGAATGCCTTTCCGCTGACGGCTGACATCTGTTCAAGCGTTCCCTTGAGCCCGTCCGAGATGTCCTGGCAGGAAGACGCGAGTCCGTTCCCACTTAGGATGAACGCCTCCGTGAACCTCGCCTTGGGTCTCTTCCACGACTCTAAGACTTTGTTTTCCTCCTCGACGCTTAGCGCGAAACCTTTGCTTTTGACCTCTTTGAAGTACGTGAGAGCCGTAATCGGCAATCCGATCTTCCCCGTAACACACACTAAATCACCAACGCGGGCACCCTTTCTTAGGAGAGCTTGCCGGGTCTTCACAAAGCCGAACGCTGTCGCTGAGAAAACATCGACGCTATAACCGCCGATGTCGCCCCCCACAATCTCAGCACTATACACATCCGCTGCTGCGCGCATGCCCTGGAAAACTTGGGCGAACTCGGCGTCTGTCATACGGTCCGAATATCGCACGATCGTGGTCAGTCCTACAGGCCGGGCACCCTTTGACGCCAGATCGCTCAGATTGGCGATGATAACGTAGTAGCCCACATCAAAGTAGTTCAGGTAGCCCATGGTGAAGAGGTAGAAACCAGACCCACGTACGAAATCACTGGTGATGACTAGCGAATCTTCATCTGAAATCTTAATGAGCGCCGCATCATCCATGTCATTCACACCGACCTGAATCACGCTGTCTTCACGGGGGCCTCGTCCACTCGTTAAGATATCCCGTAAGGTGTCGAGTCTAACCATTTCGTCCGAAATTTGATCCGCCATATTGACCTTTACCGCCTTGTTCGGTTGAGATTTACCGCACCTTCGAGTCCGGCGACTTCAAACCTAAACAAAGGGCCTTGCAGCCGGTAATAATCTATTGCCGCCCAGCCCACAGTTCTCGACACCGATGAATCGGTCGCACGGGTTCGCACGCCGCTTCCGCCTATCTTAGAAGCGAAACACGCGACGGTCGACCGCTAAACGCTTCCTTTCTGACGTCATTCTAGCTTTTTTTCGCCGGCGTCGGCGTCGGGCTTGGAGTTGGAGGCTTCAACGGCTTCACCGCAGGTTTTGGCCGGGGAGCGCCGCCGCCACCTTTGCGGGTCTCAGGCACAGGTAACACCTTATTCATGATACTCCTCCTCATTCGCTATTTCGCTTTGCAATCGGGCATCAACCTCCGCTTGCATCGCCAGTTCGAACCGCGACGTTCTGGCAATTTCATTACAAAGTAGCTGAACGTTTTCCGAATATCGCTTTCGATACTCCAAGAATTCACTCATGAATTGCTCGACGTCAAACCCGTCTTGGCGAACCTTCATTCTGTATCGAAACGTCTCCAATTCCGTGCGCAGGCCAGCAAATCGGCGCTTATCCTCCCCGTGCGCCCTGATCCTATTAGGAATGCCCAAGGACGTGTGCAGAATGGAAAGCAAGGCCGCGGCGCCGGAGAGAAGGAGCCAAAATAGCCGGTACCCTGGATGGTTCCACAGCGCCCAGCCTGACACGGCAGACCCGGACGCGGTGATCATCACAAGTACTTTGGTGAGATCATCGACATATGCCCAGCGCGTAATGAGAGCGTCAGCAACAAGCTCTTCGAACAAACTGTCGTAATAAGTGTCAAAAGACGCTTTCCACAATTCTTCGCGTGGATCAGCTATAGCCAGCACACCCACTGAGCGCCTCCACACGCGGTCGCTACTCGGTGGGGAATCTTGTACACCATAGCGCGCGAAAAATCAAGGACGAAAGCCTCAGTTAGGAGCAGCAGAGCCAAGCTGTAGGGCTCGTCAGCCTGATGCCTGCGAACTGCAGCACCTCGATTTGCGCCAACAGTCCGACGTTCCGGGCACAGCGTGCGAGACTGGGAAGCTAGGCCGATCATCTCATCGTTTTTAAGGCGGCCGATCCCGCCAAGCGAATCGGCGGTCTCGTTCTCGAGGTGAAGGGCGGCTTCTGCCACGAGGTGAAGCGCCTACTCGCGAAGCACGGCCGCCCGGAAGACTACACCGAGGTCAGCCTGCACGGAGACTACCGCTACAACCCGCTCTACAACGATCTGGACGCTTACGCGCTGGCCTATAACATCGCCAGCCTGCTGAACAACCTCTTCGGCAAGGGCAAGGAGCCGTTCTGACAGCAGGCGTACACGAATCTCGTCAAGTTCATCATCCAGCTTCACAAGGTTGCCTACGACTACGTGACCTTGTTTGATGTGTACGAATGCGCCATCAACCGCGAGTTGCTGCGGAAGCGCATTCTCGAAGCTGAGGAGCTCATCCAGGGCAGTCAGTACCTTGTGATCCCAAAAGATGCATTCTTTGCACACCCGGAACTCGAAGCTTTTGGTTTCCAGCCGGATGATCCGGCCACCACTTACAAGGCTCCACCGTCTCGCCTTCTTGAAAAGGCTCTTGCCGATGTCGAGATCGAATACGAGTGCCAGACCGAGAACTCACCCAACAGCGCCGATCCAATGAAGCGCGAGATTCTCGACGCTGTCAAACGTTGGTATCAGTACGACTGGCTTGCCATCGAGAACAAGTTGCGGACCTCCATTGTCGAGGGCATCTCGGTTTTCCTTTCCCTCTTCGACGACAATCCGCTGGTGAAGCGTACGTTTTGTCCGCCCAAGGAATGCTACGACCCGAAGCTCAACGCCGACGGGCGCTATGGCCGCCCGTTGCCACCCTTGGGCGAACTGATCGAACAAGGCAAGGTCTGCGCAATTGACTTCCCGGTGAGCCTCAACTCCGGCCTGGCCCGAGCCATCGGTTGCATGATGAAGCTCGACTTCCAGCGGGCCGTCCTTAACCGGATTCCCAAAATCAAGAAGGATCCTGACCGCTACTGGCGGCAGGTGTTTTTCATCTGCGACGAGTACCACGAGTTCGCCACCGCGGGGCAAAACGATCCCAATGGCGACGAGAAGTTTCTTGCTCTCTCCCGCGAGCCTCGCTGCATTCCGATCGTTGCGACACAGAGCATCAGCTCGCTGCACGACGCGCTGCCGGGGGAAACCTGGCGCACGGTGCTGCAAGCGTTCCGGACTGAGATTTTCCTGACGCAGACCGATGTGTTTTCCGCCAAGACCGCCAGCGAACTGTGCGGCAAGGAGGACCAGTAGGTTTCACAACTGCAGGGATTCTTCCTCCTCGCTTTGCTCAGAGTCAGAATGACAGCGTTCAGGGCAAGTCCGTGGCCCTCAAGGCCAACGTGACGACCTCCAAGAGCTACAACACCCAGAGCGACTTCCGCTTCGACACCAAGACCTTCACGGAGCTCAAGAACGCCCAGACGATCACGCTGGCGTACGACGGCTTCAACCCCTTGTCGCCGATGCTCATGTACCTCAAGCCGTGCTTCCTGGACGTGAACAAGAGCTACTTCCGGCAACTGGAGGAGGGAGAACTGGGCGGGAATCTGGCTTCGAAATGATCCTGCCGTTCCTGCGGCAGATCGAACCCTTCATTCTCGATCCGGAGGTCAGCGAGATCATGGTCAACGGCCCCGAGCACGTCTTCATCGAGCGCCGGGGATTCCTTGAGCCGGTTCCCGTCACGCTCAACCATGAGTCCCTCTGAACCTGTGAAGAGATTTGAAAGCTGTCATCCTGAGCGCAGCGAAGGATCCCCGTAGTTCTTCGTATTTACCGAGAACAAATTCAACTACAGAGATCCTTCGCTGCGCTCAGGATGACAAACGGAGTCGATCCTCGACTCGCGTCTGCCTGACGGCCCGCACGTGGCAGCCGTCATCCCACCCTGCAGCCTTACTGGCGTGACGCTGACCATCCGCAAGTTCAATGCCCCAAACTTTGGCCTTCCCGAGCTCATCTCGGTGGGATCCGTTACCAGGGAGGCGGCCGACCTGCTGGTAAAGGCCGTGCTCGAGCGCCAGAACATCCTGATCTCGGGCGGAACCGGGACCGGCAAGACCACTCTCCTCAGCATCCTCTCGGATTTCATTCCGGAGGACGAGCGTATCCTGGTCATCGAGGACACCGCAGAGATCCAGATCCGCACCCCCAACCTGGTGCGCTTCGAAGCCAGGGCCGCCGAGGGCAGCCTGCCCGCAGTGACCATTCGCGAGCTCCTGAAGGCCAGCCTTCGGCACCGCCCGGATCGCATCATTCTCGGCGAGATTCGCGGGGGCGAGGCTTTCGATCTGCTGCAACTCCTCAACACGGGGCACTCGGGCACGCTCTCCACCGTCCACTCCAACTCCGCTGCCCAGGCGCTAAGCCGGTTTACCACCTGCGTGCTCCAGAGCGAAATGGAGCTTCCCTACCGCGCCATCAAGAGCAACATCGCCGACTCCCGCAGGTAGCGACATCGATCCGCCATCCCGTAATGCCAGCGGATTCTTGTTTCTCGTGACGGTCATCTTTGCGGCCCTGGATGTCGGCCGCCTTCACCAGTCGGACAGCGTGCCGCCCTCCTGGCATTTTCCCGCGATCCTGGTGTTTTCGGCGGCCCTGATTCTCCAGGCAGCAGCGATGATCGTGAACCCGTTCTTTTCGCCGGCACTCCGCATCCAGACCGAGCGCGGCCATTCGGTGGTTACTCGTGGGCCATATCGAATTGTCAGGCATCCCGGCTACTTCGCAATGATCGTTGCCGCTCCCGCATCGGCGCTCGCCGTAGGATCGTGGCTCGCATTGATTCCAGCGTTTGCTTTCAGCGCAGTGACCATTCGCCGCACGGCACTCGAGGACCGTTACTTGAGGCTGGCGCTTCCTGGTTACACGGACTATGCCAACTCAGTTCATTACCGGATTCGAACACCCGACCCCTTGCATCGTAGGCAGGCGCTCTCCTACCTGACCTATTTGGGGAGGGGTTCGGCGGTATGGGCCTTGGGGATGGGCAGAAATGCGGTCGAACAATTTTGCTCAGGATGGGAATAAGCCTTGACAAGGGTGGCAGTCAATTGGCTGTGCCACCTGACCGACGTCACCAAGTTGGGACTTTTCCCATACCGGAAACAACGAGCTGTATGCGGCCTGGAAGACGCCTTGTCTCGCCCATTCGAAAATGCACCCCGGTGTGCACAAAACTAGGCTACCACATCAAACTCAAATCAGGAATATGCACCCTAACTCAAGGTGGGTCCAATTCATTGTCCGCTATCTCGCACAAAGAAAGTGAGTAAGCTGCAGGTTTGGGGAGATTCGAATTGGGGAACCACGGATTTGCGGACCGTTGCTCGAACGCTGTTTTCGTTCCCGTAAGTTGTTGAAAAGAGGGCCTGGAGGGATTTGAACCCTCGGCCTACGGGTTGGGGAACCGTCGCTCTATTTTTCTGAGTGGCGGTTCGTGATGCTTCATTCGCGACCGAGCACACTTATCGCACTAGAGCCTTATCCAGTCTTCCTGAACAACAGAAACCACGAGGTCAGCGGCAAGGCGGTCGCTGATAGGGCGAATCAGGTACCACCTCCTTCGATTTCCTCTGGGAATAATCGCCGCGCTTCCGTTACAGATGCAAGAACGCTCGTTCTTGCTGCCAACGGCTTACGCTATCTGGGCCGTATTGATCGCAGAAGAGTTTCTTGCTGAAGACAACATCAGGAATTGACCATCAGGAGATGCGGCCGCTGGGCAGTCGGGCTACCATGCTTTGACCTCCCGGAGCCACTTGGCGAGCTTCTGACGAAAGTCTCGCTCCCGACGGTACTCTTTCGATCCCAGTTGTAGGGCCAAGCCGGTGTTTCCGAAAAGTGGGACTCGGGCCTGCCGGCCTGCCTCAAGGCTCCAGCTCCTCCATGCCAGCCAGACATACAGGTCAAGAATGCCTGGAGCATTGGCCAGGGCTGCTACCACCCTGCGCTCAATAGCAATCTTGTGACGGTCGATTTCGTCATGGAAGGCCTCGCTCAGAGCGATGGTATTGTCAGATTCGTCGCGGTTGGAATTTACGGAACCTTCGCGGTTGTACCAGATGTGCATGCGGTCAAAGAAGTGGAAAAGCGCGGCATCTAGTAGGGCTGACTTCTGGCGCTGTTCCTCCGTGCCGAAGAAGATGGTGGCGCCAAAGATGCGTTGGAAACCTTGAACGATTCTGTTGTAATGGTAGCCATTCTTCGGCAAATCGAAGAAGTCGAGCATCTGAGAGGGACTGGCAAAGTGGACTACTCGGCTCTTTTGGAGAACGGCGAGGGTGGCAACCCAAACGGGAATGAGACGGTCCTGGCCAAAGGGAAGGCCAAAGCGAGGATGGCCGATGATATCCAGAGTAAACTTGCCGTTGCGCCGGGTGTGAGTCAACTGGTAGGCTGGGGGACGCCGCAACGGAATACCGCAAAGGATGAATGGTCGGGTGTGGTAGGCGAGTTGCTGCTTGCCGTTCCTGCGTTCCTCACGCACCAGGCAGATGGCATCGAGCTTTTTGACTTTGCGTTTCGTGAGACCGAGCGATGGCAATACGGACTGGACTGAGGTAAAAGACAAGGCCTCGCGGCAGCAGAATGGAGAGAGTGAACCTAAGGGAGTCACGTGTCACGCGAGATGCAGGGGCTCAGCCGTCGATTTCTTCCCTTCCCCACTGTGCTAAAAATGTGATACGAGTTGTGGCAAAGCCCGGCAAATTGCGCAGATTTGTCAGGGACCGAAGGGTGATTCTGTTTTCCGCCATCTGCTGCAAACCGCCAAACCTGCTTGCGAAACGCCTGCTCCGGCAAGATTTGGCAAATTAGAAATCTCGGTTTGCAACTATGGGGTCGGGAGTTCGAACCTCCCCAGGTCCACCATCTAACTCATTGCTTCCGCACAACTTAAGTAACATTTGCCGAATGGAGTTAACGCAAGGTGTGCAACCATGGGGTCGCGATTTGGGGCTTGCCAGTAACCTGCCTATTTCCAGTCACATAGCGCTCTTATCCTCCCCACCTTCAGGGATGTCAAGTATCTCTTTGCCCTTTTCTTGCCCTTTGCTGGCAACGCACCGCGAAACGGCGCACCGTGCTTTGCGGCCCACATAAGTCCGCGTTGGCGATTGCCGGCACGCTCCCCAACTCCGCAAGGGTTGTCCAACGATTGGCCCCTTCGACGTGGTGCTCATCAAGGTACAAGGCGAGCGCGGCAGCGCCCAGAGCGCCACCGTAATATCCAAGCTCCGACGCCATCACCCGAAGCTCCCGATTCTTCCACGGGCGGACGAGTTTGGCCAGTTCGTCATTGAGAACAGAAATCAGTAGTGGATTGTTCTCAGTCAGGCCGCCTACCAAGAGCAGAGCTTGGGGCTAATCTACTCGGGGGAAACTTCAATGGCATTGATGCGGGGATAATTCCGTATTGGCACGAAGTTGAAGAATATCTTCCCCTGGTCATTTGGAGCGATGCCATGGAAGGTCTTCGCCAGGGCTCGATTTTCACCTCCGGCCTCTTTGAAGATGTCAAAGTTGCGGAGCAGCACCGTGCCATTGCAATACACATCGAACAGGCGGCTGTCCACGCCGCCCCGGCCCTGATTGCCAGGGCCAAAGAAAGCCTCCGTGAAGTGGAGCGTGGCCGAGTATTTCGAACCCGCGGCCAAACTGAAATAACCGAAGCGCTGGCTCAAATAGAGGTCCGGGTCTGGCGAGCCTTTGATTGACACCTTGTCCGTGACTAATCTTCCCCCCTCAAAATAGCGGTCCGGAAGCCAGATATTCCCGTTGCGGTCGGTGTAGGTGTTGTCGCTGGCTACAATGCGGACGGGGCGCATCTTCCCCTGTAAACACGGCACCAGCTCGATAGCGCTGACCAAGGGATAATCGATCCTTCCCACGAAACGTAGATGCAGCTTCCCGTCGGAGGACGGATGGATGTTAGTGAATACCCGTTCATCCGCGGTTTCGCTCCTGCCTACGTCACCTAGAATGTCAAATTGGTACAGGAGGGGCTTTCCGCTCAGGAGCACGTCGAACATGCGGCTGGTTTCGCCCCCTCCATGCGGCGCATCAGGGCCAAACTCCGGCTCGACGAAGAAGAGGTGAAGCTCATAATCACCCGGCTTCAACGGAATATCGTAGGAGAAGTTGCCATGCCGCCACTGTTCGAACATCGTGTTATCGGTCGTACGGGCAATAAACTGGTGAGCCTGAGAGGAGATCTCCCCCCCTGAGTAATCGCGGTCGCTTGTCCACCGCTTTCCTTGCCGGTCAATGTAGTCCCCGCGCGTATAGCCGGCAAGGATACGTACGGCGTCGTCCGGTTCGGTTGACGCAGGAGCGCCCGCCAGGCCCGCCGCATTAGCCGCCAAGGTCTGATCCCGAGACTGGACAGAATGTAACTTCCAGCGCAGAAGGAGGAGAGTGAGCACGACGGCCAGCCCAGCGAGCACCCAGGCGGCCGTCCGGCGAGCGCGCCGGCTGACATTTGGTCCGCTAGTCCCGCCGCCGAGCTGCACAACGCCAACGGGAGGCTCTCCCTGGCTCTGAGGGCGCGCCGTATCCGCGCTGGCAGCCGTCGCGGAAGTTGGTGTCCGGGTGACAAATTTCGGCACGTAATGCCCTGGTTCGACGACAATCTGGACCGGGTTGTTGGCGCCTACCCCTTCGTAATACTCCTTCAAGTTCTTTCTAAGCCGGTGTGCCTCAACGCGCACAATGGCATCCTGGCTCTGATCGAAATCCGCACCTCTTCCGAAGACTTCAGTGGCGAGGGTATATTCCTTAACTCGATCTGACCTGCCCGCGAAGTATTCCTCGCAGATGTACTTGAGCAGTTTGCACTGTAACGGGGCTCTGGGAAAGTTTCCCGAGCCTAGAACCCGTTCAAGCTCTTGTTTCTCCAGGTCGAATGAATCTGCCATGCAAACCCACCAAAGACGCCTTCCGGCGCACAATATACCCGAAAAGGTTAACGAACTCAAGCCGTAACCGGTTACCGGTTCGGAACACACTCACCATTCACCTGAAAACGCAGAGGGTAGCCAAGTAACCGGCAAAGCGGCCGGTACTAACAGCTATAACGTTGTGTTACTTCTCTTTCTTCCGTATGCTGGCTGGCGTTTTAGGCTGCCAGTGTGCTGAATTTGGGTCCCTACCCTGCTGCGAGTTCAAAATGTGTTATCGCACTTTCCGGAGACGAATGAGCACTCCCGTGAAGCTGCTGGGAATCCTTTGTTTTTTCTGCTGCGCGGTTGGGCTGGGACGCGCGGTGGACAAGGCCGATGACGCACTGGCCAGGGCGGCTTCCGCGGTCGAGCACGGGCAGTTCGCCAAGGCCGAGTCAGGTTTGCGTGTGTTTCTGCGCGAGCACCCCGGCAACGTGCGCGCCAGCGGCCTGTTGGGCGCGGCGTTGGATGGCCAGCAAAAGCTCGGTGAAGCCGAGACGCTATACCGAGAGGCCTTGCGCCGGACCCCGGATTCGGTCCTGCTGTTGGACAATTACGGCAATCATCTGCTTCGGCAGGGCGACGCGGAAGGCGCGCGTCTGGAGTTTGAGAAGGCTTGTAGCATCGACCCGTCAGACCAGAACGCCCATCTTCAACTGGCGCGCCTCGCGGTCGATCGCCACGAGGGTGCTGCAGCGCTCGAGTTTCTCAGCCGTCTGCCGGACCTGCGCGCTGCCGCGCTGCAATTGTTGCGCGCCGAAGCGTTGTACTGGGCAGGCCGCAAGGACGAGAGTTTCGGCGTCATCGCGGCCCTGGAGAACACCTATGACGCGGACCCGTGCGTGCATTCTTCCGCAGGCCTGGCGCTAAGTAGAATGGGGCAGTTCGCGCGCTCCGAGAAGGCTTTTTCCCGCGCCTTGGCGAAAGCCCCGGGCGATCCTGACGTGCTGTACAACCTGGGGTTGGCGGCGGTGGGGGCCGGCCACGACGAGCGCGCCGGGGTCGACTTCCAGACACTGCTCCGGCAACAACCCGACAATGTTGACGTGTTGCTGGAGCTTGGCCGCTTGCGAGGGCGCGCCGGCGACGGTGAAGGTGCCATTGCCTTACTCACCAAAGCCGCGCGGCTGGCCCCGAAGCGCGCCGATGTACAACGTGCCCTGGCGCTCGCGCTGGCGCGTTAATTCCTATATGGAAAAAGGGGCGCCCTCTTGATCTCACGCGTTCCGTCTACCGGGGTGATCGCTACAGCGCCATCGCACGTTCGGTCCGCAAGAGCAAGTCAATCTTGCCAGCGACGGGTTCTTAGAAACGGTGCGACGGCCAGTGCAAGGCAGGTACTGCTTATCACTTTTTCTATGAAGCACCTCATGCGTCGGGTAGTTTCGTACGTCGAAGAAGAACCTGGGTGCGTTGGGTCCAAGGAGGAGACAGTTCAAGCAGGTTACGGGGTCACCGTCCATGAAGTATCTCAACCAGTGCCGCATTCAGCGCGCCCAGGCGCTGCTTATAAATACGGAACGGCAATTAAAAATGGAAATTTCACTGGAAGCTTCGGGAAGCATTGGATAAAAACCATCCGCAGTATGCGCGGAGAAAAAGGAGTTGAAATGAATTCACATCGAAATCGCGAAAATTATCGCCTTTTCTCGCACGGAAGGCTCAGGGGCGTTCTTATCGCCCTGGGCGCTTTCTGTGCTTTCTGTGTTCTGCTATCCCCGCCTGTATTCGCCCAGAGCGGTGCCGTCCTGGGAGTGGTGAGCGACACGAGCGGTGCAGTGATACCGAATGCGTCGGTAACCATAACCAACACGGCGACGGGCGTGA
>JBEKLY010000334.1:0-8357 GCA_050010015.1 Terriglobia bacterium
ACAGGGGCCTCTCCGTCGGCGGATGCACCAACTCATTCCCACAACCTTCGGGCAATGACCAAAATCGCCAGAAAACTCAATCACAATTCTGTGGCAACCCGATTAGAACAAATTTACCGTGACCGTCGCATCCACGAGATTGACACTTCGTGCTTCCTCGCATATACTTACTTCGCTCTACTTTTTCTCCCCAGTACAGTACAAGGCTGAGTTTTCATGACAGCACTTTCTGGAGCCAACGCCACGATGCGGCAGCGTTGTCGTTTCCTTGTGAGCTGTTACTCGACGAGCCCTCTATGGTTCCTGATTCTTGGGGCGGTGGGAATAATCGCCCCGGCTTCAGCAAAGAACCACGGCGGCCTGGGACCTGGTCTCGCCGGTATCAACCTGTCCCGGTGTTGAGCAGCCACCATTAGTAGGCTAGTATTGACCTGCTCGAAAGGCTTGTAAGCGAAATCACAGCGCCAGGCTTGTGGGAACCAAGGATGAGAGTCCTGCGGTCGTACACACTCTCAGCCGTCTGCGTTACGTTAGCGTTACTTCTGACGCTCCACATCCCTATTCTCCGGGACCATTTCAGGTTTCTCCTATTCTGGTGCGCCGTCCTTGCCAGCGCCACTCAAGGGACTTGGCCGGGAGTGGTCGCGACATTTCTCGGCGTGGTGCTGGCGGATTATTTCCTGATTGCTCCCATCCATTCCCTGGTGATCTCCGATCCGGCGGAACTGGCCCGAGCCCTTCTATACTGCGGCGCAAGTCTTGCGACGGTATGGGTGATCCAGCGCATCAAGCTTGCCGAGGATGGTCTGCGGGCGGCCACGGCGGTCGTCGAAGACTCGGCAGACTCCATTGTGGGGCAGGATATGAACGGCAGGATCCTGAGCTGGAACAGAGCCGCTGAGGAGACCTACGGTTACACGGCCCGGGAGGCCATCGGCCAACCGGCCTTGATGCTTGTACCCAAGGATCGCAATGAGGAACTGCGACGCCTGGTTGCGAGCGTTCAGCAAGGCGTCGCGGTCAAGAACCACGAAACCGTGCTCCAGAGGAAAGACGGCACACGCGTCGATGTGGCGCTCACGTTATCACCGGTCCGGGATCGGGAGGGAAGGTTTGCCGGCATCTCAACTATCGCGCGCGACGTCACAGACCGCAAGCTGGCCGAGGAGGCAAGACGGCAATCGAGCGAGCGCCTCGAGCACCAGACCCGCCAACTAAGGCTGCTTTCGGAAATGGGCGAAATGCTTCAGGCGAGTTCCACTCCCGCGGATGCCTATGCGGTGATCGCCCGCTTCTCACAAGGTCTTATTCCGGCAGCTTCAGGCGCCCTGTTCGAGTATTCGGCATCCCGGGACAGATTAGGGGCCGTCAGCCATTGGGGAGAACCACAGCCGGCGGAGCAGGCTTTTCTCGCGCCCGATGAGTGCTGGGCGCTTCGCCGGGGACACGTGCACCAGGTGGAAGATCACCACGCGGGCTTGCTCTGCCGCCACTTGCAGGAACCTCTGCCTGAATCGTATGTCTGCGCCCCCGTCATTGGCCACGATGAAACCCTTGGCCTGCTCCATTTGCGGATCGACCAGCAGGGTCAGGCATCGTCCGGAACAATGCCACCGGAGTCGACGGAGTTAGTCTGGATCGCGCGAACGATGGCAGAGCGATTAGCGTTAGCTCTGAGTGCTTTTAAGTTGCGCGAGGCTTTACGCTTGCAATCCATCCGCGATCCGCTGACGGGCTGGTTTAACCGCCGCTTCATGGAGGAAACGCTGGAGCGGGAGATTTCGCGGGCGGCTCGTAACAGGCGTCCTCTGGCGGTCCTCATGATGGACCTCGACAACTTCAAGGAGTTTAATGATTCCTACGGGCACGAAGCTGGAGATGTCACCCTGCAGAGTATCTGCCAACTGATCAAGAACCATGTCCGAAGTGAAGATGCCGCCTGCCGTTACGGAGGCGATGAGCTGTTGCTCATTCTGCCCGATACATCGCCGGAATTGGCCGGGAAGAGGGCCGAGGAAATACGGGTCGCCATCGGACATGCCGAATTGCAATACGACGGCCGAACGGCCAGGCGACTGACGCTGTCGTTTGGCATTGCGACCTTCCCTGCCAATGGAACCACCTCCCAGGAATTGCTGCGCGCCTCCGATGCCGCGCTCTTCCGCGCCAAGCGGGAGGGTCGCGACCGGGTACAGCTTCAGGGCCAGGCGTAGAAACCGGCCAATAGGCTCGCATCCCCGAGCAAGACAAGTCCGAAAGAAGCATGAAGACTACAACCACGCGATGCCGGAAGTCCACGAAGACTCCAGGCTTTTATGTCACCGCGTAACCTGGAATCGGGCAGGCGGCGACAGAGCAAAACGCCCTGGTTGATTTTCAGATAGAAGTGGGAATCACGCCTGCCTCCGGCTGCTTCGGGCCGAAGATGCGGGCCTATGTCACGAATAGTGGCGGCGCTTGGGGAGATCAGGGTGAGGGGTGAAGCGGATTGAGTGAGGGGGCCGGCTGGCTACCGGGGCGGGATCAACAAAGATGGAGTTTGAGGGGGAGTTGGAGGGGTATGGACGAAAACTGGGATTCTGGTTTGTCTTAAGGGTTGCCGAAACGCTTTAGTCGAGCAGCCGGCCTGAACGTCAAAGTCATGCAGCCGTCTGTAGCGTGGCCCAAGCCTGGGCATAGCGCCCGTCTGCTTCCAACAACTGTTCGTGAGTTCCCGATTCCACGATGCGACCTTCGCTCATCACGTGAATCACGTCGGCAAACATCGCGGTGGAGAAGCGATGCGAAATCATTAGGACGGTGCGGCCGGATGCCATCTCGCGGAAGCGCGCCAGCCAATCGGCTTCGGCCCAAGGGTCCATGGCGCTCGTGGGCTCATCCAGAATCAGGATGGGCGCCCGGCGCAGGCAGGCGCGAGCCAGGGCGATGCGCTGCCACTCGCCGACGCTGAGTTCCGTGCCGTCGGCAAACCACCGGCCCAGCGTGCTGTCGTAGCCTTGTGGAAGACGCGCGATGATCTCCTCCGCCCCCGCAGCCCGCGCGGCCATTTTGATGGCATCGGGAGGCGCGCTCAGATCCGCCAAGGCGATGTTCTCGCGCACTGTATCGTTGTAATGCACCGGCTGCTGGAAGAGGACCGTAATCCGGCTGCGGAGTTGCTCGATGTCGAGAGCGCGCAGATCAACCCCATCCATCAGCACGCGCCCGGCCTCCGGGTCATAGAATCGGCAGAGCAGCTTTATCAGCGTGCTCTTGCCCGCGCCATTTGGACCCACTACGGCCACAATCCGCCCGGCAGGAATTTCCAGATCAAAATCCTCGAGCGCGGGCCGCGCGCTCCCAGGATAACGGAATCGAATTCCCTCGAGCCGAATAGCGCCGGCCACCTTTCGAGGCGCGGGCGCAGGCCGCGGCGGACTTGTTACGCGCGGCGCCAGTTCCAGAAACTCGTAGAGGTTCCCGAGGAACAGCAGATTGGCATAAAGCTGGCCGAGGTTTTCCAGCAGCCCGCGCATCAGCCCCAGCCCCTGTTGGAAGGCCTGGTAGAACATCGCCAGGTCTCCCAAGGTGGCGAGACTACGCACCACCCGCCCGACCATCCAAGCCAGGACGCCTCCGCTCGCCACGAGTCCCAGGCTGCCCGCGCTGAACTCCGCCAGCGCCTGCCGCCTCGCCAGATTCAAGCGCTCCCCGCGCAGCCGCTGGCGCAAGGCCTGGTAAGTGGACTCGAAATGCCCGGCCAGCCCAAAGAGCCTGACTTCGTAAGCCGTCTCGCCTGAAGTGAGCAGCCAGTCGAAATACCACGTGCGGCGTTCGACCGGTGTGACCTTACGCCGCCACTGGTGCTGGAGCAGCGCATAGCGCACCGCCACGTAAAGCGCCGGGGCTGTGCCTATAACCAAAGCGCCGGGCAGCCACGCGCCAAAAGGAATCAGGACCGCACCCATCGCTAGCAGCGTGATGGCATTCTGGAGAAGGCCGCCCAGGCTTTCGACCAGCGCCACGGGCCGATCGGCGGCTTCGCTTCGCGCCCGGTGCAGGTGATCGTAGAACTCCGCCGAATCGTAGAAGCTCATGTCCACCACGGTGGATTTCCGGTGGATCAGCGAGCTGATGTGATCCTGAACCCGATCCGACTGCGCGGTGCGGACATAACCCGTGGCGCTGCGGAGGACCTGCAAGGCCAGTTGAATGGCCGCCATCAGGGCAACCAGTAGCAGCGCCGGCCGCAGGTGGTCCCAGGAGCCGCCGGCCCGAATCGCCGCCACCAGGCTATTCACCAGCCAGCGCGTCACGCAGACGGTAGCCACCGGCAACAGGCCCTGGACGAGGAGCAGGAAACCCCACGCCGCCGTCCAGCCCCTCGCCGCAGTCCACACCAGTGAAAGGGTCCATGGCAGGTAAGACAACTGGGCCCACACCTTCCGCAGCCGCGGCAACAGAAGCTGGAAAGTCTCTTTCAAGAAGTCTTTTCTCTTTGCTGTTATTCCCGAGTCTCTTTGCGAGTGGCAAACATTCCGGCTCTGGATGACATGTGATTCTGAGCCCGTTCGCTTCGCTCAGGGTAAACTGCGCGAAGAATCCGCATTGGGTTGCGGATTTGCCGCGCTGTGTCTCAGTGCCTCAGTGGTGAAAAACAAAACTCTCAGATGCCGCCGGAAGAGACTTCGGCGAGTATTTTCCGTCGCAGGAGTTCAGCGGCCAGCCCCAGTACATCCTGCTCAACCTCTCCGGGCGCCGCCTTAAACTCCGCCGCGAGCTCCGCCGCGACCTTGGCCAGGTTCTTCTTCCCGTCGAGGCGATTCCACATGGCTTTCCCGGTCTGGTTCAGCGTGTAAATCCCGTCGTCAAGGTCGCTTATGCCCTCGGTCAGTGCGACTATTACAAGCTCGCCCTCTATCTCGCGCACAACGATGTCTGCCGATGGCATGCAGATTGTGTCGAGTGTGCAGACACTCGCGTTCATGATTGCTCCGCCTCAGTCGCGACGCTTATCGGCTGACCGCAAATGAGCAGGATTCCGTGTTCGGCAAGTTCCCGAACAAAAGCTTGCGCGTCTCTAAGGGCCTCGCTCCGTTTTACATCGTATTGGGTGCAAACCTTCTCATCCACGATGTTCTCAAGCGAAGTCGCTCCGTCCGCCGCCTGCCACATCAGCGTGCCCAGCTCGTTCAGGTTAAACAGCCGGGAATCGCTCGCCGACATGATCATCGTCTCACCGTCCAGCTCACGCGCCGCAATCTGGCGGCTTCGAGCGATGTAAAGTTGAGGCATGGAAAACTCCGATTGGCGATGTCAGCCCTACGAGCCCCGGTAGGCCCGGCGGGCCGACAGAGAGTAGCCCATGGCGTAAGCCGTGGGATGGAAGCAACCCCGGGATCCCAGCCCCGGAGGGGCGGCAGATGCGTCGGGCGCCGCTCTGTCGCCCCTTTCGGGGCTGTGAACATTAACGCGGCACCGTCTCCCACGGCTTACGCCGTGGGCTACTTCCTGACGCCGCTCCGCGGCTGCGCTAGTTTACCAACTCCCACACGCGCCGTTCCGGCGTGAAGATCAGGCGGTGCACCGGAACACTCTTTACGAAATCGCAGACCGTCTGGAAGACCATTTCCACCAGGGCTTCATCGTGCGCAAAGAAAAGCACGTGGCGCATCAACTCGCGCACCGCCTCGGCGTTTCTGACCGGCACGATGCGATTTTCCGGACCCTGTTTGAGGAGGAATAGCCCCGCGAGCGGAGCGCGCACGTTCTTGCCCGGCTCGCCCAGTTCCCCGGCGAAAGGGGTGCCGTAGGCGACATACCCGCTGCTTTCGCGCCGCAGATAAGAGATTTCGTCGGTCAGAAGCGTCGCGTCGGAAGGCGCCAGGCGCGATATCGTGGTCTTGCCCGTACCGGAGACCCCGGCAAAGACGTATGCCCCTCCGTTACGCACTGCGCTCGCGGCATGCACCAGGAGGCCGCCGCGCGAGGCCAGCAGCAGCGAGTGGAGAATCCTGAGCGCCGCATCAATCGAATAGGGATTCGCCGACTGGCGGATTCTTCCCTTGCCCGATGCAAGGTCGCACTCGGCGCAAAAGTCGCCGCGCTCGATCACCCAGCGTCCGTCCGTAATGCCGACTTGCAACTCTGCCTCTTCCGTGACGGCGCCCGCCGGCGCCACCTCCACATCGAAAGCGAATATCGGCTCAGCCCCAGGGTTCACGAAGCCGCCATAACGATTCGCCAGGATGCGCAGGAACTCGAGATTGTCAGTCCGCACCAGGATCGGCATGGCGCCGATTTCAATGCACACTTCATAGGTCGGCCGTGACGCGGCCGGCTCGGTCTCTCGTCCACGAGCATCTCTCTGATACGGAGGTCGAGTCTTGCGTGTCATCCCCCGGGCATCCCACTCCAACGCTCCTATTGCTTCAACTCGCACTCTTTTCACTCTCCTGCTTTGAAGATATCTGGGAGCGCGGGCATCCTGCCCGCCTTTCGCACCGCAATTGCACGCACCCTGCGGGCAGGATGCCCGCGCTCCCGGGTACTTCATGGTTTCCGGGTGCCAGTCAGCCGACGGGCACGAGCGACGGCTCTGAAAATCGATGGGTTAAGCAGCGCGGACCCCCGTTGTTGGGGTCCGCGGTTCGTCCGTAGGTCCGTCGACGAGCCGCACCCAAGTAGGAGCCAGCAGCCCTCTCCCTTGGGGAGAGGGTGTCGCGTTCCGGCGCTGTCATCAGCCGGAATGTGACGGGTGAGGGGTCACTTCCACTGGAAGATCCTGAAGAGTTTTCCGGTGTGAGAGGATCCGATGGCAGTGCAGCGCCACCCGCGCGCAAAACTCCGACCGGCACAGCAGCCACGCCCCCAGGCGTCGCAACGGCGTCAGGCGCGGATCAACCCGCCGCCCGTTTCGTTCGATCCCGGTCACCCGGCCCAGCAACTGTTGCGGCGTAACGGGCGGGTCGAGCTTTCGCAGCCGGTCGCCGCGGGTGATAAGCAAAGGACCGGACGACGGACAAGGGCTAACGGACAAGGTGGTTTCCTCGTTATCCCATGCCCCTTGCCCCCTTCCTCTTACCTCCACCACCCGGTGCGCCACAAACTGCCCTTCGCGTGTATACAACACCAAGTCCCCGGGCCGGATCTCTTCTGCTTTCTGGCGGCGGACCGACAGCGCATCCCCCGGCCAGATCGACGGCAACATGCTCGTGCCGGTCACCGCCAGCCGGGCTTGCCCGGAGGATTTCAAGGTCTCCCGGAAGAGTTCGCCTTTAACCTCGTTGCGCCTGTCGTTCATGGGAACCATGTGTCAGAACGTATGGGCAATCCGTCAGTTGACGGATTGCCCACAGGCGGCCACAAGCGCCACCCCTACATCATCGCCGGGGCTTCAGGCCGCCACTCGTTGTGTTTGAATTGGCGAACTGGACAACCAGACGACTACCGAGTTTCTTCGGAAGTGACCCCTCACCCGGCCTGCTCCGGCTGGTGAAAGCGCCGGCAGCCGTCCACCCTCTCCCCAAGGGAGAGGGCCGTCGACGATGTTGATATTTTGCCCTCTCCCCAAATGAAGGGGCTGTCAGCGACGCCAGCTTTGAGCCCTCTCCCTCGGCGAGAGGGTGGCGGGAGTAGCGAGCCGGGTGAGGGGTCGCGCCTGGAACTGAAAGCCCTCTCCCCTGGGGAGAGGGTGTCCCGCAAGGGCGTTTTCACCAGCCCTCGCGGGACGGGTGAGGGGTTCCTTCCCATCGAGCTTGGAAATTTCAAGATCGGGCCGCAACAAACCGCAGACCGTCTCCGCTTAGTTCACTTGTTTCCGGGACGGGAAGCCTCGGACAGTACCGCATTAAGGAACGCAGGCCCGGACGGGCGGCGAGTACGAAGAAAACAAGCAGCGCAGACCCCAAAACTCGAGGTTCGCGCTGCTTCGTCAGGCAGATTACTCAACTGGGGCGCAACAGTCCGAAGAGTGTGGGGCCCAAGGCGCCATCGACATGCGGCGACCACGTGCCGTCCCCACCGACCCGCAGCTACGATTTCTTCTGGTTGGAGTGGCAAGACATTTGGGTGGTGTGCACCTTGCCGCAGGCTAGCGCCAAGGTCTCAAAGACCTTCTCGTGCCGAACCTCGGGCTTGTGGTAGGTTTTTCCGGCGGGACGCTCGCCCGCGCCGCGTTGCTCGCGCTGCTCTGCTTCGCTCATATTTGCCTCATTGTACGCGTACTAGTCGCAATTGCAAGCTTTTATTGCCGTCTCCTGTGATTCAGACAGTGGGGGGAGGGCGCGAGGCTGGCGGGAGGCAGGAGAGGCGAGACGAGGGAAATTGGGCGCTGGAGTGGGGGTGTGTTGAGACGGGTGGCGGCTGTGTCGTAGGGT
>JBEKLY010000335.1:0-8323 GCA_050010015.1 Terriglobia bacterium
ATCAGCGAAGAGCTCGCCCGGACTTACTTTCCGCATCGCGATCCGCTCGGGCAGCAGCTTATTTTCGGGTTTCCGCCGGACAGCAACGTCAAGCGCGAGATCGTGGGAGTCGTCGGAGATGTTCGGGACGCGGCGCTCAACAAAAGGCCCGGGCCCATGATGTACGTGCCGTTCAATCAGGCGCCGCTCTGGGGCGTGGGCCTGGTGATCAAAACGTCGTCGAGCGCTTCCGCGGCAGCCAACGAGATTCGAGCCAAGGTGCACGAGGTGGATCGCGGCCTCCCGGTGACCGACGTCGGATGGATGTTCGAGGCCGTCGACGTGTCGCTCGGGCAGGCGCACCTCCGCACTTGGCTGCTCGGCCTTTTCGGCGCCATGGCGCTCGCCCTGGCTGCCGCCGGAATCTTCGGCGTGATCTCGTATTCGGTCTCTCGCCGCACGCGCGAATTTGGCCTGCGCATGGCGCTCGGAGCGAGCGAGCAAGAGGTCTTGCGCCTGGTACTGAAAGAAGGCGCTGCGCCTTGCGATCGCCGGCGTGGCGACTGGTCTGGTATTGGCGGTGGGCTTTGCCAGGCTGATTTCGAGCCTTCTTTACGGCGTTCGCCCGGCCGATCCCGCAACCCTCATTGTGTCGCCACTGCTGCTCACGGGCGCCGCGTTGGTGGCGGCGTACCTCCCGGCACGCAGAGCGACTCGGGTAGATCCCATAGCGGCGCTGAGATACGAATGATGATGCCTGATGTTGCTGTAGTGCGTCGCTGATGCCTTTACGCAAGAAGATAGGCCGGCACAGAGCGGGGCTCTGCTCCGGGAGTTTCCACCTTTCTGAGTCCTCGGTTATTTCATGCCCGGTGGGCCTGGGAGCGCGGGCTTCCAGCCCGCTCTCTCTTATGCGAGATGCGGGCTGGAAGCCCGCTCTCCCAGGAATGTAGAAACTCGATACGCAGAGCTTCGCTCTGTGCCAGCCCGCCTCGTAGGAGAAGGAGATTCGCAGATGTTAGATCGCGGATTCCTGCCGAATGTTGGCGTTTATGTTTACGGAGCGGCGGCTGCCGCGGCCGGCAGCATTAACTTGCTCTGGGGCGATTTCGCAACGGGTTGGCAACCGATCCAGGCCTTCGGCGACCACGTTCCAGGCCGTGAGCTCTACGCGTACATCACCGCCGTTTGGCTGATCGCGGGAGGCGCGGCAATTTTGTGGCGCCGGACCGCTCGAGCCGGTGCGGTGGCGCTCTCCATCGTCTATTTCATCTTTGGCGTTTTTTGGATGCCTCGGTTTTATTGGGTGATTACCATACTGGGGTTTCGAATCCCCAGCCTCATAGGTGTGGTGGGTGGGCTCGCCCAGCAGTTAATGTTGGTTGCCGCGGCGGCAATCGTTTATGCCTCGCTGGCAGGGCTCGATTCGGCACGGCTGCGGAGAATCGGCCTCGTCGCACGCTGGACATTTGGACTCTGCGCAATCAGCTTTGGGTTGAATCACTTGACGAGCGTAGGGCCCGTGGCGGTCTTGGTGCCGAAGTGGATGCCTTTGGGTGGAAACTTCTGGGCGGTGCTGACTGGGATTGCCTTCGCACTCGCAGGAATTGCCATCGTCTCCGAAATTCAGGACGTTCTGGCTGCCCGGCTCCTTGCGCTTATGCTGTTGGTCTTTAGCGCACTGGTTCTCGCGCCCCAGATCTTCGCCTCGCCTCACGACCATGAGGCATGGGGCGGCAACGCATACAACTTAGCGGCAGTCGCAGCCACCTGGGTCGTTGCGGACTCGCTGGCGGGTCGTCGAAGGCAGGCCCAGAACCAGAAGAACGAAGTACCGTAGTGAGGATGGGTCTGACTCGCTCCTGAGCGAGTTTGCTTTAGCGAGAAAAGTGGCGTGCCACGTTTTTGTTTGAATATCCCGCCACAAGCGAGATCACGATTCCCCGCTCATCCTGGGAAAGACAGGAACTCGCGCCGTCTGCCTGACGGCTGGGATAGAAGCCCGCCGACTCGTCTGCGTGGAGGTTCCCGGCCTTAATAATCTCGCCGCCGCCGGAAGCTATCTCTGCCGCCACCACCACCACCCCCACCACCGCGGGGCCGCGCGAAGTCCGTGCGGGGCGGCCGAGCTTCATTGACGGTTAAGGGACGGCCCTCGAGGGACTGCCCATTCAGCCCTGCGATGGCGCGCTGAATGTCTTCACCCTCGCCGAGTTCGACAAAGCCGAAGCCCCGTGGCGTCCCTGTCATCTTGTCGCGAACCACCACCGCCGAGGCTACCTGAAAACCTGCCTTGGTTACAAATTCGCCGAGTGACGCATCGGTAGCGCTATGCGGTAAATTACCTACGAAAAGTTTAGTTGCCATGTCTTCCTTATGTTCCTCCAAGTTTGGGGCGGCCTTTCGAACCACCTCCGTTAGGGTGTAATCCGGTTAGTGTTCTTTCTTCCTTGGCCAGTGGGTCCCGGGCGTCGTGTTGCTCCAAGTACTCCTTGATGTCGCCTTCTCCGATCGTCAGGTGGCTCTCCACCGGGGAAATGGGGCCTCGCAGTTCCTTAGTCCAACCGCGCGAAACAGATGGACGGGCCATCCTGAATCTTCAGCCCGTCCGGACGAAACGCCTGCGATTGAACTGTGACACTGAAATCGCGTGCTGCGTCGGGTGCGTTGATGACACGAAACGCATAAACTCGAGAACTGGCGGCAACTTCGAAGCCCACATACTGAATGTACATCCCTAGACTCCTTCGTGGGTCCATGTGAGCGCCCGTCTCAAGTGACAGCGGCACTACCGGTGCCTCGCTTCAGAGTCAGCGGCCTCGACTTGCCGCTCGCCTGGGCCAAATCCAAACGCATCCTGGCAGCGCTCGCCGATCGCAAGAAGCAACGTGAGATAACCAGACTTAGTTCAGGAAGCCGAACAGATTGACTAAGAAAGGCTCGTCTCATTAACCAAAATAAGTGAATTCACTTTACTTGTCAAGACCAATATGAGATGCTTCAAGTGATCGAGCAGTGAGCTGAAAGGTTTCCCGGGGGACGGACTGCATGGATGTGCCTTCAATCATCCGCCAGCGGCTTAACCAACTAGGACATGAGCAAAGAGATTTGGCGGTTGCTGCCCAAGTCACGGAGTCTTATATTTCGCAGTTGCTTACCAGGAAGAAAGCGCCTCCCGCCCCTGAGCGGACAGATATTTACGGAAAGATCGAAGAATTCTTGAAGTTCCGGCACGGAGAGATCATCAAATTGGTTGAGTTGCAGCGCCAGGAAGAGTTGAAGCGCAAACTGGCCGATGCGCCCGCGCCGTTGTTTAAAGAAGTTCGCGAGTTGGTCCTGCGCAAGTGCAGACTTGATAACCAGCAGCAAGTCAGGATGATTTTTGAACGGCAACCTTTCGGTGAACTTGAACTTCTGGTCACCCAAAAACTCGTGGATGTGGTTAAGGCAGTTACCAAGCAGGAACTGGAGAGCGAGAGCTGGCTCCGCTTGATCGTAAGGGTTAGTGATCGAAGCTACGAGGAGATGCGGGTGGCGATTCTCGAATTCCTGGATACGGACGTATTCAATGTGTCGAGTGAGCATTGCACCACTTTCCTGGATCCCCTCATCGAATCTTGGGATATTGACCTTGCAACTTTCGGCCTTGAAATTGTTTTGAACCGAAGAATGGCCCACCGGCACATCAAGAGGTTCGCATTCCTCGAACAAACCGAGACTGCCGGCGAAGAGGAGCGGGGGCTGAGGGATTTCCTGCACGATACTTCTCTCAGTGGGGGGACCACCGAAGCAGAAATCGAATTCTTGAAGGCTCTGAGATTCAGGGGGAGACACCCCACTCCGCTCTACTACTACCGTGAATTGCAAAATCTTCGTGATCCCTTGCATTTTCGGGATCACGTGTTGCAAGTACCGGGCGCGCCCGAGTCCTCAAACCTTCCGGAACATTCTGGCCGTTCCAAGACTCAGCTCGCATCCTAGCGGGCTGCGGGTCTTTCGGGGTCCCACAGGAGAATAAACCTTTGTCGCTAGTACTTCAGGAACAGGATGACCGGCTTCGCGGGCTCATCAATATTGGCAAGGCGCGCGGTTATGTCCTGTTTGACGAGGTGAACGAAGTTTTCCCCGGCGACACCCAAACAGCCGCGGAGGTCGACGAGCTGTTCTCCGCCTTCGAGGGCCACGACATCCGCATCTACGAAGACGCTCCTGTGGCGACCTCTGCAAGCGGTTTGCCGGGGGTTGCCGAAAACGTGGATGGTGAGCAAGATTCCGTCCACGTTCATGAGTCCGAACTTGACGAGACAGCAGCCGTTCCGGACATGACCAACGATCCGGTCCGGCTCTATCTTCGCGAGATGGGAAATGTCCGACTGCTCAAGCGGGAAGAAGAGGTGGTCCTCGCCAAGCGTATGGAGCGCGGCCAGGCGCTGGTGCTCAAGACCGTTTTTCGTTCTCCGCTGGTGCTCGAAGAGCTGATCGAAATTGGCAGGGAGTTGCGCGACGGCACGCGTTCGATTAGAGAGGTCGTCCATTTCGATGAGGAGCAGGTGACTGCGGAAGAAATCGCAAAGAAGACCCGCCAGACGCTCCGGATTATCCAGAAGATCAAGCAACTTTATGCTGCCGGACTTCAGCAGGCAGCCAGGCTAAGCAACATTCCGAGATCGGATCGACGCGCCCAGCTCCGGGCGCGGCACCGGTTGTCGCGGACGCGGGTTGAAATGTCGCAACTGGCTCGCTCGCTGGGGCTGCACCCGCTCGAAAAGAAGCGCCTGGTTGAGAAGTTGCGGCGACAGGTGGAGCGGATTCATTCCTTGGAGCGCGGGGCGGCCCGGTTTGAGCCATGCGCGGACGCCGCGCCCGGCACGGTCGCCACTTCGCGCCAGGATCGGCGTTCGTGTCGTTCCCAGCTAAAGGAAATCGAGGAATCGAGCCAGATCGGGCTCACGGCCGCGAAGCGTTCGCTGGCCCGGATCCTCCGCGGCGAGGCTGAAGCCGAACGAGCCAAGAAGCAGTTGACCGAGGCCAACCTTCGCCTTGTGGTGTCTATCGCCAAGAAGTATGCCCACCGCGGCCTGGAGTTTCTCGACTTGGTCCAAGAGGGGAATATTGGCCTCATGCGGGGGGTTGACAAATTCGAGTGGCGGCGCGGCTACAAGTTCTCCACCTATGCCACATGGTGGATTCGTCAGGCGGTCTCACGTGCCGTCGCCGATAAGGGGCGCACGATTCGAGTGCCGGTGCACATGTCCGCGACGATCATCAAACAGAGTCGCACCACCCAACAACTCGTCCAGGAACTAGGCCGGGAGCCTACTTCAGAGGAAATCGCCAAGCGCCTGGAGGTCAGCGTCGAGAAAGTGAGCAGCACCAAGAGGGTTGCTCAGCGAACCATGTCTTTGCAGACGCCCATTGGGAATGACGGCGAGTCAGACCTGGGCGACTTGATCGAGGACAAGACGGTGGCTTCGCCGTCAGAGGCGGCCATCAAACTCAACCTGAAGGAGCGGATGGCTGCTATACTGAAGACGCTCACGTCCCGCGAGGAAGCCATAATCCGGATGCGGTTTGGCCTGGACGATGGTACCGAGCGTACTCTTGAGGAAGTCGGCCACGTGTTTGCCGTTACTCGCGAGCGGATCCGCCAGATTGAAGCTACGGTGCTACGAAAACTCCGCCATCCGTTGCGGTCAAGACATTTTCGAGTCTTCTTCCAAGACTCCTGGTAAGATAGCCTGGAGGACGCTCGAAACCGGGCGCCTCCGGCTATGAATTTCAGCCAAAGGAGAGAGATGAAAAGCCTATTTGTTGGTAATTTGAGTTTCCAGACGACGCAAAGCGAATTGACCGAGCTTTTCAAAGCGTTCGGGGAAGTTACGCGGGTTCAGGTTGCAACGGACCGCGAAACCGGCCGAGCCCGCGGGTTTGCTTTCGTCGAAATGCCCAATGATGAAGAAGCGGCCAAAGCGATTACCGGCCTTGATGGAAAACTGTTTGGCGGCCGCAATCTTAAGGTGAACGAAGCGCGTCCCAGGGCGGAGCGAGCCCCCGCACGTCACGGCAGCGGTGCAGGGTCAAGGCAGGGTAGATTCTCAAATGAGGACTACCGCGAAGCCACACGCCAGCCGCGTGAACCGCGCTGGTAGTCCCGAACGATGCGTTGGGGATTTTGTCGGCGTACATTCGTGTTCTAAGGAGACCTGATGGGCACTACCCCCGAGAAACGTCGAAAGGAAATGAAGCGATTGGAAAAGCAACGCGAGAAGGCCGAACGCCGCGCCCAGAGGAAAATTGCCAGCCGCCGGCAGAAAGAGATTCTCACCGACGGTACCAACCCCGCAGGCGACGAAGCCTTGATAGCAAGCGCGGCGGAGCCCGCTGAGACGGCGCCTCAGAATTGATTCCTCAGATATGGCGCACCCTCTTCTCTCAGCCGGGTGTCGTCCCGCCTCACTCACTTCCCAATGACCGCTATCGTGAAGGGAGGAGTCTGGGTTGAGATCTTTGCTAGCTTCTTGCGACGCGCTGGGTGGGGTTTGGGCGGAGGAGCTTCGTTGGTGAGCTCGACAGTCATGAGCCCGGTAACAAATTTCTTCATCCCGTGAACGTGGAAGTCGATGGAGGTGCGCTCGGGGCCCGATTCCTTCACCACGCCGAGACCGTATTGGGCGTGCTTGACGAATTGGCCTTCCGCGAGTACTTGCATAAAAGCCTCCTCAAATTCGAGTACTAGATTCTACTATAGGTTAACCCCTGCCTGCCATTACTTTTAACATCCTCACCCCGCTGGCTTGAGTGACCGCGAAGAAGTGCTGTCATGCTCGGACGCGGCAATTGCAGGAGTTGTTGTTTTACCGTCTGTTGCATCCCGTACTTCTCGGATGCGTTTCCGCAGCAGAATCCGCTGCTTTCGTAACCGGCCGAATCTGGCTTTGTCGCCGTTTCGTACCGACATGATTCCCTCCTTTGCAAGCTCTCCGCATCAGTTCCGACGGCCGCGAATCCGGGTCGATCCCATTCCCCTGGGCCACTTCGAGCGCGCACGAAACTTAGTATTGTTTGCGTTGCACTCGGAACCACACGGTCTACGCCATTACAGAGATTCGGTTCCTATCGACCGGCCTGTTATCGACGGCGCCGTGAGCGTCCGTGGCCACCACAATGCAGTCAGCGAGACGAAAAAGGCGCCGATGCAAACCAGATCGAACAACAGAAACACCATGCGAGAAAGCGTTACAGGTACGGCAGGATTGAAGAGCCGCGCGATGCCTACGAACGCGATCCCCCAGAAGTACTTGCCCATGCGGAAAGCCTGGGCGACTACCATGAGAGCAGCCATACAGACTACCAGTTCCAGGATGATTCGGTAGCTTGTTGAGGAGCCCAACAACGCTCCGATGAGCAATGCCATGATCGAAAGGCATTTCATAAATCTTGTGAACATCGGAGGCCCCGGTTCTCCTAGCTTTTTCTGCTGCAGAACAACACCGACAACCGGCCTTGGCCAGCCGGGTTGAATAAAGCCTTCTTGTCCTCACATCCCGGGGGTGTTTTCGCCTTCAATGGTACAGCTGAACTCCTCCAAAGGACGGGGGGTCGTAGACGTATGTAAACACCGCGAGCCTGCATGAGTGCCGAAGTGGATCTCGTCTGGGAAGCCCGTCTGCAGATCGCCTGATTTAATTCAGACAGCCCGGAAGGTGAGAGTAGATGGTCTCATCTTCACAACTAAAATAGAGTGATTAACTGTTTTTGTCAAGTCAAATCTGATCTTTTCAAAACAGTTTATTAATATAGTTAAACTTCGCGGGGCAATGTGCTGACCGTAGAGAACGCTGTGGGGAGTGGACGAAGGGGGTAAGGACGCAGTGCGGAAGCAGCTCACCGGGCGGCGAGACAATCATGCCAAGCTGCTGCCGGTGCTGCAGGAGTCGGAGTTGCTCGAAGAAGACATTCCCCGATCGGAGGTCTTGGCGGCACTCGGGCGCGCCGGGCTGGAAGCGCTGGACTATCTCGATTCCGGCAAGCCGGCGCCGCGGACTGGGTGAATGAACGATTGGCCTTGATGGATCGCGCTGCACTGCCCCGCGCGGAGATGAACTTCATGGTTGCGGCGTCCGTCCGCAAGCTGGTGGAGATGGCGGGGAAAACAGTGCTTGGTACCGTTTCTCCTGTGCCCAATACTCGAAACCGGACCGGGGGGGCGCCGGCTAGCAGGAGACTAGTACATCGTTCGATTAGTTCTTTGTAGTATTGTGGCGCTGTCGGCGCCGCTTGCGCTTCGGCGGATGTTCTGCTTGGTGTTGTTTGGTTGCTTCAATAATCCGCTGTAATTTCTCAG
>JBEKLY010000336.1:0-8318 GCA_050010015.1 Terriglobia bacterium
CAGCTACGGCGGCGGTCCTTATTCTTACGGGAAGGCAAAGCAAAAGCCTTACCCAACCCACAACGTCCCAAGGTGGGCCAAATTAAACCGCCGAAATGGGCCAAAAGAAGTTGCCAAACGCAGGCTTCGGCCAAGGCCCTGTCGTTGTACTCGCCAGGGACAAAGCCCCCACGAAGCGTGTCTGCTATAAACCACTTGCCGGTATCACGCCAGTCTTTGACCGCCTTATACCGCGGCTTACGGGGAGGGGGTGCGAGAAGGGGCGGGGGTGGGGTCGAGGATAAACGCTAAGCTGGGATAGCTGAACTACTTCTTACGCCACTGGTTAGTATAGCCCTGTGGGGCTTGGTAATCAGGCGGGAGGCAAACTATATTTGCTCTACAATGAAAGGCTTACGAGCTGTGTGTCTTATCCTCTAGCGAGAAGATGGGAGCAGCAGGGACCTGCCTGCAGCTTGTAAGAGCTTGGCGAAAGGTAAACGCTACGTCGTTGATCGCGGGTTCGGGCGTCTCAATCAGGTGCGTTGATTTCTCGATGGTCAGCGCCGTTAATGCAGACTGGCAGATTCGGCCTTCGCTTGCTTGAGGATGGGAACATCCGGGTCGGCGTCTTTCCAGAGTGTGAGGAAATCCTGATATGCCGCCTTGGCTTTGGCCGTGTCGCCCTGCATGGCGTAAGCGCGCGCCAGGCCGAGGCGAGCCAGCGCGCCCCATGGGAAGTTCCCCACCAAGCCGCGATGGTCGATGAACTTCTGAAATTCCGCGGCCGCTCGGTTTCCGTCGTGGAGCATGAGATAGGCTTCCCCACGCAAATAAACTGGGCACAGGAATATCGTGAATTGCGTTGGTTCGCTAAGTTCGATCGGGCTCGCCACCTTCAATAGTTCTATTGCCCGGTTCGGGTCTTGGCGCTGCAAGGCGACCGCCGCCCGAATCGTAGGCAGCCAATACCTCTGTACCAGCGCGTCCAGCGGGAAGGTTTTGTCGAGTTCAGCCGCCAGCTTCTCCGCCCCTGTCGGATCGCCTGCTTTCGCCAGCGCTACCGCCGCTATCGCCCGCACATCGCGGTTCGGGCCCAGATTCAACGCTGCATTGGCTTCGCCACGCGCCGGCACCCGGTTTCCCGCATCCGCCTCGCGGAGCGCTGCCAACGCTTGGTACACTGCAGCACTCTCCTTGGCGTCATTGTGCTGGGCTGAATCCATCGCCCGCCTGGTTAGCTCGTGTGCGTTCTTGAACTTCCCGTACCAACCTTCCGCGTCCGCTTGCGTGGCCAGCAACCTGTCTTCCGCACCCGGCTTTCCCATGGCGGCTGAGACCCACTGCGCCATCTGCGCGAAATTGTCTTTCAGAAACGCCAACAGGTAACGGTTCTGGAGCAGCTCCTCGTTCTCCAGCTTGCGCTCCTCCGCCAGCTTGTACACCGCCTGCGCTTCATCCAGCCGGTTGAGGGCCGTGTAGGCGATGCCGAGGTCGAGATAGTTGTCCACTCGATTTGGCTCTAGGCGCAGCGCCTCTCGAAATTCCTCCAATGCCTTTTCCCGGTTTCCCAGAAAGGAGGAAATCATTCCCAGATATATGCAAGGCAAGTCGTCTCTTGGGTAGATCTGCTGCCACAGCTCGTAGGTCTGCGCCGCCTTCTCCAGCTCTCCCGTCGCACGGATGTAGTAGCCCCCCTCGATGTAGAACCGCTCCCGTTCGCTTACCTTCTCCCGCAGCTCGTAAGCCTTGCGTGCATATTCGGCCCCCCGTCCCCCTTCGTTTAGGTAGAAGTAACACGCCCCTATCATGGCGTAGGCCATGGCAAAATTCGGATCAAGGTCCACCGCCCGCTTGAGGAAAGGCTGACCGGCCGTATGCCCTTTCGTGCTGCCCGTCTTTCGTCCCAGGCTATAGGCTTTCAGCGCCTCCAGCGACGGCGTGGTCGCTTCCTCCACCGGCGTGGCGTATTTCTCGACCGAGCTGAGCGACTCGCCCAGTTTGCCGCGCAAGCTGACCGCAGCAGCGTCCAGAGCCTTCAGAACCGCTTCCTTGCCCGCCGCCTGTTCCTGCGCTTCCGCCAGCACGTCCCCCGTCGCGCAGTTCACCGCCTTCAGGCCAATCACATACTGGCTGCCCAGCCCCGCAATCGAGCCGGTCACCATGGCCTTGAGGCCCATGCGCAAGCAGACCCCGCGTGTAACCTCCGGCGTCAACCGGTCACTGGCCGGACGGCCCATCAGCTTCAGTGTCCCATTTACCCTTTCCTCTGAAGCCAGGTCGAGAAAGGGCGATTGCTCAAGCTGTACCGAGAGCCCCTGCTTGAGCGTGTCGTCGAATACGCTGTCACCGGTCTTGTTGTCGAAATCGGAGAGGACGATGGTGTCCTTGTCGGTCAGGCGACCCATGGCTTGGCGGGAGCGGAAGTAGAGCGTTCCCCCGATGGCAGCCGCGACGAGGATCACGGCAGCAGGAACAAGTAACTTCCAGACTTTCCTGCCTGCTACAGGAATCGCCTCTGGGAACAGCGGTGGCACAGCGGGCGCACTGCTTTGCGCCCCTATGATTCCTACCGGCGCGATAAAGCGATAGCCCCGTCGTGGCAGGGTCTCTAAGAAGCGCGGATTAGTCGCGTCGTCCCCCAACGCCTCGCGGACTCTCTTGACGGCAGCATTCAGACCGTACTCGAAATCCACGAAGGTGTCGCGACCCCAGACCCGGTTCTGCAACTCCTCCCTCGTGACCAGCTCTCCCGGCCGCTCCAGTAACATCGCAAGGACTTCAATCGGCTGCCCCGTGAGCTTGATCTTCATGCCGTTCTTGCGCAGTTCGCAGGTGTGAAAGTCGAACTCGAACACTCCGAAGCGTGCCCGGCGTGGAGCTGCCTGAGTCGCGTCCATGGAAATGACCTCAACGAGAGACCAGCGGCAGGCGCTGCAAGGGCGCTGAAGGTAACGAGTACGCCACACGGGTCAACGCGCCGCCAGTTGAGGAGGAGTTTACCACCGAAAGCGCCATTGTCAAAGCCCCCTCGCCCCCATCCGACAACGTAACTCCTTGTAAGCAAATCCGTTACCTTGTCACTCGCGTTCCAGCCCGATCCCACCATCCATCCATTGTTATAGCTCTTCATCGGGTCAAAACTCGGCGCCATCTCGTGACGGAGGTGAGCGCCATGAACAACAGAGTTTGGAAAGCAGAGAGCGATAACCAGGGAATCAAGCACAGGCAGGGGTCTTGGGGATTAGCCGGTTCGAGCCTGGCGATCCTGTTGATGGTCTCGTTTGCCGCCGGGAATGGCCTGGCCCGCAACCAAATCACGGTAGACGCAAGCGAGAAACTACATCTCACCGTCCTGGCCTATATCTATGCCCCTATCCCCCGGCACGATCTGGCCATAGCCGAGCGCACGGCATCGGAGATCTTTCAGAACGTGGGCGTGAAAATGTCTTGGGTCGATTGTCCGATGACCCGACCGGCCGCTCAGTTGAACCCGGCTTGCACCACTCCACTTGTTCCGACGGATATCCACCTCAACATCGTGCCTGATGTCGGGGAGGCTACTCGGGTGGGAAAGTCCGCCTGGGGCTTCGCCGTGGTAACTCCTCCACCCGACCGTGGACAATATGCGTATATTTCCTATGCGCGGGCCCGCGGACAGCTCCTCGAGGCGCGCGAGTTGACGCTTGGACCACTACTCGGACACGGCATTGCGCACGAGATCGGCCACTTGCTGTTGGGCATGAACAGTCACTCCCCCTCGGGCCTGATGTGTGCTCAATGGCATGCCAAGGAACTGAAGCTCGCAGCGTGTGGACAACTCAACTTCTCAAGAGACCAGGCAGTGACCATCCGCGGCGACGTTCGAGCGCGTCGAGCCCAGCAGGAAACGGCGGAGTCGGAGCAGGTGGCTCCTCAGAAGTGACCAGAGCCGGAGAGCACCCGGGCCTTGCCCCTTTCAGCGCGATCGTGTGGCCAAACGGGGTTCGAGGAAGTAGATCCTGCCTAGTGTTTACTAATACCTTCGAAGGTCCCAGGCGTGTCAGCGAACACTCGGAAACAATCCATTTGAATGCGGAGCGCCTTACACCGGGCTGGCCCTGCTGCGCGAGACATGAGTTCTACTATTCAATTGGCGCACGACTTTTGCCGGACCAATCGGATGTAGACACCGAAGGGGAGGCCCATCAAAACGGGACGTCCAAGTCTGTGCCTACGTCCGCTGCATCATTGAAGGGGTTATCGACCTCATCAACTGGCTCCGCAGCCTTCGAGGACTCTGCCGCCTTTGCGCTGTTCCCGTTCTTGGCCGGCCCCAATAACCGCAGCAGCGTGACAACCACTTCCGTCACGTCGCGCTTCTTCCCTTCGCGGTCCTCGTAATGTGTGAGTTGCCTCCTTTCGCTATTGTGAGTAGAACGTTCCGACGGACCTGACCTTATGCTTCGTCAAAGCGGAACTTGCGGCTCACGCGGTCGTTAACCAGTACGTCCATTTGAGTGGCGAGATCGGCCATGCCCTCCCGTACCTGGGCACGAATCAGGGGCATGTTCCGCAGGGCGTCCGTGCTGACTCCGTCCAGCAAGGCTCGTGCCTTATCCACCTGCTCCTTCAATTCCTGGTCGTCCGCCACATTGCGCAAGTCAAACGTCCCCAGGAAATCACGCAGCTTCTGCAAGGTCGATTCCCGCAGCCGCTGCGGCTTGCCGTCCGGTTGATCAGCCAACCGGTCCCGGAGATAGCTCACGAGTTCCAGCAGCGAAGCCCGCATCACCTGCTGGACTTCGGCACAGGCTTCCGACATGGCCTGGACAGCCTTGTCACGCTCCGTCTGGAACTTACGGGCCGAGATCTCCCGAAGGTGCTCCGGCACGCCGTAGCTAACGTATTGCCAACTGAAGGTGAAGCGGGAACGGACTTCATCCACTGGCGGATAGTCAGCCGGATTATGAAGGGTGCGCAGTCGGCCAGCTGCCTCCTGGCACAGGCGCGGGTAGGCTGCGAGAAACACCTCCACCAACACCCGCCGCTTCTCTTTGAACTCGCAGAGAGTTTCATCCACCGTCTCCAGCAACCCCAGCGGCAGGAGGTGAATGCCCACCTCAAACGGCAGGCAGGTATCGTAAAGAAAGCGGCGAACATCGCCATCGAGTGTGCGGATGGCCTGAAGTTCCGGCGAGTCGAGTAACGTTTTCGCCACCCGGATGAGTTCCTTATCGGCATCCACTTCAACCTGGGATGAGCTGACCTTGCGGCTGTTGCCCAGCAAGCCCAAGTGAAGCTTGATGAATACTGTTTTCCCGGCCAGGTCTGCGCCAGGCTCCTGGATATCCAGGATGGGTAAGGCTGTGGCCATTTGATCCTCCTTTGTGTAGTGGGAAGTCTCAAGACGGCACCTCGGTTATTGGTGAGGTCCGAGTCATAGTGCGCTATCCGTAGAAGTGGCCGCACTCGAGTGTATAAAAGTGGACAGACAATTCTCTTTGAGGCGCGGAAGCTAGGTTTGCAAGAGGTAGAGTCCACTCGTCGCAGAATCATCTCCCGGCCGAGCCTAAGGAGCCACACCATCCCAGACCCGGCTAAAGGTTGAGGGAAAGAAGTATTCGCAGCTTTCGATTCTTTCCTCTTGCGCAATTCCCCTTCTGGCCCCCTGGAGGTGGGCAAACATGAAGAAATGGCTGTGTTCCATCGCCGGGTTGTCCCTGGCACTGGCAGGCTCCCTGGCCGCACAAGCACAAACTCCGGCAGTTCCGCCGCCCAATGTCCTCAACATCCAAACGGACAACATAAAACCCTACGAGGATGGACCCTACGACAAATTTGCTACAGAATCCGCTGCTTTGTCGAAGCAACTCAAGGACCCGACGCACGTCCTGGCCATGGAGGCCCTGACGGGCTCACCTCGAGCGCTTTACCTCACCGGCCACGATTCTTTCGAGGCGCTGCAAAAGAACGAGGAGTGGCTCCTCGGCGACGCGGCGACCGACGCTAAGATAGACGCGCTGGATGCGCGCGAGGGCCTTCACGTATCTGAGGTCCACTACACCATCTGGCATTACCGCCCCGACCTCAGCAACAACGTCGCCGGAGCGGACATACCGCACTCCCATTACTGGGAGGTGATCATCTTCCATATGCGTTCCGGTCATGATGAACAGTTCGAGGAATTGACGAAGCTTTACCGCGACGCCAACCTCAAGATCGGCCAAAACACCCCCTGGGCAACTTACGAAGGACTGACGGGTGTGGCCAACGCCTATCTTGTCTTGGTGCCGATGACGTCCCTCAAGGATAAGGACACTGCCTTGGAGCATAAGAAGGATTTCGGCGCTGCGCTGGGCGACGAGGGAAGGGGCAAGATGGACAAGCTTTCCGGGGAGAGCGTGGCCAGCGTCGAGGACAACATCTGGATGGTGATTCCGGAATGGAGCATCGTCGAGAAATCCTGGATCGAAGCTGATCCCCAATATTGGGCGCCTGAGCCAGGAACAAAGTCCGCACCTGTACGAAAGGCTCCGCCCGCACAATAAGCAAGACCGATCGGAACGCGGAGGGCGCCTTCACGCGAGGATGCCCTTCGGATCTTGTTCAAACAAGTGATTCGGCGTTTCCGGCTTTACGGCCGCGGGGAGGGCCTAGATTGAGAAACTGAGGTCCCCCCGAGTAACCCATCGAGCGAGAGGAAAATCATGCACAAACGGATTATGGCTGCACTGTTACTGGCATTTACGTTGGGCGCCGTGTGTCCTGCGCCCGCAATCGCGACGATCACGCCCAGTGCCGAGTGGCATCATCGTCGGCATCGCCGGCATCGTAGAATAGTAGTGGTAATTAGGGCTTTCCCAGGCAATTCAAACTAACGCCCCTGCCCCCCGCGGGAAGAACCTGCAATAGCGCATCCCTGTGTTCGCACGAAGTGCGCCTGGGAAAAGTCCATGTCCGCTAGCGGAGGAAACCACTTGATGAAAAGGCCTTCGCGGATCTGATCGCGGCCCACAGGTGGGGTTGTGGAAGGCTGAAGGCGAGTTTCTCGCGGATTCTCAGCTTATCGGGATGTATGGTTCGCCGCAGAGTTGCGAGCGAAAGACGAGGAAGAGTAGATGGTCTGCGCCAATGTATTCGGCCTTTGGTCGAGTCTGTGACTCCGGGCCATGATGGATAACCGCTTTCAGGCCTCGGAATTCGAGGGAGGCATGACGGTGAGCTGCCCCTCCAGATCCCGCATGACGCGTCGCCGGGGAGCTGGTGTGTTTTCCTGGTACTGGCAAACGCCCGGTGTCGAGGAGCTGATAAACTTCCCGGATGCCATCTGCCGCGGTGCCTTGATCTGCTCAGCCGCGGATCGTGAAAATGGCACGATGTACCGAGCAGCTTGGATGAGAGTAATGCCCAACCGGTGAGCTTTACGGCAGCACTCTTTAATTTCCGCACCGGTCCAGCCTTCGTCATTCGGCAGATCGCCTGACACGTTGTATTTCTTGAGACAGATTTCCCAGATCGTCTCCCGCTCCTCGGCAGGGTGCAAGTCGAAGAAGAACGTGCTCAGCGTAAAGCGCCTACGCAACTCAGGTGGCAGACTGGCAATCGAATCACAGGTTGCAATGAAAAGCATTCTCCCTTGCGAGACCGCGTCGATGATCTGGAGCGCTGTACGAAGCTGTTCGGTCGAAGCCCCCACCAGAGAACTCTCCATGGCCGGCAGGTCAAAGGCAATGGTGGGGATGCCTGCCGTACCCCAGTGGCTTTTGCTGCTGCACTCTTGGCTGCCCCGGCTGGACCGACAAATACCAAGCCATCGGCCTCACGGTCTTGCATGTAGGTGAGGATGGTCCCCGTCATCTCCGTCTTTACACCAGAGAGGTCGGTGCCAGTTCCTGCAAACGCTTTCTCAATTTCATCAATGAACATGACGACGCGGGGAGGATCGACACCTGCAAGGACCGCCCGCAGAAAGTACTTCACGTTCTCGACGCCGCCAATGTCCTCAAAGGTCTCACCACCTCGCCACACCGACAGGCCCGGTGTCTGCTCAATGTTTTGGCGCTTAGGCTCCCAGAGGTCTTCCGTTTGCACGTTGGGCGCACATTGGAATTCCGGTTACAATGATCTCTTGGAGACCAAAACTCCCATCGCGCGGGTAAATTGCTGATGAAGTCCATCCAAGCCGCCATCCTTCTGCTTCTGTTGGTCTCGCTCTCCTGGGCTGTGCTGGCCCAATCCGCGCACGAGGTGCCGAATTCGCAAGCGATCCCGCGGTTCGATCAGGTCGCGGAAGGCTTCTACCGTGGCGGGCAACCGCGCCGGCAAGGTTATGAATATTTGAAACAGCTTGGCGTCAA
>JBEKLY010000337.1:0-8310 GCA_050010015.1 Terriglobia bacterium
GGTCCCACGGCTCACGCCGTGGGCTACTCCCTGTCGGCCCTCCGGGCCTGAATTTAGTGGCGAACGAGACCCAAATTGCCACCACTTGACCAGTTGAGGCGTTAAGTGAACGCTTATGGGGTCGGCCCCACCCCCTTTTGTTCCCCCTCCCCCGCCGGGCGGGGGAGGGGGAAGGGGGAGAGGGCCTCTCGCGAAACCCACGGCTCACGCCGTGGGCTACAGGCTTGCGCCCGCTCCGCGGGCTGACTTCTTCGACGAATTCGTGAGACGGTAGAGCCTTTTTCTCAGTGTTTCGGTGCCCCCCCGACTGACTCGGCGTGGCTCTCTCCCGTGTAGCGGCGATTGCGTGAAAGATCGTATTGCGCCCTCACGGTGCCAGTGGCAGCGACCGAAAAGCTATTGGTCGTCGATAGGCCCTCGACGCCCTTTACCGTCAGCTTGCCTGTGTAGTTTCCGGCCAGAGTGTACGCATGGGTAAGGTTCTGTCCGGTCGCTTCCGTTCCGTCGCCAAAATCCCAATGATAGGAAATGGCCGGCACAGAATTTGCGGCCAGCACGGCGGCAAGCGAAAAGGCTTGGCCCGCATTTGCCGAGGTCGGCGCCTGGATTGTCACTTGCGGTGCGGCGGCGGGAGCGGAATCATCGGTCAACTTGATAAGGCGTACGGAATGCGGCGGTTGACTTGCAATCTCTAACGTCCCGCCGTTAAGTGGGACTGCCTCGTCTTTGTTCAACACGTCAAAAGCATGGAAGGAGTGATCCGCTGGAAGGCCGAGGCCGGCGACGGTGAAGGTGTGCGAGAGCGGATGTTCGGACCAATTGAAGACCGCGAGCATGGCCTGGTGGGGATCTTCAGAGAGGAAGAAGACACTGGGTTCCTCGTCCTCGGGGCGAAAGGTCATCAAGTCCAGCGGACGGGCCGCGCGGCCCAAGCGATTCATCGCAAGAATCTCCTGATTCTCGACCAGCTCCAACCGATCAGGTTGCGAATCCAGCGTCGGCAGATCGTCGCCGATCGAGTACATTCCACCGCACAATGCCGCCAGCACAATTTGCGCCTGCGCTTCGCTGAGCGTCAATCCGGTCCTCGACCTGTGCCATCCCTGGTCGGGGTCGAGGTTAACCACTTTGGTAACTGAAAATGCGTCAGGGTCGCTGAGATAGAAGTTGCCTTGCATGTAAAATCGCGCCGCGATATTGGGCACTGCATCTTTACTGGCCCGAAATGAGTGGCCAGTGTCCGGCGCGATGCGGCCTTCGTCCACCAGGCCCACGGGATTCAGCATGGCGCTGCCGTCCTTGTCGAGCAACACGTCGTCGCCCACCGTTTCCCGAATGATTTTGAGGCCGATGCGCTGTGCCTCGAGCGCCGTTGTATTGGGCCGATGGAAGAACCCTTCGATGGCGGTGCTGTCCATGAAATCCAGCTTGATGTAGCGGACGCCCCACTCGCGGGTGAGGATTTCGTAAGTCTTGCGCAGGTAATCCGCCGCCCCAGGGTGAGTCGGGTCCAGCACGTAGAGTTCGTCCTGGTGGCGCGCCACATATCCGATTTTGATCGGCTTCCCCTGCGCGTCGTGTACCAGCCATTCGGGGTGGTGCTCGTAAACCCAAGCGCGGTTCGAAACGTAGAAGGGCGCAGTCCAGATTCCGGGCACAAGTCCCAGATGGGCGATTTCGTGCTCGATATTCCACATCCCATGCGGGAACTGGACGACGTTTGCCGTTGTGTATTCGCCTCGGGCATAGGCGTAGCCTTCGTCAAGGTGAAGGTAATCGTAGCCCAACGACAGGAGATTCCGGGCGAGCCATCTCGCATTCGTGGCAAGTTCGCCCTCGTTCACTCCTGCGTAGTAAGCCGTCCAGCTCCACCAACCAATGGGGGCGGTTTGTGGAAAATGCAGCTTATAAAGGCGACGGATTGCCGTCCCATAATTCTCGAGCTCCTGCAAGTAGTCTGTGCCCGTCGAAATCATGACCCGCTCGGAAGAAAGCGTGTCTCCAGGCGACACCGGCAGGCTCAACTGGACTTGCTGGTTCGGCGCGATCTGATCCCGGTCGAGAACGAACTCGGTTGTACCGGTTGAGTCCACTGTGAACGAGGCGATGTGAGCATCGTGTGAGGATTGCGGGCTGACTTTCAAATGCTCGACCGTCAGGAATCGATCCGAAGTAAGAGCCGAAAGCATCAAGCTCTGCTTGCTAGCCTGATTATAGATAAGACCGTTGACCGCTCCGGAATAGGCGCCGTGTGGAGCTTCGGCCAAAGTGCCAATCTGAATGGTCGGATCTTCAGTGAACCCCTCTAGAAGCACGCGATCATCCTGGTCGCTGCCGCCGAGATCGACCCGTGGTTTGCCCGCCGCGTCAACGACTCTGATCGCCTGCACGGAAATGCTCTTGCCTGTTGCGTTGCGCACCACCACAGTGACGTCCCCGTAAGGCTCGTCCTCGTAGAGTCGTAGGGTGCATACCAGAATCGGTTTATTGGCGAGTCCGGTGTAAGTGACGCGAATGGCGTGGCCCGAACCCAAAGCATCTTCGAACGAGGAGGGCGCGGCGTCGTGATGAGGGTAGCTTGACGAACTCAACCATTCACCGTTCACTTCCACGCCTACGTTCGAAACCAAGACCGGGTGCTCAAGCCCGCGCGAGCGGATTTCATAAGCCCCGTCCTGAGCCCTCACCGCGATCGTCAGTTGTTTGTTGTGAATCAACAGGTCCTGTTGAGCCAAGGCAGGCACGGCCAAAACCAGGAGCAACGGGACAACGTGTAGCAGTTTGGTCTTCATGAGTTGAGGCACCTCCCGGCACGCTGGGTCGAGCGCGCCATGTAGTTAGAGAAGCTTAACACGGAGGTCACCGAGATGCGTAGGGGCAACCTCGCTCGGTTAGTGTCCTAGTTTCGGCGTAGCGCTGGCCTATAGGCCAGCATCTGCCGACCTAGAGGTCGGCGCGACAAGTCAAGTTAGGACACTACCCCTCGGTCGTTGTTCCCGGCAACGCTGTCCGCCCGCAAGAGCCGTCGCCCTACGGGGCATTACCACAGCGGCGGGATTTGGGTTATTCTGACGGGTCGGAGTGGCATCTACCAAACTCTCGGAAGGATTTGGAACCGGGTTATGACTTATCAACAGCAATTTCTAATCAATACGAAAGGTCACGGTAACATGCACGACATTACCGAGCAAGTTGCCAACATTGTGAGTTCTTCGGCAATCCAACGCGGCACCGTCAACGTCTTCAACGTTGGGAGTACGGCTGCCGTGGGAACAATCGAATTTGAGCCCGGCCTTCAGCACGACCTGCCCGCCATTTTAGACAAGCTTATTCCGCCCAGTCGTAACTACGGCCACGAACAAGCGTGGCATGACGGGAACGGCCACTCGCATCTACAGGCTACTCTCCTCGGCCCATCGTTTACGGCGCCCATCGCCGACGGCAAACTCGTGCTGGGTACCTGGCAACAGATTTTTCATCTCGAGTGCGACGTTCGAGGGCGCCAGCGAACAGTCGTCGTAACCGTCGTCGGCGAGTGAATCATTTCATGAGGCTGCTGGCAGGGGCGCGACGTGCGCGGCGACGAGGCCCCGGGAACCGTACCATCGCCTCAGCCACCGGCGGGTGATAACCTGTTCCTAAACGATCGTAACCGCAATCCCGGCTTCTTCCAAAGCTTTCGCGTCGGACTTGGGGATCCGGTTGTCGGTGATGACCTGTTGAATGCTCGACATGGGCGCAATCAGAGAAAGGCTGCGCCGGCCAAACTTGCTGGAATCACACACCAACACGGTGCGGCGAGAGATCTCCGCCATCACACGGTTCACTCTTGCCTCCAGCAGATTAGGAGTGGTTAGTCCGAAGTGAACGTCGATCCCGTCAACGGCCAGAAACAGGATGTCGGCGCTCAAACTGCGCAGTGACTCCTCCGCCAAAGGCCCCACAAGCGAAAATGACTTCTCCCTCAGAATACCGCCCGTCAGGATGACTTCGACCGAGGTCCCAGCCAGTTCGGCAGCGATGTTGACGGCGTTGGTGATTACGGTAAGATGTTTTCGTTCCCGCAACGCCCGGGCGACTGCGCTGGTGGTGGTCCCGGAATCGAGAACAACCGATTCGCCTTCCTTGACTAGCTCGGCGGCGGCCTGTCCAATTCGCTCCTTTTCCTTGCGGTGCAGTTTTTCCTTTTCCTGAAGGCTGAAATCCAGCAGCGCCCCGCTTTGCAAAGGAAGCGCCCCGCCGTGCGTACGGTGGACCGCGCCCCGGTTGTGAAGAATCTCGAGGTCCTTGCGAATGGTGACGTTTGAGGTTTTGAAGTGGCGAGAAAGTTCTTTTACGATTCCTCGCCCCTCGCGGTTGATTATCTCCAAAATACTCCGGCGTCTCTCTTCGTTGAGCATAATCACCCTAATATAACATGTAAATTCTTCTGTGCTCCCCTAGGAGTTACACCTTGCCTGGACTGGCGTCTGGGTGTGTTCATTGTGGCCCGCCACGCCCCGTCGAGTTAGACTGTGTGAGTCGCTTGAATTGTGCTCTATGGTCACACTGCGGCGTGTGGTTTCCCGGTACAGCGCGATGAACAATGGTTGTGTCAAGATCGTGGGCGGTCTTCTGGCGGCGCTGCTTGTATTGCTGGGAACGCCTCGCACCGCCTGCGCTTACTCCGTGCTCAGCCATGAGGCTGTGGTTGACGCCTTGTGGGGGACTACCATCCGGAACCTGTTACTCAAAAGGTTCCCCAACGCGACGCCCGATCAACTGCGAGAAGCCCATGCCTACCTCTACGGCGGGTGCATCATTCAGGACATGGGCTATTATCCTTTCGGTAACGCCTTCTTCAGCGACTTGACTCACTATGTGCGCAGCGGCGATTTCATCGAATCTCTCCTGCGTCAGGCTCAAGACATCAATGAATACGCCTTTGCGCTTGGTGCGTTGGCTCACTATTCGGCGGATAATCTCGGCCACCCCATGGCCGTAAACGTCTCAGTGCCCGTCATGTATCCCAAACTGGGGGAGAAATACGGCAAGGTCGTGACCTATGAGGACGATCCAAAGAAACACATCATGGTAGAGTTCGGGTTCGACGTTGTTCAGGTGGCGGCCGGAGTCTATGCCCCTAACGACTACCATGACTTTATTGGGTTCAAAGTCTCGAAGCCCCTGCTGGAACGTGCCTTCAACGAAACCTATGGCCTTGAACTTCACGACGTTCTACTCATCGAAGATCTCGCCTTGGGCACTTACCGCTACGCTGCCGGTAAGATGATTCCGCACCTCACCGCGGCGGCGTGGCAACTCAAAAGGGACGAGATCGAGAAACTCATTCCGGGCATCACAAGACGCAGATACGTCTATCGCTTTTCGCGCCGGGAGTTCGAGAAAGAGTATGGCAAAGAGTATCGGGGCCGGCGACTGACGGGGGAAATCGAAGGCTACGAGCACCGCATCGTCGAGGCGGCTCACACGCCTGGAATCGGAGCCAAAATCCTGGCTGTTGTCTTCACTATCATTCCCCGGTTCGGGCCGCTTCGCACACTTGATTTCAAGCCTGCTACACCCCAGACGGAGCGGATGTTTCTGGCCAGCCTGAAAGCGGTTCGCTCCGATTACCGGCACCGCCTCGAGCAAGTAGAGACGGGCACTCTCGACCTTCCGGACTCGGACTTCGACACGGGTAAGCCGACTCGCGCCGGTGAGTACTCACTTGCGGATCGCACATACGCCAACCTCCTGGCTCAACTGCGAAAAGAGCATTACAGGGACGTGACGCCGGAGTTGCGCGCGAATATCCTTGTTTTCTACGATCATTTCGATGCCACGCGTACCCCACGCCACTGCAAGGTTTGCCGGAACATTCCGCAGGAACTCGAAGAGATAAAAGCTGCCCCTGCTCATGCGACGAACGTTGCAGTTGCGAGGTAGCGCGGACCAGTTTTTCGGTAGCATCTCAATTTGAATTCGTAGCGGCGAGTTTACCTCGCCAAATGACGGCGAAAAGCCGCCTCTACTTCATGCAGGGTTATTTTGGGTGATCCGGAACGTTGCAGCCCGGGCACTCGGCGTAAAATGCGTTCCCTTTGTAATCGAGCTCTTTCAGCCCTCGCTGCGAAGTGTAGAAACCATGGCCCACCTGGTTTTTCAACAACACGAAAAGCCGCGTGCCTGCGTCATCGCTTCCCGCGCGCTCATTCAACGATCTCAGAATCTCGCTCTGCGAGGCAGGGGAGGCGTCGATGAAAGGTTTGCTCCAGCTCGTATTCGATTCCCTCGCAATCCAGTCCAGCCCTTCTTTCCATATCTTCTGCGGATCGTGCGTTTCGAGCGCTGTCACTGCATCTTCCCCGTAGAAGGCGACTGCCAGGGTGCGGTGTTGCGGCGACAGGTCGAGAGCCGCTTTGCGCACTGCGGCGGCATTGTAGACTTCCAGATCGATCCACTGGGCGATCTCCTGTGTTGTGGCTCCCATTTCACCGCTGCTTTCTGATTCACCCAAAACTAGTGCGACGAGGCTCCTTACCATCTTGAAATCCGACAGTGAAAAAAACTGCGGCGCGAAGGGACCGCCCGGAGGCGGGAGGAAATCTGTCTCGCTGCCGGTTGGTATGGGACGGAAGCGGCCATCGCTTTCTAGCGCGTGCGTCATGTGGTCCTCTGACGGGTAGTAGAGCCCCGGCGGAAGTTGATTGGTCTTGACAGCATCGGGGCCGCTTGCGCCCGCGACGGGCGAGCCCTGAAAACCCATGAGCACGGCAGTGCCGCCGAGGCGTAAGAGCCACTCGCGGCGGGTCAGGTCCGGACTTTCCGTATCCGGGGATGTGTGGGCTTCCGAGCAAGTTTGGTCTTTCCGTGCGGGATCCTTAATCATTTTGAATGACTCCCATGATTTCTCCATAGCGGGCCGCTGACAAGAAGAGTGCTTGCATTCCGAACACGGCGAGGAATCTCGTTCTGCGTTATGCCGGATTCGCGCGCCCTCTGATCTCCAAACCCTCGGAACTTCAATTGGTAGGTCCAAACGTGCTCGGTGAAGTCACGCGTCGGGATGCGCGGCGGGCCGGCCTCGAGCACGAGGACGCCCACGCCATGCTCGGTTAGTTCTTCAGCCACCCAACCGCCACTGGCTCCGGACCCGACAACGATAGCATCGTAGATCTTCTTCATGACAGCCTGCATGGGGGAGACTCTTTCCACGAATTTGCGCGAACCAGGTTATTCATTTTGGCGCCCCGACTGCCATTCATTCTATGCCAGGCCCCGGCATCGCGGCAAACTCCCCCTCGGCGCGGCCCTTCATGCCTCGACTGCCCCTGCCACCGATGCTTTGTTTTCTATAACATTCTCGCTTTGTTCCGGCGATTTTGGTGTTTCCGGGGCGTTCTCCTCTTTCGGACTGTTTGTCAGCGTAGCGCCGACTGGCTGGCGCAGACCCCCGCCGTTTGGGGTCTGCGTTTCCCGAAGGGAAGGTGGCGCTTCGCTACCCTGCCCTGAATCGCAGACACTGGACGGCGTGTCTGTGCTAGCCTCGAGCCCCACGAGCTTGCTCAGTTCCTCGGCTTCCCGGTCGTTCGACTCATTGCCGGGAGGGCTGGCCTCCTGTTCCGTAGGGGCGGTTCGCGAACCGCCCCTACACTCGCGCGCCTGTTCTTTCCGCATGGTCAGGAGAATCCTCACCTTGCGGTCGATCGCCCGGTCAATCGCCATTTCCAGGCGCAGCACCATGTTCGCCGTCTCGTCCTCCGGAGCCAGGCACGAGTCCCGCGCAATCGCGTCCTTCTCCTCCTGCGCCTGCATCTCGTCCGCGAACGCCGCCTCGACCGCCGCCGTCTGCTCCTCCAGCAGGAGCAACAATTCCTGGTAGCGCGCCTCCACGCCCGCCTTGTCCCCGAAGCTCTCCTTCACGTACTTGTCTAGCTCTGCCTGGTCCTGCTTCTCGTGGAGGTTCACCCAGTCGATGAGGAGCCCAAGCAGGTGCCCGATCTGCCGGGGCCGCCACCCCAACTCTCCCCGGTAGTAGCTTTCGATCTGGTTCTGCTGGGCGAGCGTGAAGACCCGCCGCCGCGCCTCGTCGCGAATCACTCCCCAAAGGGAAATCAGCATGCGCAGCCGCACCAAGGGGTGGTTGGGCTTGGGCAGATCGAGCGCCACCGCCTCGCACTGGGAGGGTTCGAACGTCACTTCGGCCAGGGCCCGGGCGAGCACGCGCCGCCGCTCCTCGACCTGCTCGAGAGCGTCCCGCATCAGGCCCGTCTCCATGCGCTCGATTCGGTTGCGCCGCCAGTAGAGCCTCGACAAGTCATCAATCTG
>JBEKLY010000338.1:0-8305 GCA_050010015.1 Terriglobia bacterium
CCGCTAACCCCTGCACCGGCACCGACTTCACCCTAAAGGGGTCGGTGATCAGAACGACGATTTTCGACGGAGCCCTTCGCTTGTCATTCTGAGCGGAGCGAAGAATCTCGCTCTGCCGCTCAAGGTAAACTCCGCGAAGAGCTTGTCCTGAACGAAGTGAAGGAATCTCGCTCTGTGTTGCTCAGGGTAAACTGCGCGAAGGATCTGCTTTTCTTCGCGCGCCACGAAAAAACTCACCCTTGTAGTACAGAGCACTCAGGCCAGGATTTTCTTTGTGTCTTGGCGTCTTTGTGGTTCCTCAATCCGGTCTGGCCTTGACCAGAAAAATCGGGATCTCGCTTTCATGGCGGACCTTGGTAATCGTGGTTCCATGGATCAGGTCCGAAATCAACTTGTGGCCGTGGGCCGCCATGGCGATGAGATCGCAGCCCTCGCGGCGCGCAGTTTTCAATATCGCTTGCGCGGGCTCGCCCCGATCGTGCCGCGTCGTCACGCTCAGGCCTTCGCCCCGCAGTTTCTGTGCCACGCTTTCCAGATACTCGCGGTCCTCCTTCATCTCCTGCGAGTCGGAAAGATTCAAGTTGTCCTGCCAATGCGCCGCCCAGCCGGTCGAGACATGGAGCAGCAGAACCTCCGCGTGAGTGAGCGTCGCCAGTTCCCTTACCTGGGGCAGCAAAACACTGTCTGCTTTACTGTGATCGAGCGCCACGAGAATCTTCTTAAACATGAGAATCCTTGCCGGCCCAATATAGGCTGGCTTACCCCGCGCCGGCAGGGTGACGGTCCGCCGTCCTGTCATTCTGAGCGAAGCGAAGAATCTGCAGTTGTTGGCTTCGGTAGAGCCACTGCGGATGCTTCGCTGCGCTCAGCATGACACATACCCTTTTTCATTATCCCGCCAAGTCCTTGACGCTCAGGACCAGGAGATACACGTTCAAGGCGGCAATGACGGCGGCGCACAGCCAAGCCAGGATCTTAAGCCAGAGCGGGTTTACGAACTCTCCCATTTGCTTCCGGTTGCCGGTGAATTGCACTAGGGGAACAACCGCAAACGAGAGTTGCAGGCTTAGGATGACCTGGCTGAAAATCAGGAGCTTGGCCGTCCCACTCCTTCCGAAAAACGCCACCGCAATAATCGCCGGAATAATCGCCAGAAGGCGCGTGATCAGACGGCGCAGCCAGGGCGCCAGGCGAATATTCAGAAAACCTTCCATTACGATTTGGCCCGCCAGCGTCCCGGTTAAAGTGGAGTTTTGGCCGGAGCAAAGCAGGGCGATGGCAAAGAGCACAGCGGCGATCTTCGTGCCCAGCAACGGTGTCAGGGTATAGTATGCGTCCTGGATCTCCGCCACTTGATTCATCCCGTGACGATAAAACGAGCCCGCCGCCATGATGAGAATCGCCGCGTTGATGAAGAAAGCAAAATTGAGCGCCACAACCGAATCCAGCATGTTGAATCGAATCGCCGTCCGGATTCCCTCCCTGCTGCGTTCGATGGCCCGCGTCTGGACCAGCGAGGAATGGAGATAGAGGTTGTGAGGCATCACCGTGGCGCCCAGCATCCCAATGCCAATATAAAGCATCTCTTGATTGGTCAAAAGCTGTGGCGTGGGAAGAAAGCCTTTGGCGATTTGAGCGAGATCGGGTTTGACCAGAATCAACTCCACCAGGTAACAAGCTCCGATTGTTCCGATGAGGCTCACCACGAGAGCTTCGAGGTAACGAAATCCCTTGTGCTGAAGGTAGAGGATGGCCAGGACATCGAGCGCCGTTAAGCAGACGCCGATCAGGAGCGGAATATGGAATAGCAAGTTGAGGGCGATGGCCGATCCAATCACTTCCGCCAAATCGCAGGCAGCGATCGCAATTTCACATAAGACCCAGAGGACCAGGCTGGTGCGGCGGGAATAATGCCTGCGGCACGCCTGTGCCAGATCCAATTGCGTGACAATCCCGAGGCGTGCGGCAAGCGCCTGCACCAGGATCGCCATTAAGTTCGACAAGAAGAGGACGAAGATGAGTTGGTAGGCAAAGCGCGAGCCGCCCGCGATATCCGTCGCCCAGTTTCCCGGGTCCATGTACCCGACCGCCACCAGAAAGCCGGGCCCTGAAAACGCCAACACCTTTTTCCAAAAGGACACACCGGTGGGAACGCCTACACTCCTGTGGACCTCTGGCAAAGAGGGCGTCGAGAGTGAACGATCATCAGAGAAAACGTGCGGTTCTTCCATGTTTGCGGCCGAACATTACCAGTATAGACGACTTCAGTTAAGCCGCGAATTCCTCATTGGCCATTATTACGTTTTCAGCGATAGTGCGCGTGCGTCTCTCTTTCGGATTTCTAACTTCTGCGCTGAAAATTACTCCCCTTCTCAGCGGGAGGAGGGGCAGGGGTGATGGGTGCAGGCGTCACGACGGGACCAACCACCCCCTACCCCCTCCTTACCCAAGGAGGGGAGTCGTCTTCATGGTTTCTGTGTGTTCGTCGGCTGACGAACATGAGCAACTGCTCGTCACTGGTCACTGGTCACTGCTTCCTCGAGTCTATGCTCCACGTCCTCCAGGAACTGCCGGTCTTTGATCGAAGGTAAATTGGCGCGGACGTTCTCCATCGCCGCGCGCTTTGCCGTTCCGGCAAGTTCGAGCGCGACGGCAAGGTCCGGGGCGGCCAGCGGAATAGTGATGCCGCGCAGACCGGAAATGATCTTTGCGGCCTCCACGCTCAATTCCGCCGTTTCGAGGGGCACCAAGGTCGCACGCATGCTGGCTGTTTCGATCGCTTGCGCGCGCGCGGCTTTTTCGCTTTCTGTAGACTTCGGCAGCTTGAAGGCCGCCATCACCGCTTCGTAACTCTGAGCGTCGGCGTCAATGTTATCGAGCAGGCGTTGCCGAAGTGCGGAGAGCCGTCTCTGCGATTCGCTTAGTACTGGGTGATGCGCTACGAGCGACTGACGCTTCAGCGATATTCCGCAGACCATTTCGCCGAGGGCGGCTGCCAGGCCTCCTGAGAGCGCCGCAATGCTTCCGCCGGCTGGCGTCGGCGTCGGAGCCGCCACGGCGCTCGCGAACGCCTCCACCATCGAGCGGAAGGTTCGAGTCCCGTCTGAGGCCGATGCGGTCTCGTCCCGCATAATCTGTTCGAGGCGGTTTTCGAAAACCAGTTGGGGGTGATAATTCTCCACCTTGAGGTACTGCACGGCGGTGTTCTCGAGCGCCTGGCGGGGGACCAGGCCAACAATTTCACTGCTTAGCACTTCCACGCCTTGGGCCGCGGCTTCCCGGCTCACCGTATCAAAAACCGTGGCTATCGATGTGGTTTCGAAATCCGTCAAGTTCATGGAGACCTGTCCCAGGCGGCGCGACTTGAGCTCCACACCCATGGCCTTGACACAGGGGAATCCGCCGCTCGAAGTGCGAATCTTCCTGGCAATCGCCTTCGCCAGGTCCACCTCTGGCGTATTCAGGTTGATGTTGTAGGCGATCAGGAATTTCCTGGCGCCCACCACGGTTGCGCCCGCGGTGGGATGCAGCGCCGCGCCGCCGAAATCGGGAAGGCGCTCGGGGTTGGTGCGCACTTCGTCACGCAGGCCCTCGAACTGGCCCTGCCGGATGTTCTCGAGATTGCGGCGTTCAGGCCGCCGCGCGGCAGCTTCGTACAGATACGTGGGGATCTTGAATCGGCGCCAGGCTTGCTCCGCCACCCACTCGGCGAGGCGCACGCAGTCCTCGAGGGTAACGCCGGAAATGGGTACGAAAGGCACAACATCGGTAGCGCCGATACGGGGATGGGCGCCGCGTTGAATGTTGAGGTCTATCAACTCGGCGGCTTTGCCGATTCCGCGCAGAGCCGCTTCGCCAATGCTCTCGCGCGTCCCGACCAGGGTAATCACACTGCGGTTGTGGTCGGCGTCCATCTCCCGGTCCAGAATATAAACGTCCGGGCCGTCTCGCAGCGCTTTTACAATGGCCTCAACGTTTTCGGAATTGCGTCCTTCACTGAAATTGGGAACACATTCGATGGTGGTTTGCATGGGTTGAGAATTTAGCACGAGCGAGTGTCCGTTGTCAGTGGTCCGTTGTCAGTTGTATCCCGCCCCTCCTCAACCATACTGTCATACTGAGCGCAGCGAAGCATCGCTGCAGTTTGTCGCAATTCGTGAGTTGCAAAGCCACTGCGGAGATCCTTCGCTCCGCTCAGGATGACAGCGAGCGGGAATGTTTGCTCAACGGAATGCTGACAACAGACAACTGACGACTGACTACTGACAACTGACTACTGACAACGGACAACTGACTACTGACAACTGACTACTGACGACTGCCCCCGCCTTCACTGTCATCCGGCAATGATTCACGCCGAAGTAATATGGAATCTCGCGATAATCGCCCACGTCCATCACAATAAGGTCGGCCTGCTTGCCGGGCTCGAGTGAGCCAAGCCGGTCCGACCGGCGCAGCGCCCAAGCCGCGTTGATGGTGGCTGCGGCGATTGCCTCCGCGGGCGTCATGCGCATGGCGGAGCAAGCGACCGAAAGGATGAACTGCATATTGGGAGTGGGGCTGGTTCCAGGATTGAAATCAGTTGCCAGGGCCACGATGGCGCCGGCCTCAATCAACTGTCGGGCAGGGGGGTAGTCCTTGAGGCCAAGGTGGAAATTCGCGCCCGGAACGAGCGTTGCGACAACCTCCGACCGCGCGAGGACGCGGATGTCGGCACTCGTGAGCTTATCGAGGTGATCGGCGGAAGCCGCCTCGAACTCCAGCGCCAGGCGGGTTGCCCCGGTGCGGGTGAGCTGCTCGGCGTGCAGGCGCGGAACGAGACCCTGCTGCTTTCCTGCCGTCAGCACGCGCCGGCATTGCTCCACGTTAAACGCGCCGCGGTCACAAAAGCAGTCAATGAATTCCGCCAGTTTCTTGCTCGCCACCGCCGGAATTAAGTCTCGTATTACGGTTTCAATATAGTCGTCACTCCGTCCCGCGTATTCAGCGGGCAAAGCGTGCGCAGCGAGCAGAGTGGGCACAAGTTCAAGCTGAGATGTTTTGCGGAGCCGACGGATGGCCTCGAGAAGCTTGAGCTCCTGTGCGACGTCGAGGCCGTAGCCAGTCTTCACTTCCAGGGTCGTTGTGCCATGGGCTGCGAACTGCTCGAGAAAGCCTTGCGCCTGCTTAACGAGGGAATTTACAGAAGCCTCGCTAACTCTCCGCGCCGAGAGCTTGATCCCGCCGCCCTCGCGAGCGATTTCTTCATAGGCTTTCCCTCGCAGGCGCGCTTCATAATCGCTCACGCGGCTTCCGGCAAATACCAGGTGAGTGTGAGAATCGACGAACCCGGGCATCACCACCGATCCGCGACAATCGATGGCCTCGGCCTTCAGCCTCCGTGCCTTTGCTTCCAGAGCGCGCGTTGAACCGACGTCAAGGATCCGAACCCCTTGGGTCAATATTGCGCCCCTGGGAATGATCCCGAGTTCCGAGAGCGCCTTGCCACGCCGAGGTCCGGGCAGGCCCTCGAGTGTGAGGAGTTGACTTGCGTGGCGAAAGAACAGCGGCCCTGGATCTGTGTGTCGCATTGGGTCACATGGTGTCTAGCTCTTTCTTGCACCTCGTATTCTCTGCTAAAATCATCCTTAACAACCTCGGAGGACAGCGTCGATGCCCCAATACGAATATCTCTGCAAGAAATGCAATAAGACGTTCAGCATGATCATGACACTGGCAGAGTACGACAAAGGGAAAGTGGCCTGCCCGAAGTGCAAGAGTAAGAAGGTTGAGCAAAAGGTCGCTTCGTTCTTCACGGTCACGTCCAAGAAAAGCTGAGAAGAGCAGTGACGAGTGACAAGTGACGAGCGGAAACCAGAAAGCCGAAAGAAAAGATGCTGTCACTCGCCAGCTCTTTGTTCTTCTGCTCGTCACTGGTCACTTGTCACTCGTCACTGATGTTTTGATTCCTGCCTTCCGCGCGAACGCTGCCGCTTCTTCATAGCCTGCATCTACGTGGCGGGCCACGCCGATGCCTGGGTCATTGGTCAGGACGCGGTTGAGGCGCTTGGCCATTTCCGGCGTGCCGTCCGCCACGGTGACCTGGCCGGCGTGCAGCGAGTAGCCGATGCCCACGCCTCCGCCGTGATGGAATGAGACCCAACTCGCCCCCGAGGCGGTGTTCAGCAGGGCGTTCAACACCGGCCAGTCCGCAACGGCGTCGCTGCCGTCCTTCATGCTCTCGGTCTCACGAAATGGCGATGCCACGGACCCGCAATCGAGGTGATCGCGGCCAATCACAATGGGCGCCTTCAAATCACCCTTGGCCACCAGTTCATTAATACGCTCTCCGAACAGCGCCCTTTCACCATAGCCCAGCCAGCAGATGCGCGCCGGCAGTCCCTGAAACTTGACCTGTTTGTGCGCCAGCTTGATCCAGCGGTCGAGAATGGGATTGTCGGGGAAAAGTTCGAGCACCAAGTCGTCGGTCCGGTAAATATCCGAAGCTTCGCCGGAGAGCGCGGCCCAGCGGAACGGCCCGCGCCCCTCGCAGAAGAGCGGGCGGATGTACGCAGGAACGAATCCGGGGAAACTGTAGGCGTTCTTTACGCCTCCATGCTCGAACGCCATGGTACGAATGTTGTTGCCGTAATCGAAGGTTGCCGCGCCCAGCTTTTGAAGTTCCAGCATGCCCGTCACATGGCGCGCGATGGATTCGTACGAACGCTTCAGATAGTCGTCAGGGTTTTTCTGCCGGAGGCTGGAGGCTTCATCCGGCGTCAGGCCGGAGGGGATGTAGCCGTTCAACGGGTCGTGCGCGCTGGTCTGGTCAGTGAGCAGGTCCGGCACCACGCCGCGCCGCGCGAGTTCGGGAATCACATCGGCGCAGTTCCCAACCAAGCCCACCGACACAGCGTTCTTCTGGCGGACAGCGTTTTTGAGAATTCGGAGCGCTTCGCTTAAATCGTTCACGCAGATGTCGCAATAGCCGCCCCGGATGCGGCGCTTGATTTTCTCCGCGTCCACTTCCACGCCCAGAAAAGCCGCGCCGTTCATGGTGGCCGCTAGAGGCTGGGCTCCTCCCATGCCGCCCATGCCGCCGGTAACGACGAGCTTGCCCGAAAGGTCGCTGCCAAAGTGCTTGCGTGCTGCGGCGGCAAAAGTCTCGAAAGTGCCCTGGAGAATTCCCTGCGTGCCGATGTAGATCCAGCTTCCGGCAGTCATCTGGCCGTACATCATCAGGCCCAGGCGTTCGAGTTCGCGGAACTTCTCCCACGTCGCCCAGTGTCCCACCAGGTTCGCGTTGGCGATGAGCACGCGCGGCGCCCATTCGTGAGTCCGGAAAACACCCACCGGCTTTCCGGATTGCACCAAAAGGGTCTCGTCGTTCGCGAGCTTTTTCAGGGCTTCGACGATGGCGTGATAGCACTCCCAATTCCGCGCCGCTTTGCCCGTGCCGCCATAAATAATCAGGTCCTGCGGCCGCTCGGCTACCTCTTCGTCCAGGTTATTCATCAGCATCCGCATGGCGGCCTCTTGCTGCCAGCCTTTGCAGGAAATCCGGCTGCCGCGCGGGGCGCGAACGGGCTGATAGGCGCTTGACGTTGACTGGGCCTTATCGAGGATGGCATGGTCCCGCATAGGTTTCCTCCATTATCCAATCTTAGATCAAGGCGCGGCAAAGCGACACTGGTTATGCGTAGAGCCGAAATTCGAAATTCGAAAATCGCCCCCATCCAGTTTCCAGCCCTCGCCCGCTTGGGAGCCTGTGTGCCAACTCGTTCTTGCTGTCATTCCGAGGAGCCGCAGGCGACGAGGAATCTCGCAGTGCGTTGAAAATACTCAGAGCGAGATTCCTCGCGGAGTTTACCCTGAGCGGCAGAGCGAGATTCCTTCACTTCGTTCAGGACAGGCTCTTCGCTTCGCTCAGGATGACAAGCGAAGGGTTCGGAATGACAGTCCAAAGGAAGTATTCACACAGGCGCGTCGGGGAGAGGCTGGCCCGGGCTGAACTCTTTGACGGACTTCCAATGTCCCGAATCAGAAGTTCGTTGAAGAACTCAGCCCGCGGAGCGGGCGGCAGCCTGTAGCCCACGGCGTAAGCCGTGGGTCAGCACGCCGCACCCTGTCCCCCACCCCCTCTCCCGCACGAGCGGGGGAGGGGCGCCGAAGGCGGGGTGAGGGTCTTTCAACCCAGGGCTTGTGCCCTGGGCTAGTGCGCCTGAGAGCGCACACGATCAGTGAGGTGGAAGTCCTCACCGAGCTAACGTAACTCGTAATCAGCCTGCAACTGCGTCGTGGTGACACGGGGTGGGGAGCAGCAGGA
>JBEKLY010000339.1:0-8276 GCA_050010015.1 Terriglobia bacterium
TGCCCGCAGCGTGCGTGCAATCGCGGCGCGAATGGCGGGCAGGATGCCCGCGCTCCCGGATATCTTCAAAGCGGTGCGAGATTCCTCGCTTCGCTCGGAGTGACACACTTTTTTACTGTCGACTGTCGACTGTTGACTGTCGACTCTTCCCAACCACCGGTGCCAGCGCCTTCCGCAACGCCTCGAGATTCGGCTCGACGCGCAGTAGTCTCTGGCAGCTTTCCTGATCGTCCGAGCGGTGGCGCATGACGTACTCGGTATCTTTCAATTGGTTACCCGTAAGAACGCAGACAATATCCGCGTGCCAGGGAATTCGTCCGGCGCGCACCAGCTTGCGAACGCCTGCGACGGTCGCGGCAGACGCGGGCTCGCATCCCACGCCGTCTTCCGCCAGCATCGCCTTGGCCTCAAATATCTCCGTGTCGCTGACGGACTCCGTGAATCCCCCGGACCACTCGAGCACTCGTTGGGCCTTCTTCCAATTGGCGGGATGGCCAATGCGAATCGCGGTGGCCTCAGTATCCGGTTTATCGACTGGGGTCAGTTCGCTCAAGCCGCCTGCCAGCATCTGATGGAAGGGACTCGCTCCCGCCGCCTGCACCACCACCAGTTGCGGCACTTTTTCGATGAATCCAAATTCCTTCAGCTCGCGTAGCCCCTTGCCGATGGCGGAGACATTGCCGAGATTCCCGCCAGGAACCACAATGTAGTCCGGCGGCTGCCAAGCGCGTTGTTCAAGCATCTCCGCCACGATGGTTTTCTGTCCCTCGATGCGGAAGGGATTTACGGAGTTCACCAGGTAAAGATCCAGTTCGCAGGCGATTTCTCGCAGCAGCCTGAAGGCCTCATCAAACGTATCGCCCACTTCCACCACCAGCGCGCCAAAATCCAAGGCTTGGGCGAGTTTGGCGGCGGAGATTTGCCGGTAAGGAACAAACAGCAGAGCCTTCATGCCCGCGCGAGCCGCGTAGGCGGCCATCGAGGATGAGGTGTTGCCGGTCGAGGCGCATGCCACCCGCCGTATTCCCCGCGAATCGGCGCGCGTTATGCAAGCGGTCATCCCCAGGTCCTTAAACGACCCGGTGGGATTGTTACCCTGGTGCTTGATGGTCAAGTGAACAGGACCCGCCCACCAACCGGTACGGCGCGTGCCCACGAGAGGCGTCGAGCCCTCCGAGAGCGAAATAATCCGGTCGCCCGGTCCGGTGAATGGGATCAACTCCCGGAAGCGCCACACCCCGCTGCGGTCGATGGGCTCGCCACTCAGGCGCCGCTGATGCCACGCGCGCCTCATGTTCTCAGGATCGAAGGCCTCGAATTCGTACTTAACCTCGAGAAGCCCGCCACAGTAAGCACACGCGTGCCCATCCTTTTTCGTGTCCTGCTTGCGCCGGCAAGCGTCTTCGATGCATTGGAGGTAGGCGGATGACATGGTCAGTTGTCAGTTGTCAGTTGTCCGTCGCCATCCCGCTTCGTCGATGAGAATGGGCAACGGACCACGGACCACGGACGACGGACTCCTACAACTTGAATTCCTCGTGTATCGTCTTCACCGCTTCCTTCACGTCGGAAGACTTCACGGCAAACGAGATGCTCAATTCGGAAGACCCCTGGGCGATGGCGATGATGTTGATGGCGCGCCGGCCCAGTGCTCCGAAGGCCCGCCCGGCCACGCCCGGCGTACCTTTCATATTCTCACCGATGGCCACCACGATAGCCACATGCGGCATGAGTTCCACCGCTGCGGAGCGGTCGTGAATGATCTCCAGTTCGAACGCTTTCTCGAGCTTGGCCTTGGCGCGCTTTACCTCTGCATCGTGCACGGCGAGGCAAAGCACATTCTCAGCCGAGGATTGAGTCACCATAAGCGAGGTGACGTCTTCCACGCTGAGGCAATCGAAAACCCGGCTTGCCAACTGAGCGAAGCTCAGCCGATCTCCTCCGCTCACCATAATGAGGTTGGCCTTGCTGAGCGAGGTGATGGCCTTCACGCCCGGCGGGCCATCGGCGGCGGAAGGCACGATGCGGGTTCCCGGGCAGGAAGGGTTGAAGCTATTCTTGATCCAGACCGGGATCTTTTTCTTCATCACCGGCTGAATGGTTTTGGGGTGGAGCACCTTGGCGCCGAAGAAAGAAAGCTCGATGGCTTCCCGGTAGGAGATGCCGGGAATAATGTGCGCCTCCGGAACAAGGCGCGGGTCAGCCGTCATCACTCCGTCAACATCCGTCCAGATCCAGACCTCGTCGGCGTCCAATGCCGCTCCGATGATGGTGCCGCTGAAGTCTGATCCGCCCCGGCCGAGCGTCGTGCACACGCCCTCGGGCGTGGCGCCCCGGAAACCGGTGATCACAGGAATAACTCCGCGCCGGCGAAGCGCCGCCAGGCGCTGGCGGGTCTTGAGAGCGGTCTCTTCGAACAGGGGAGAGGCGTTGCCAAAGTTGTCGTCAGTAACGATGAGCTCAGTGGCATCCACCGCTTCCGCCGCGATACCCAGGGAGCGGAGGATAGCTGCCATAAGGTTTGCAGACATCACTTCGCCCAAGCTCGAGAGCGTATCCATGGCGCGGGGAGTGACTTCTCGGACCAGGGAGAATCCCGAGCACAGGTTCTCGAAGTTACCCACCTGGGCAGCCAGGCGAGGCAGCACAAAAGACTGTTCCGCGGCGGAGAGGAGTTGGTCAGCGACCTCGCGGTGGCGGCGAGCCAATTCCCGCCGCACATTTTTCCAGTGTTCGCCATCACCGGCGCTGGCTTCCGAGGCGGCGCGAATCAGCATGTCCGTCACTCCGCCCATCGCCGAAACCACCACCGCCAACTCAGCGTGCTGCGCGTGCTCAGCCACGAGGTTGCCCACGCTTTGCATGCGCTCGGCGCTGCCCACCGAAGTCCCGCCGAATTTCATGACAACGAGCGGCTTCCTGGGCTTTACGCCAGGTGTCACTTCCTTAACCATGGATCGTTCCTTGCTCCCCAACTCGGCAGAAGGGGGATAGTGCGTTGTGGTTCAGAAATGCAGCCCCGGGCTTCGAAGGTGTTAAAGAATAAGAGCCGCGCCACCCGTGGACGAAGTACGCAAAGCAACGCAAAGCGGAAGTGCTGGTTTTTCTTTGCGACCTTGGCGTACTTTGCGCCCTGGCGTGAAACGGGCTCGGCTCTTCAGCGCATCGCACTCGCGGCCACGGATGGAGGGGCAGGTTCGGGCGACTTAGTCGACTCGCGAACCACGTCGATGAAGACCTTTGCAGGAAGCGACAGGTACCGGTCCCGGCGATATACCAAGCCGAGTTCCCGGTAGATCTTCTGGCCCTCGAGCGGAATCAGCTTCAACAGGCCGGCCTGAACCTCCGGTTGCGCGTAGGTCCTGCTGATCAAGGAAATTCCCAGGCCCGCACCCACAAATTTCTTGATCGTTTCAACGCTGGCCAATTCCATGGAAATCTGAATGCGATCCCGGAAATCACGCAGCAATCGGTCGATCACCACCCGCGTGTGGCCGGTCTTAGGCAGAATAAGCGGGTGGTGCGCAATCTCCTCCGGCGTTACGCTCTTGTTCTTCCCCAGGGGGTGATTCCGAGGCACCACAAGCTGCACTTCGTCGCGAAAGAGCGGGATGACCTCTGTATTATTGGCGGCATGCGGCAGAGTCACAATCCCCAGATCCAGAACCCCTTCCTGAACCTTTTGCAGAATCTTGTGGCTGAAGTTGCGGTAAATGCTGATCTGCACCAAGGGGTAAAGCTGTTTGAATTTGGCGAAAGTCTTGGGCAGGACGTACAGGCAGGTGGCCTCGTTGGCCCCCATGTAGAGCTTTCCGCGCGGCGTCTGGTTCAGCTCGGCGATGGCTTGCAGGGCCTCTTTATGGAGTTCCAGCATCTTCTCCGCATATCGCCGCAGAATCTCGCCCGCCGGCGTCAGCAAAACCTTCTTGCCGCTGCGGTCGAATAGCTTCTCCCCACACTCTTGTTCTAAAAGCCGCACTTGGGCGCTGATGGCAGGCTGCGTGCGGAAAAGCTTCTCGGCCGCGCGCGAGAAACTCTGCAGCTTTGAGACCTCGAGGAAGCTGGCTAGCTGATCGTAGTCCATTGGGTTTTGTTTACACCTGCTTTCTACTATAGCAGATTGCGCGTATCGGACTGAAAGAAAAACCGCACCCGGGTAGTGTTCGACTCTGAGAGTAGCGCCGACCTTTAGAGCCTGCCCTGAGCGAAGCGAAGGGTCGGCAGATGCTGGCCTGAAGGCCAGCGCTACGATCAAACCAGGACAGTACCCATATCCGGTGCGGGATCGTAGGGGCGAGGCGGCGAAGCGGTGAGATTTTTGGCGTTTTCAATATCATTATGCACCGCTGCTAACGACAGCGTAACGCCTGATGCCTTGACTCCAAGATCATGGTGCGGTACGCTGAGCCAGACATGGGAAAATCGGGGCTGCGCCGTTTCCGCCGGCTAGTTATAAGCCGACAACGACAGATTGGTGTGTGCTGAGTGGCGTCGTGTAGATGGCGGGTGCGGAGGAAGGTGAGGGTTTGATGGCCGATGTGCTGACCAAGGCGGGAAGATACGAGGTGGTGCGCGAGCTGGGACGCGGCTCGATGGGTGTTGTTTACCAGGGGTTCGACCCTATCATCGGGCGTACAGTTGCCATTAAGACCATGCTCACGGAAGGCCTCTCTCCCGAGGAGTATAAAGAGTTCAGGGCGCGTTTTCAGCGCGAGGCGCAAGCGGCCGGGGTACTCAGCCATCCCAACATCGTCAACGTTTTCGATTACGGCGAAGACAGCGGCATGCTCTATCTGATCATGGAATTCCTGGAAGGGACATCGCTGGAGAAACTGGTGGAGGGCAAGAAGGTCCTTCCCATTGAAACCATCATCCCCATGTGCGAACAGGTTTGCAGCGCCCTGGACCACGCCCACCAGCGCGGCATCGTTCACCGCGATATTAAGCCTGCCAATATCATGATTCTGAATAATGGCATGGTGAAAGTAACCGACTTCGGCATCGCCAAGATGGTGTCGATGGGGATGACGCAGGCGGGGCTGGTGCTGGGCACGCCCAACTACATGTCTCCGGAGCAGGTGAAGGGGCGCCAGGTTGACGGCCGTTCCGACCTCTTTTCCCTGGGAGTCATTCTCTACGACCTGGTGACCGGGGAGAAGCCGTTCCCCGGCCAGAACATAACCACCGTCATTTACAAGATCATCAACGAAAACCCCGTGCCACCGCGCGAACTGGATTCCACAATTCATCCAGGTCTCAGCTACGTGATTTGTAAAGCCCTGGCCAAGAGCCCCGAGGAGCGCTACCAGACTTGCCGCGAGCTGGCAGAGGACCTGAAGAATTACAGGCAGTTGGGGGGGCAGACGGCGCCGCCTTCCTCGGCCACGATGATCCTGAATGCGCCGCTGGTGCCGGCGGCAGCGGTCGAGCCACGCCCGGCCGAGCCGACTGTGAGGCACCCAGCGCCGCCCGTCCCGGTTGAACGAACTCAGATCGAACCTCCTCAACCGCCGCCCGCCCCAGCGCCCACACAGGTCGTCGCGCCCGCGCCGGTCTATCAAAAGCCTCGCTCTTCGCCGGTGGTATGGGTCCTCTTGACATTGCTGGGCGTTGCCATCCTCGGAATTTTGGGAGGGTATTACTATCTCCAAAAAGTGAAGAGTAACCAGCCGGCAGCGAACGTCGCGAGCGGGCAAGCGGCCAGCGTCAGCACAAACCTGCCTGCGACGCCGCCGGGGACCCCGAGCACGCCCACGGTGGAGAAATCCGCTGTGCCTAGAGGGAAGACGAAGGCCAACGAAGCACCCCAGGTGAGCTCCGCTCCCGCGAGCGGCGGCGCTAAGTCCGACGCCAACCGCTTAGCCCCTCCTGTTACTCGAACTCTTGAGGCGGTAGGTCTTCGCCCGGCCCGCGCCGCCGCCAACAACTCAACCCCTCCTGTTACCGCTTTGGGCGACACCGGTGCCTCTGCCAATCCCTCGAGCGGCGCCGGGCCCGCCGCCGCACCCAAGATGGGTCAAATAGTGGTCAGCTCGAATGTCCCGGGGGCCAATTTTACGATCGACGGCAGTAGTGATCCAGGCTGGGTCACCCCGACGACAGTTAGCCAGCCCCCCGGCAGCCACCGCGTGGTGATCTCAAAAGACGGCTACGGTGAATACGAGCAAACGGTGGACCTGGAAGCAGGAAGGAGCGCCACCGTCAACGCGCAGCTTTCACAGGAAATCGGCGAGATCATTATCAACACGACACCGGCTGGCTTGGAGGTATTCGTTGACGGGAAGTCATTGGGTCCCAGCCCCGCGCATGTCACCGTTCCGCCGGGAACCCACAAGTATGTGGTCAAGCGTGAGGGATGGGAGCCATACGAAGGCACCGTCACTGTGCGAAACGGCGCCACGATGGGTGTCAGGGTCAACATGGGCAAGTAGTGTACCCTCATGTCTCGATTTGTTATAACCGACCCCTCTAACCAGACGCAGATCTTCGAAATCAGCGGGTCAACGGTGAGCATCGGACGCGCCGACTCCAACGATTTGGTGCTCCCGCATCCGAGTGTGTCCCGCAGCCATGCCCGCGTAACCGCCTTGCCGGGCGACACCGTCCTGATCATCGACCTGGGCAGCATGAACGGCACGTTTGTGAACGGGCATCCGATCCAGGAGCAGCGCCTGGCGGACCAGGACCGCATCAACATCGGGGCCTTCGAGCTCAAGTTCGATGCCGCCACCCGAGCTCCCTTTTATGTCGAGGCGGGCCGCGACGCGGGCAGGGACATCACAGGGCTGATCGGCGACGACGCCCTGAGTGTTGGTCTGCACCAGGAGCCCGAGCCCGTCGCCCCACCTCAAACCTCAATCCAGGATCGGCTGGCAGCGCTCGAGAAGGAAAACAAACTGCTGAAGCTCCTGCTGGCGGTGGGCAAAACCCTTTCCTCAACCATGACTCCGCAAGAAGTAATGCAGCAGGTGATGGAGTTGGTGTTCCAGATGGAGAATGTGGAACGCGGTTTTGTGATGCTCCATGACGAACGGAGAGGCTTCCTTCCAGCCATCATGCTCTACAAAGACGAGCATCAGAGGGCCGATCCTTACGGTCCGGTGCTCTCGAAAACCGTCATAGACCAGGTAATGACCGAAAGAGTGCCGGTGTTGATACGCGACGTCTCCCGGGACCAGCGGTTCTCGACCAGCGAAAGCCTTCGGATTTCCGGCATTCGCTCCGCGATGTGCGCTCCGCTCATTTACAAGGACAGGATATTTGGCTTCTTCTATGTAGACTGCCTCAGCAAACCCTACGCCTTCTCAAAGGAAGAGCTGGACATCTTCTCCGTGGTCGCCGCAGAAGCCGCGATCAGCTACGACCGCGCCCATTCCCACGCCGAACTCTCCCGCCGCGCGATCGAGCGCCAGGCCCTGGAACGGTTCATGAGCTCCGTAGTCGTGGAAAAGATTTTGGCCAGCCCCGACGAGATCCGCCTGGGGGGCGAGAACCAGACCGCCACGATTCTTTTCGCGGATATCCGAGGGTTCACCAGGCTCTCCGAGGGCCTCCCTCCCCAAAAGGTCGTCGAACTGCTGAACGAGTACTTCAGCGAAATGACAGATCTCATCTTCGACAACGGAGGAACGCTCGATAAGTACCTGGGAGACGGAATCATGGCGTTGTTCGGAGCTCCTTGGCCCAAGCCGGACGACGCCCAGCGTGCGGTGCGGACGGCCGGCGCGATGCAACGCGCCCTGGTGGCGCTCAACCGTCAGTGGCAGGCGCGCGGCCAGGAACCCCTCCAGATGGGGGTGGGGATCAATACCGGCCAGGTGACCGCCGGGAACATCGGATCCTCAAAGCGCATGGACTACACCGTCATCGGCGACGCGGTGAACCTGGCGTCCCGGCTGTGCGCGCACGCCGCCGGAGGTCAGGTTCTGATCTCCGAGTCCACCTTCCGGGAAATCGGATCCCCCGCCCTGCGCCTGGAGAGCATCAAGGTCAAAGGCAAGGCTGCCCCGGTGGAGGTCTTCGAAGTCCTTTGGAAAGACTCCGTTTCCAGTTGACCTGTGGGATATCTTAGGAAAGAATAAGCGTAGAAAGGGCTATTACCACTTGGAGGCTCGAGGGCGAAACATCCGCCCGAACAGTTTCGCAGCGATACCTATCCGGTGTGGCTGGAAATCAGCGATGTCCAGCCTCGGTATTCCGGAGCACCTATATGCCTGGCGAACCGAACTTCGAAGGAACTGTGCGCTATATCCCGTGCGCGAACTGCGGAAGCGGGA
>JBEKLY010000340.1:0-8251 GCA_050010015.1 Terriglobia bacterium
AGGACTTTCACCTGGCATGACGATCAAAAGGCACCACGCGTCGGCGTGGTGAATCTGGAGTTTGCGCGCAAGGTTTTCGGCTCCACAAGCAAGGCACTGGGCGGATATTTCAAGATGCCGGACGGAACTCGAGTCCAGGTCGTGGGTATCACAGAGCAAGGAAAGTATGATCACCTCGCCGAGGATCCCATCGCCGCGATGTTTCTTCCAATTCTGCAATGGCCGTCCAGCCAGACATGGCTGGTGGTGCGCTCAAGCCGCGACCCGAACCAGCTCGGCCCCGCCGTACGGAGCGCGCTGCGACAACTGGACCAAGGCCTGCCGGTTCGCATTGACACGCGGTACAACGAACTTTCTCCAGCGCTGTTTGGCCCCCGCTTGGCGACGCTTGCGCTGGGCGTGCTGGGCGTTATAGCAGCGATGCTGGCTGTCACCGGCGTCTTCGGCATGGCCGCGTACTCAGTGAGCAAGCGACTGAGAGAATTGGGAATCCGCATGGCTCTTGGAGCGCAGCGGAAGGAAGTACTGCAGGCTGCGCTCGGGCGCGCGTTGAAATTGCTGGCTATCGGTTCTGCGGCAGGACTGCTGCTGGGAATTCTGGCGAGCCGGGTGTTGGCATTCATCGTGTATGAAGCAACTTCCCGGGATCCGCTAATATTGGCCGGCGTCGTTCTGGCTATGGCTTTACTGGGCCTTGTGGCCACGTGGGTTCCGGCGCGACGCGCCTTGTCCATTGAACCTGCGATACTGATGCGCGAGGAGTAAAACATTCGAGGTACATTAATCCAATGATAGGACGTCCCACGAAAACAGAGGCCGCAGACTATTACTTCACCTACATAAACCAGGTCCAAGGTGACGATATCAAAGCCGTGCTCGCGACCCAACTGGAGGAAAGCGCTTCGTTCTTCTCAGCGATTTCCGAGGACAAATCACTTTACCGTTACGCGCCCGAAAAATGGAGCATCCGGCAAGTGCTGAACCACATCAGCGACACCGAACGGTCATTGGCCTTTCGAGCGCTCTGGTTCGCTCGGAACTTCTCGACGCCATTGCCGGACTACGATCAGAACATCGCGGCCTCCGCCGCCGAAGCCGTCAAGATCTCCTGGGCTGCCCACCTCGAGGAGTTCACCAACGTGCGCCGATCGACGATTTCACTTTTTGCGAATCTGCCGGCCGAGGGTTGGATGAGGACCGGTATCGCAAGTGATAACCTCTTCACCGTGCGCGCCCTCGCCTACATTATCGCCGGCCACTACGCGCACCACGTCAGAATCCTCAGCGAACGATACCTGTAATTACTTTGTCTTCTCGACAATCCCAGGCAGAAACGACGCGGCTTCCTCCTCGGCTTGCCGCACGTGCTCCGGCGTGCCGAGATCCCGCCAATAATACTCATCGCCGCCAAAGGCCAGGATTTTCTCTCCCTGCCCTGCGAGACGCAGATATGTGGCGAAGATAGGAAAGGCGCCTTCTTCCGTCATCATAGACAGGAGGCGAGGAGAAATAACATGCATGCAGGAAAAGGCCAGGGCCTGCGTCTGCTCTGAAGGCCGAACCAATTGGTCCTTGCCGTCGCGTCCGTACCGCCGTCCGCAAAGCTCGAGGCGCTCATCGAAGAGGAGGTATCGAAAAGTCTCGCGGTCCTGCACGGCGACAGTAGCCAGTGCTCCATTCTCGGCATGAAATCGTGCCATGCGCGCCAGATCGAAAGTGCTGATGATATCGACGTTGTGCACGAAGAAAGGCTTATCAAAGTCGCCGGGGCTTTCCAGGAAAAACCAGGAGGCCTTTTTCAGGCCGCCTCCCGTGTCAAGCAAGTCTTCCTCGCGAGAAATCTCGATTCGCAAGCCGAAATTATCGTGCCCTTTCAAGTATTCAACAATCATGTCGGCGAAATGGTGCACATTGACGATCACTTCGCGAACCCCAAAGGCTCGCAAGCGCGACAGGGTGATCTCCAGCAGCGTGTGCCCGGCGATCTCCACCAGCGCTTTGGGCCGATGGTCGGTGAGCGGGCGCAGGCGGGCGCCGATTCCAGCCGCCAGGATCATGGCTTTCATTTGTCCATTTCCTCTAACTCGAGGTGCCGCACGGCCACCTCGATCCCGGGCTTGTTGCGCAGGCGCAGCGCCAACTGTTCCGCCAGATAAACCGAGCGATGCTGCCCGCCCGTGCAGCCGAACGACACCATCAAACTCTTGAAGCCGCGCCTCAGATAATTGTTCACGCTGGAATCCACCAGCGCCGTTGCGGCGTCAAGATACTGGCGCACACCGTCATGAGCATTTAGATAGTCAATGACCGGCGCGTCTTTGCCCGTCAACGCCTGAAGGGCCTCTTCGCGTCCGGGATTGGGCAAGCTGCGGGCGTCGAAAACGTATCCGCCTCCATTCCCGGTCTCGTCTTTCGGCTGGCCATGATGAAATGAAAAACTGAATATCCGCACTACCAGGTCTTTACCTTTGGAAGCCAGGCTCTGAAGTTTTTCCGAGCCCAGCATGCTTTTGAACGCGTCCGTAAGCGCCGGCAGCGCAATGGGCAGTTTGACGCGATGAAGCAGCCAGCGCAGGTTTCTTAGAGCGTAAGGCACGCTCTCGAGAAAATGTGTCTTGCGCTCGTAGAAGCCGCGAAAGCCGTACGCGCCCAATGCCTGCATGATCCGGATGTAGACGTAGGGATAGTAGAACTGCATGAACTGGTCGCGGTCGAGGCTGATGAAATGGCCGAGCGCATCCAGATAATGATCGAGAACTTGCTGCCGCAACTCCGGGGGCAGGTCGGCCTTGGCATCGAACAGGAGCGAAGCGATATCGTATTGCAGTGCGCCCTTGCGCCCGCCCTGGTAATCCAGAAAGTAGGGACGCCCGTCGCGCCACATGACATTGCGGGACTGATAATCCCGGTATAGGAAATAATCCCGCGGCGCGCTTAATAAGAATTTGGTCAAGTGGTTGAAATCGTTTTCCAGTGCCTGCTCGTTGAAAGGTATGGCGGCAAGCCGGAGAAAGTAATACTTGAAGTAGTTTAAGTCCCAGGCGATCGACTGGCGATCGAAGCTCGAGCGGGGATAACACACTTTGTAGTTCAAATCGCGGCCCGCTTCAATCTGAAAGCGCGGCAGCATGGCCGCCACCTGGCGATAGGCCTCAACCACCTCGGGAGCAATGGCGTTGCCGGCGCGGTTCTTCAAGAGAAACTCGAAAAGCGTGGTGTCACCCAGGTCTTCTTCGAGATAAGCACCGTGGCGCAGATCTTCGGCATAGATTTCCGGGACGGGCAGGCCGCAGCGGCGAAAATGCTTCGAGAACTCGAGGAAGGCGACATTCTCCTCGTGCACGTGATACAGGATGCCAACCGCGCTATGGTTGGCGTCAGCCAGCCGTATAATATTGCGCCCTGAGCCGCCAAGCTTGCCCTGGAGCGGCTGCACCCGCGCCACCGGGGAGTGGAAGTGCCGCTCAAAAAGCTTCTCGACAACTTCTATGGATGCGGTTTCCATTGAACACAAAGATACCATCGAAGAGGGGAGTCCATCCAGTAGGGGCGGTTCGCCAACCGCCCCTACTTTGCACGGGCGGACTCCCGCCTTGGGGCGGGGGCGAAGACGCTAGTTGTCGTTGGCTTGGGTGCGAAGCAGGTGCATGACGACGCCGTTTAAAGTCACTTTGGCGCGGCAGACAAGTTATGGTGGAAGAAATCAAGTGTCTCCATCGCAAGCTGCCGGCGAGCTCCCTGAGTGCGGAAGGTGTGGGCGTCGTCGACTTTGATGAACGCCACCGGCACTCCGGCGACCTGCAATTTCCCAAAGAGTTCTTGCGCCTGGGCAATCGGAACATTGTCATCCTGAGTGCCGTGCACTATTAAAAAGGGCGCATCCTGTTTTGAAACGTGATCGGCAGGCGAGGCATCCCGCCACACCTCGGGACGCTTCGCGTAATCGCCCCCGAAGAAACGAGTTAGAAAGGCGTCCTCCTCCGGAACGTGCTCCGTGGTGAAATCGGTAGGACCGCTCACATCCACCACCGCCTGCACGCGGCTGGAGTACTGGGCGAGGGCCGGATCGGAGTTGTCCCGGGTGTCTTCCATGCCGAGCAGCGCGGCCAATTGCGCGCCCGCGGAATGCCCGAAGGCGCCAATGCGGTCAGGATTCACGCCATATTTTGCGGCATTCGCGCGCACCCAGCGCACAGCGCGCTGTACGTCATCGAGTTGCGCCGGCCAGGGGTTGTCCTTTCCGTTGAAGAGGCGGTAGTCGACCGAAAAAGCCACAAAGCCGAAGCGGGCAAGAAACTGTCCCATGCCGCGCATGGTGCTTTTGTCGAAATCTGTCCATCCGCCCCCATGGATCAAGATCACTGCCTGACCGAGCCCGCTGCCCCTTTCGGTGGGCTTATAGACATCAAGATGCAACTGAGAGCCATTCACAGTGGCGTACGGGACGTTCTCCTCGACAGTAACGCTTCCGGCAGAAGGCTGGGCTGGGGCGGCAGGGGCCTGAGGCGCGGCAGTGACAGTGCCGTGCATCGGAAACGCAGTCACTAGCGCCAAACCGAACAATCCCGCTAGCAACAAAGAAGCAGTTTTGCTCATGAAGTTTATTGTCCGTTGTGGAGGCCCGGAGGGCCGAGAGAGTTGCGTCCGCCGGCTCAGAATCCGTGCTGGAATTCGCAATGTGTCATCCTGAGCGCAGATTTCATGATTCTTCGGCTCATCACTTGGCATGAAAATTGTTCCCCTCCTTGGTAAGGAGGGGCTAGGGGTGGTTGCGCGTCGCCGATAATACCACCCACCACCCCCATCCCCTCCTCCCGCTGAAGAGGGGAGTCATTTTGATGGCAGCGAAGGATGACAGGCGGCTGATTTTCTCACACGTTCTCACGCCGTGGGCTACTTTCTGCCGCCACTCCGCGGCTGTTGCCCCCTGTTTGCTGTGGTCTCACCTATTCTGTTGGGTGGCCACTTTCGTGCCGTTGACTTCTTCATAGCGCGTTAAGTGCGGGAACTGGGGAGCTATCTGGAATGGCATTTTCTCGCTCGGGTCAACAAGCGCCACGGACTTGCGGTTCGGGAAAGTTACGCCCCCATCCCAGGCGTTCACTTGCACTCTGGAACCTAGAGGCAAGGCCGCGATCTGGTCCGTTTTGGTGGGTTCAAGCGCCGGCGCGCTTCCCATCAGCGTCCCTAGCCGCACGCCACCTTGAGTGGTCACCAACCGGTCCCCGAGGTGGGCTCCGAAAAGTTCAGGTGCATGCGGTGCTGCCGCGGTAGCCGCCCGTAGGAAGAGCCCGGCGTTTCCTAACTTGTCTTTATAGGGCGAGTTCTTGAGGAACTCGACGGCTTTCGCGTCGGCGGCCTCTTCCTCCTTCGGCTCGCGGGCAAAATCCAGCCGCTCCAGAAGATCTTCATCCCGAAGGATCAGGCGATCGTTGAAAGCATACATGGTGTCGAGCTTATGCCCCAGCACCACGTGAGCGAGTTCATGCGCCAATATCATCGCCAAGCTAGGCTCGTCCGGAAGGACATCGAGAAGTCCCCGGCTGAGCACAATGGTGTAGCGCAGGGGAAAGGACTCCAGCGTAGAAGTGAGCATCACGCGGCAATGCAGCGCCGGCAGGCTGGTGAGGTTATTGGTGACCACCAGGTTGTTCAGCACGGTCTCCGCAATCTTGTCAACGGGACCGGCAGGCGCAATCAAGCCCGCCTTCTCCAACCGCCACAGCACATTCTGTTCCGCCTCCAGTTCCATTTGACGCTTGCCCTCGACGGGAGACAGGTCCGAAGCCGCGTCGCTCGTGTCGCGAACCGGCGCCGGAGCATCCACGAGAATCTTCGTCCACGCTTCCTGCTGGCGAGGCGCCGAGAGATCGTAGCCCCAAAGCCGGGTGTTCGCCTTGTAATGGATGCGGGCGCCCGAGTCGGTCTCTTCACTGTAAATGTACACAGGCAGCCATTCTTGCGGCTGGAGGTTCTCCCGCCAGGAATCGAAGTGGGTGTAGAACCGGAGGCGCCGAGGGTTGACTCGCACGCCATTCAGGCGAACGATCGCGTAGTTGTGGTCTTCAACCCAAATGCGCCCTTCGAATGCCCCCTCGACCCCTCTGCCCTGCGGATGAACGTCGATGGCAAGACAACGCACATCGCCCAAGTACTCCCACCCCACCGGTTCAAACGAATAGTGCTGCGTATCGAACGTACGCGCGTCCACCATGCTCGCCGTCATGAATTGATCCACCATGAGGCGGCTCGTAAAAGGGGTCTTGAAGGCCCGCAGGCCGTGATGCAGCCAGCTGAAATCGCTCCCGGCAACCGGGGTGAAGGAGATCTCCTGCGGTTTACCCTCGAACTTCATGCGGCCCAGGAAATAGGCGTCTTTCGTCACCGTATCGCCTAGTTGGGCATCTGCGTTATCGTACTGGAGGTAGGTCTCGACGCGAGGCGAGTACTTCTTCAGATTCTCCACGTATCGCTGCTCACCTGCGATGACCCGGTCGATGATGCTGCTCGCCTGTGCCGGCGGCTGCGCCTGGCGCGCCGCGGAACCCTGGCTGTATCCGCAAACTGGGACAATCAGAACCGAGATTGCCAGCAACGTGAGCAAACTGCAGAGATTCCCCGATTTCCGGGGTCGGATGGTCCGATCCCAACCGGACCCGAAATCGGACTTCGCTTCGCTCAGAATGACAGGTTGTGTCAGCGGCGAGCGAGCGTTTCTACGGGCAACGACCATCACGTCCCTCCTTGAATCGTGAATTGCTGCGATAAAGCTTGCAACGTTCGTCAACGCAGCGCTGGCCTTTAGGTCAGCAGGTCAGAAGAGCTGCGAAATGCTGACCTAATGGTCAGCCCTACCGACACAGTCCAAACTACTACGCCAACCGGAACTCTATATGCAGCATGGCGGGGAAGCTCGTCGGCTTGCCCGCCTGTTCTGCCGGCTTGAACCTGATCTGAGCGGCGGCTTGCTCCGCCATCTGATCCAAGCCGTGCCCAAGTGATTTGATGACCCCAACCACCTTGAGTGTGCCATCAGCCTGGAAGACCACGGAGAGCACGACCTCGCCCTGCACGCCCAGGCGTTTTGCTTCCTCGGTGTACTGCGGCGAAGGTTTCGACAGGATCTCGACAGGGCGGATTTCGGCGGCTGCGGTCGCCTGGCGGCTCGCAGGCCTTTGCGCTGGTTCAGGCGCCGCGAAGGCGCCCGTCCTCACTGCGCCTCGAGCGCCCGGCACAAACACTCCATTGCCTCCAGCGCCGACGCCGCCACTTCCGAACCCGGAAGTGGCTATCCGATGCGATGTGTCGGATTCGTCGATCTCATTGATCGAAGTCACTTCTCGGTGCGCTCCGAAGCCCGCATCGGCAACTACCTGCGGCTTTCCCCCCGCTTCTCCAGTACCGTTCCCAATGCCGGGCCCCGCTGGCATATCGAAGCTTCCGAGCTTAGGTACGTTTCCGGGGCTACCACCTTGCGCCTGACCTGCCACGCCCTTAGGAGAGCCAAAACCGCCGGTCTGCACCTGAATTGCAGGAGTATTCTCGGTCACCGGCTTCTCCGGTGTCTGCCCGAAGAGACCCGTATGAATCGCCGGAGGCGGCGACGGGAGTTCCCGCGCTTCAGCTACTGCTGGCGCAGGCGTAACTGGATGGTCGCTTACCACCCGAACCCGAATGTCCGCCCGGATTGGAGGCTCGGTAACAGTGGGGAGTTGGACTCGGGGGTGAGGCAATACAAATGGCGCGATTGTCTTTGGGAGGGCTTTCCGCAACTCTGGAGGCTTGGCAGGAAGTTTCCGTTCAACCGATGATGAGAACGTTAGCACCACATAACGGCGGACGTGGCCGGCGGCGGTCTTCGCGTAGTATGCACAGACCACTGTCAGCAACCCGACGGCCAGAGCCTCCACGACACACGCCAGCGCGAAGGAAGCCTGCCGTCGCCTTTGCTCCCCGGGGGACTCTTCCAGCAACTGGAATGCGCCCGTCGTCATCATTCTGCTGATCGCTTGCCCTCGCTATTCTGATTGAGGCAGCCTGCCCCGCTTTTTTAGATGCAATCGCCCTTCCGAACGTTCTGAGAGATTATGATTCAAGGAGTTAGGGAAGGTCAAGGGCTGAAGTAGAGGTAACTGTGATTCAGACAGTGGGGGGAGGGCGCGAGGCTGGCGGGAGGCAGGAGAGGCGAGACGAGGGAAATTGGGCGCTGGAGTGGGGGTGTGTTGAGACGGGTGGCGGCTGTGTCGTAGGG
>JBEKLY010000341.1:0-8242 GCA_050010015.1 Terriglobia bacterium
ACGAATTGCTTCGTCCCACGCTCGCTCGGCTACCTGTTGAATGGGCAATTACAGGGTAAGCTCCTTTCAGCTTACAAGATCAGCCAGGCTTATCCTGGCACACCCCCGGAGGGGCGGCAGAGGCTCCACCGAGATCTGTCGCCCCTTCCGGGGCTATGAATATTCACCCCGCATCCGGTCCCACGGCTCACGCCGTGGGCTAAATTCTGGCGCCGCTCCGCGGCTCGCGAAGTCCTAACACGTCAAGTCATCGCCTATGGGGTTCCACTCCCAGCTACTCAATCTGCTCCCCTCCTGGGATCGCGGGCTTCCCCCTCGTCTCCTCGGCGACGCACGCTCTCTAGCGTGACGGCAACACCCCAACCATCAGTCCCGAGGGCTGCTTCGCCGAGCGGTAGACCCTTTCGGTGGCCTTCTGGAAATCGCTGGCTTTCGCCTCGTCAATCTTCACGAATTTCTGCGGGTTGCGATCCACCAGCGGGAACCACGAGCTTTGCACCTGTACCATGACGCGGTGTCCGCGCCGGAAGGTGTGGAAAACGCCGAGGAGCTGAAATTCAACCTTGTCGGGCTTACCGGGCTCAAAGGCCTCCGGCTTGTCGAATCCCTTTCGGAATCTTCCGCGAAACGGCTCGCCGCGAACAAGCTGCTCGTAGCCTCCCATGCGAACGCCTTTGGGATTCGGATCGGGATCGGGGTAGTTGCCGGGATAGACGTCAATCAGCTTAACGATCCAGTCGCTGTCCGTGCCGCTGGTAGAAACATAAAGCGTAGCGGTGAGCGGCCCCGCAATAGTCATGTCCTCTTCCAAAGGCTCAGTCTGGTAGACCAATACATCCGTACGCGTTGAGGCAAAACGCTGATCGCCCGTCATATACTCGCGGGTCATGGACGTGCTGGTCCAGGAGATGTGCGGAACGGGCTTTGCCGGGTCGCTGATGTATTCGTCGAACTCTTCGCCAGTGGCCGAAGGCGGCTCGAAAGATAGCTTGCCGGTGCTCTGAAAGTAGAGGGTTTTCTTTTGAGCCTCCGGCGGCGGCCAGCTATCCAGTTTGTGCCACGTATTACGCCCGGTCTCAAACACGTAGGCGCCAGCCAGCTTCTCTTCCCCTTTGTCTTTCAGATAGTGCTGGAAAAACGGAAACTCGATGTGCTCGCGGAAGTAATCACCGGTTTTCTGACCGAAGTGGACATCCCCCAGGTGCTCGCCCTCATCACCGTGCCATTGGCCGTGCGACCACGGCCCCTCGACGAGAATGTTCACCGTGTTGGGGCTCTGGTTGCGGATGGCTTCATAAGTGTGAGGCGGCCCCCAGACGTCCTCCGCGTCGAACAAACCGCCCACCGTCATAACCGCTGCGGTAATGTCCTTCAAATACGGAAGAGGGTCGCGAGACTTCCAATAGTCCGAGTATGTGTCGTGGGAGATTAAATCGTGCCACCCCTCGATCTTGCCCTTGAAATACTTCTGATCGGCGTTGGCCAGCGGCCCCATGCGCAGAAAGAAATCGTAGCCGTCCGGCGTGCCGAAATCGAAGCCGGGGCCGGGGATCTCGTTCTCTCCCGTCTTGGGGCGTCCAAAACCGGAAAAGAAACCAAAAGAGTGCGCCAGGAAAAGCGCGCCGTTGTGCCGCCAATCGTCGCCGAGGAACCACTCGGTAACGGGGGCCTGGGGCGAGACGGCCTTGAGCGCCGGGTGCCGGCTCAGCGCCGCCATGGTGGCGTAAAAGCCCGGATAGGACGTACCGGAAACTCCCACGCGCCCGTTGTTATTCGGGATGGCCTTCAACAGAAAATCGATCGTGTCGTAGGTGTCGCTGGCCTCGTCAACCTGGTTCTTGCCGCGCTTGTCGGGAATGTACGGCCGGACGTGCTCGAACGTACCTTCGGATTTGTACCTGCCGCGCACATCGCAGTACGCGAAGATGTAACCGTCGCGCGCGAAGAACTCCGAGGGGCCGAGCGAGGGGGGATAGTCATCCGCGTCATAGGGCGCCACGGAGTATGGCGTGCGTTGCATCAAAATGGGATACGTCTTGGAAGCGTCTTTCGGCGCGTAGACGGAGACGAAGAGACGAACGCCGTCGCGCATTGGGGCCATATATTCGTACTTGGTGTAATTGGCCTTGATGTAATCGCGAAGTTCGTCCGCCTTGCGGCACTCCTCGTCACCCGGCGCACACCTCTGGGCGGCGACCGGGAGAGCAGTCAAAACGACAATCCAAAACGCGCCGATTCCAACCAGCTTACGCATGTTTCATAATCTCCATGCAGGGTTTGGGCAGCAGGGCATCCTACGCGAAAACTCGCTGCGAAGTCAACGCGCCGTTGTATGATTGATCATGAGGGTAATTCAGGGCCCCAAAGCAAAAAGCTTGGCCGAATCAGGAGGACGTCGATGATGGGATCAAGGCGCTCGTTGACCGTCACAGGCTTCTGGCGTTCGAAAGGCGTTTTCCATGCGGGGCTGGTTCATCTGCTTGTTATGGCGATTTCAGGCGCCACCGCCGGTGTTGCGTTTGCGCAAAACTCTCCCGCGCCTGATCCTTCCCTGGTGGCAGCTCAGGTCAAAAAGTTCGGTGTAGGAAAGTCGGTCAAGATCAAGCTGGTCGATGGCGAAAAGCTGAATGGGCACATCCAGAGCATTGCCGCCGAGGGTTTCACCGTAAAGCTAGCTAAAGCGGGCGGGGAACGGTCGATCCCCTACGCGCAGGTCGCGGAAATCAAAGACCCGGGCCCGCTGTTCTGGATACTGGTCGGCGCGACCATCGTCATTGTCATCATCGTGGCGGCCAAACATTGAGGTCTTTGATGTAGGGGCGGCTCGCGAACCGCCCCCACTAGCCGACAATGTGTCACTTTCAGCCTTCGCTTTTCCTCTTGTGAGCTTCGCTTCGTTTTGCGCAGAATCCGCCGTTTTGGCTCCCTTTAACGGCCGATTGGTGCTGATTTGCACGCAAAACGCGCGCAATTTGCAGCATTCAAAAGACTGACTTCCTTTGTTTTCAGCCACTTCTTAGCTTCGTTCCCACTATTTTTCATTTTTTGTATTTCCCGGCATTCCCCGCTCGCCGGGAGCCCTGCGCCTTCCCCCGCGGCCCGGGATGCCCCGGGGCTTGCCTACGACATTGTGTCCACATAACAGCCACAATTATAGGCTATCATGGCTGTCGGGGGTTGTCACGCGAAAAATGCAAATAAGGTGAGATCGTCGTCCGCCTCGCTCAGCGAACCAAGCATCCGGTAGGCCACCCCGCGCATGTGCCCCCGGCTTTTCTCAAATCGCTCCGCCAGCCATTCGCGTTCGTCCATCCGCCTCCTTTCCCTGATTACTTTTATTATAGAACTGACGAACGCAACCCTGTCAGTGTGACAAGGAGACCTGAGTCAGGCCCTCGCCTCCTTGGGGGAGAGGGTGTCCGTCAGCCGACGGACGGGTGAGGGGGTTGGTCCGTCGCTATATTATGTAACTCTCAGCACAGCGGCAGTCGGCGCAGCACTGGCCCCGGCGCCCGGCGGTTGACAATGCGGGGTAATTAGCGTATATACAGTAATATGTTCTCGTGGGACGCCAGGAAAGCCATGAGGAATCGTTGGAAGCACGGCGTTCCCTTTGAGGAAGCTGCGACGATCTTCGCCGATCCGAACGGCTTGGACTGGGAAGACGTTGAACATCGAGAGACGGAACCGCGCTGGAAGAGACTCGCTCTTTCGGCAGGGGGGCGTATTCTGCTGGTCGTATACACGGTGCGGAGGTTAAGAAATGGCATCGAATCGATCCGTATCATCAGCGCCCGGCAGGCAAGCCATAAAGAGCGAAAGGCATATGCCGGATAACCGAATCGACTTTTCCGATATCCCGGAATCGACGGACGCCGAACTCCAACGCGCCCGCCGCGTCGGCAGGCCCCGCACGGGCCACGCAAAACAACTCATCGCCATCCGCATTTCGCCGCGCTTACTCGCGGATATCCGCCGCTGCGCCGCCCAGCGGTCGATGCCCTATCAGACACTCATTCATGAAATCCTGGAAAAGGCGGTAATACGGCCAGCTTGACCTGCCCCCGGGTGGCGCAGTCGTGCCGTAATTTGGTCTGTGCTACCTGCTCCGACCCGCGGAACTCCCGGATGAGGCGGTTACGACGATGGATGCGACGTTAGCGTCCCCGGAGGGCGGTCTTGAGCGCCGTGATAAATTCGCAAAACTTCGATGCTTTGCTCCTTCACGCGATAGACTGCGATGTAGGGCAACGGAAGAAACAGAAGCTCGCGTGTTCCTTCTTCGCGCCCCACACGGCCACGCTGCGGCCACTCCTTCAATGATTGAATGGAGGAATACATCTTGCGTAGGGACGGCTCCCGGTACTGTGGGTGATGATCTTTGAGATAGTCGCCGATGTGCTGCAAGTCCGCAGCGGCGGCCGGCGTCCAGCGAATTCGCATCTTTATGCCCGCAAGATCTGCTCCAGGCGGGCGTTCATTTCCGCTTCATCGATGAACTCGCCCCGATCGGCCTGGGCAATACCTTCGCGCACAGCCGCACGAAAGCGGGCGTCTTCCTCAAGCACACGCACCGCCGCATCCCTGACCAACCGTTCGGCATCGGTCCCGTTCTGGCTGGCAATCTGCGCAAGTTGCGCTTCCTGTTCGCGAGTAAGATGGATTTCCATGAGTCTTAGCATAAGGGAAAACTGCCAGGCGGGCAAGCCAAGGTTAGGGGAAGCGCAAGGCGCCGGCTGTTCGGCAAATTCGGGGCTGGCGCAAAGCGCAGATCTGCGTTGGGCGGGCTCTCAGTTACCGATGGCCGCGAAACTTCCCGCTCGTCCCGCCCGGCCTGCGACTCTGGTGGTTTAGCTTTTGTCGTTTTCAGCTTGACAGGCCCGTAGCGAATTGTTTACAATTCGCTACATGGACACAGAGCAGCTAACTGAGGTCGTCTCATTCAGAGTCAGCGCCCAACTCCTCGCAAAGCTCGACAGGCTCGCCCGAAACGAAATGCGGTCCCGGGGGAACATGATTATGCTGCAGTTAACTCGATCTGTGGCCGGAATCGATGTTGTGACACGTCGGTTAGAGTCCGTGGTCAAGATCCTCCATGAAGAAGAACAACGCAATCCAGACAGTCCACAAGCCGAGTACTGGCGCGGAGCATTGCATGATACCAAGTGGCTACTCGGCGTGTTTTGCGGGCAGCAAATCAGAGAGGAGGTTCTGGTGCGGGTCCGAGAGAGGACCCAACTCCCGATGCCACACGTTGTCTCCCTGGACCATGACGGGAACCGCTACGGATTCGACAGCGACGCGGGATAGCCCCGCTAGGGACCTCGGAATATGGAAGGCAACCTCCAAGGCTTTGGCCGGCGGCTAGGCGATATGAGCAAGCGACGATACTTCGTTCTGGACGAGGACATTTCGTTAGGCCTCAAACCGCTCTTTGGCCGGAGGGCGAAAGTCGTGTCAGTCCGTGAGTTTATGAAAAGGGCGGAGGACCCCGACGTCATCGAGGAAGCCCTGAAGCGGGAGGCGGTGTTGGTGACAAACGACTCCGGTCTAGCAACGCGCTATCGACATGCAAAGCGACGGACTACGGAGGACGCTTGTTATCCGGGTCTGATTCATCTTGGCAGCGAAAAGACACTCGTTCAGGAGAGGATGCTCAAGCAGGTTTTGAAGAAGTACATTTGGAACGAGGTGATCGAGCAGGATTGCTTAGTTGCGGTGTTCCTGACGGAACAGAATGAAGTGAGGTCGAGGCATGAAAGTCTGTGTCATCACGATGGGTATGAACGAAAGGCACTGACCCGGGGCTAACGCGGGCCGGGGAGATCCCCGGTTTCCGGGCTATGTCACCATGGGCCTACGGCCCGTGAAAGCTCTCGAAACACGCCGGCTGGCGCAGGGCGAAGCCGTGCGATCTTACCGTTTCAGCTTCCGGGCGAGGCCAGGGGGACTGGCAAAGATCATGATTGCAGTATCAGAAGAATACGCGCTGGAAGTAGGCGCGCCGACACCCATCGCCTCAGAGCGCCAACACGAAGAGTACCTTTCTGTGGTGGACAAGCTGGCTGCCAAAGAACATCCAACGAGAGAGGAAGAGAAGTATGCGGAGGTCCTGATGACCTTGATCGAAGCCTACGAAGAAGAGCATTATCGCGTACCTGATGCTTCTCCGCTCGAAGTCTTACGCGCCTTGATGGAAGCCAATAACCTCCGCCAAAAGGACTTGGTCCCCATCTTCGGCTCAGAAGGCATCATCTCCGAGGTCTTGCACAAGAAACGCGGCCTGAGCAAAACTCACATCCAGAAACTGAGCGCGCGATTCCACGTTTCCCCTGCGGTGTTTTTCTAAAATCGCAGAGCTTCGCTCTGCGCCAGCCGGGAGTCTCCCTACGAACCAGTCAGGAGTCAGCATATGAAAACAATTTCCACAAGACGCCACACTACGAGAATACCAGCCATCATGTTCGCTTCGTTGGCGCCGGTGTTTGCTGGCGCGCAACTCCTGGCTGCGCCTCCGCAGGCTGCGGGCGGCGCGGCCCTTTACCCCGTGAAGGTCAGCGCGAACGGCCGCTACCTGGTGGACCGGAACAACGCTCCTTTTCTGATTGTCGGCGATACGCCGCAAGGATTGATGGGACACTTGACCGAAGCCCAGGCCGAGTTATACTTTGCCAATCGGCAGGCGCACGGATTCAATACCCTGGGGTGGATTGACGTCGCGTGCGCAGGCTCGGACTATCGCGACAACAAAGAAGGAAGCACGCCGGATGGTATTCGGCCATTCACCGGGTTCGTTTCAGGCGGACACGATTTCGAGCACTACGATTTAACCAAGCCCAACGAGGCCTACTTTGCCCGCCTCGACCACGTCGTCGTGCTAGCGGCGAAGCACGGCCTACTGGTCTTCATCGATCCCATCGAGACGATCGGGTGGCTTCCCACGTTGCGCAACAACGGGCTTGCCTCTGCTTACTCTTACGGAAAGTATCTCGGCCGGCGCTACAAGCGTTTTTCGAACGTCGCCTGGTTGAACGGCAATGACTTCAATAGCTGGAAGGATGCCAAGGATGATGCCTTGGTCGAGGCCGTTGCCAAAGGAATCAAATCCGAAGACCCTGCACACCTGCATTCGGTCGAGCTCAACGTCTGCACAAGCTCTTCCCTGGATGATCCCACCTGGGCGCCGCTTATTGCCTTGAACGGCACCTACACCTATTCGCCGACCTACATGCAGATGCTGCACAGCTACAATCAGACGCCGGTGATGCCGACGTACTTGATGGAAGCGCACTACGATTGGGAGGACGTGGGCAAGCCGCCGGATTTTGGGACGCCCGCGGTGCTCCGACGCGAAGAGTATTGGACCATGCTGACCGGCGGCACCGGGCAGTTCTACGGAAACAAGTACACCTGGAGTTTCGCTTCGGGCTGGGAGACGCACATCGATACGGAGGGCGTGACACAGCTTTCGATCTGGAAAACATTCTTCTCTTCCCTGCCCTGGCAGGACTTGGTCCCGGACCAGGATCACAAGGTGGTGACCGCCGGTCTGGGAACCTACGGGACCCTCGACACGCGCGTCAGCCAGAGCGATTATTGCACCGCCGCGAAGACTCCCGACGGCTCCTATGTGATCGCCTACCTGCCCACGGCGCGGACCATCACTATCAATATGGCGAGCTTGAAGGCGCCTGCCCACGCCGTGTGGTTCGACCCTACGAATGGAGCCTACAGGATCGTCCCTGGCGGGCCGATTGCCAACGCCGGAACCCGGCAATTCACGCCCCCCGGCAAGAACCACGAGGGAGCAGACGACTGGGTGCTGGTGCTCGATGCGTCAGGATCGTCCCGACGTTAGCCCCTGGCAGGCGCGTTTATAATGTCGCGGGTGGCGCACGTGCCGTCCTTTGGTAAGTCTGCGCCCCTCTGATGTTAACGAGGCGCATACATCCCGACAGAAAACGTCGGGACGTATGCGCCACCCGCATAGAGCGTCATGGAGTGCGGCAGGGAAGCTGCCGCCCTGGAATTCGAGCGGACGGCGGTAGCTGGCGCTACCGCACTCCAAGGTGCCTTCGGCACAAGCATTTTCAAGGCACTGCGAGATTCCTCGTCGCCTACGGCTCCCCCGAAAATCACTGTGTACGACGCTCCTTCGCGCCGTTATGCAGCTGCGCCGGCGGTGCTTGTGGGCTGGAGGTTGACCTGGTAGCCCAGCTTGCGCAATGCCCTGACGAGGTTC
>JBEKLY010000342.1:0-12933 GCA_050010015.1 Terriglobia bacterium
AGGATGCCCGCGCTCCCGGGTACTTTCATGGTTTCTGGGCGCCCGTAAGCCGGCGGGCATGGGGGCGACCGCTGTGTAGGCGTGTAGGGGTAGGGCTTGCCCTACCCGGCTGATTTGGGGACGGCAAGCCGCCCCCCTACCCGCTCCAACGCGTGCGGAACTCCTTCAGAGCTGCAGGTAGGTTCGCAGGTCAGGGTCGGAGCGCACTTTCCAGATGTGGCCGTCCAGCCAATAGTGCAGCAGGCCCGGCGCGGCGAAGAAGGAGAAGACCACCTGATTGCGCATGTTAATGGGCATCAAGCTGAATTGCTGCTTCAGGACGAAGCGTGGAACAACGTCGAAGATGATGGCATAGAGCGCCGCGCAAGCGACATAGACCATCCACCGGCTGTTGATCAAGGTCGCAAGGCCAAACCGGCGCGCCTGGCCCATCTCGTGACCGTACTTATTCCGGTTAAAGAACCACACCAGGCGATGGTACTGGACGTTGTGAAAGATGGTGACGGCAGCGTAGACGCCCAGAAGCGGCATGGCGCTGCGAAAGAGCAGGTAATTGACAGGCACGGCCGCAGCGAACAGCAACTGCTTCGGCCAGTTGAGCGGCAGCCCTTGCTTCCATTTCTGAATCTGACGGACGAGGTAGAGTGCGATAACCGCGACCGTAACGCTCAGCAGCGTATATTGGTAAATGGCGGCGAGCCGGGTGGGAATCGGGAAAGGCAGCAGTTCTGCCGCTTCCCGGCTGTGCAGGGGATATGTCAGGAATGGATAATAGAACGCCACGGCGAAAGCCACCTTATCAAGCCGCATGTCCGCAGGGTTGAAATCACGGTTCTTCTTCTTGTACATCATCATGAAGCCGTAATGCTGCTTGAAGATGTGATAGTAGCCCCAGAGTTCCGTGGCCAGTTCCAGCCAGTCGCCCAGGTGGAGCAGAATCAGCACCGGCCCCACGGCGAAGAAGAAAGCCATGCTTCCCCAGAGCCAACGCCCGCGGCGCGCGCGTTCTTCCGCATCAAAGTAGGTCCGCGAGATCGTGGCGAAGCCGTGCGTCTCATCGAAGACAACGGCCCACACGGCCACGAGCAGCAAAAGCGGGACGTGAGTGAAGCGCCACAAGGCCCAGAACGCATAGGCCGAAGCTGCCCCTCCCAGTGTGAACCACACGAGGTCGGTTCGTTCAGAAACGATCCAGTTGGATTTGGTCTGGATGGTTCTGGTAATCACTGGGGCCGCGAGCACTGCCGTCGACATGTTCGAGCCTCCCTTTAAAGCAATTGATTCAAATGCGCGACCTGGTCCCGCAGCTACGCGAACGCCGCTTGGGTCCTCCCTCGTGAGGTCAGTCTCAATAACCAACGGCACGGTCTGGCCATCGGCTGAATAGCCTGGTGCGGTCCCCTGAGCGTATCGTTTTGTTGAAGCCCTCAGAACAATAGATGCCAATGAGCGATTGGAGGTTCGACGCTACAGGCCGGATTGACGCCACTACAGTTTCGCCGCTGGATTTTCGGAAGAGGTTCGTAGGGGCGAACCTTGTGGTTGCCCGCCTGGGGGTTGACCTATTAGGTTGTGGGAGCCTCGAGAGCCGCGGAGCGGCGGCAGAAAGTAGCCCACGGCGCGAGCCGTGGGATGCGACACAGTGTTAGTACTCACAGCCCCGGAGGGGGCGACAGACATGTGCTGGGGACTCTGCCGCCCCTTCGGGGCTAAGGTAATCCAGGACTGCGCCTCCCCCCACGGCTTGCGCCGTGGGCTACTCTCTCGCGGCCCTCCGGGCCTGTGCCAAAGGCAACAGGTCGACGTTAGTGTGTGGCCGCACCTGCTGGACGAGACGGGCTGCGGCTACTCTGTTACTGCGTGTGCTGCGTGCGGCCTTGCAGCAGGTCGATGGCGTGCGGCAAAAGCTCGATGATGCTTTCGAGCGATTCGCAGGCGCCGCGCGGGCTGCCCGGCAGATTGACGATCAGCTTGCCTTTGCGCGCTCCCACAATCCCCCGTGAGAGCGCCGCCATGCGGGTTTTCTTAACCCCTTCGGCGCGCATCAACTCGGCGAGGCCGGGGACCTGCTTGTCAACCACCGCCAGCGTCGCCTCCGGAGTGACGTCGCGCGGCCCGAGCCCAGTGCCGCCGGAAGTGAAAATGGCGTCGCAATCGTCCCCTTCCGTCCAGGCCACTAGCGTGGCTTTAATGCGGTCCGCATCATCAGGCAGCACTTCGAGCGCCTTAACCGCCCAACCTCGGCCCTCAAGCAGTTCGCGCACCGCCGGCCCGGAGCGGTCCTCACGCCTGCCGCCCGCCGCGGCGTCGCTGAGGACTAGGATTTTGGCGCGAAGAGGCATCGGGGCTTTCAGCTTTCAGATTTGAGATTTCAGCCGTCAGCTTTCAGCTGTCTGGAATGTTCAAGCTCTGTCATGCTGAGCGCAGCGAAGCGTCCCCGCAGTTGTCCGAAAGCAACTGCCGGGATCCTTCGTTGCCACGATAATAGCGAACCCGAACCCCCTCACCCGACCCGCGCCGGCTGGCGAAAGCGCCGTCGCGGGCCACCCTCTCCCCCAAGGGGGAGAGGGCATTTTCATGACTGGTGGATCGCTTGCTGAAAGCTGATAGCTCACGGCTGACAGCTACCGGGCGCGGTACGTGCCGCTCTTTCCTCCGCTCTTTTCGAGGAGCCGGATGTCAGTGATCTCGATTCTCTTGTCGATGGCCTTGCACATGTCGTAAACCGTGAGGGCCGCCACAGCCACTGCGGTGAGGGCTTCCATCTCGACACCGGTCGAGCCCGTTGAGCTGACCATCGAGGAGACAAGCACGCCATTCTTGTTGAAAGCTGCCTGCACATCGATGTGGCTTAGCCAGAGCGGGTGACACAAGGGAATTAGTTCCGCAGTCCGCTTGGCAGCGCTGATGCCGGCGATGCGGGCGATTTCCAGCGGGTTCCCTTTGGGATTTCGTTTCACCGCTCGAAGCGTGCGGGTGTTCATCTTCACCAGCGCGCTGGCGGATGCCTGGCGCAGCGTGGGAGGCTTGACGGAAACATCCACCATGCGGACGCGCCCGGCGGAATCGTAGTGCGAGAGTTTCTGCCGCATGCTGTCAACTCCGCCTGCAGACGGATGTAGGGCGGGCGTCTCGCCCGCCGTGGCGGGAGCGTCCCGCTCCCGTGCGCGGGCAGGATGCCCGCGCCACCGCGGGCGAGACGCCCGCGCTACAATCGTCACTGCCCTTTCGGCATTACGTCAACCCAATCCCCCGCCGCCAGATCCGTCTGGTCAGGGTGAATCACCAAGAAGCAATTGGCTGCGGCGACGCCCACCAGATCCCCGGAGCCTTGCCAGCCGACGGGTTCGACAATGGGATCGCGATCCTGCATCCGGACGCGCGACGGCAAGAACATGGTCAGGCCCGTTTTTTGCCTGAAAGGCTTTGCAAGGCGAGCGCGAAGAAACGCTGGAGGCTCGAGAGCGGCCCCACCTAGCAGTGCGAGGGCGGGGCGGACAAACAACTCGAACGTGACGAAAGTGGAAACCGGATTACCGGGGAGGCCGAAGAAGAAGACTTCGCGAACCCGGCCAAATACCAAAGGCTTGCCGGGACGGATCGCGGTTGCCTGGAAATAGAACTCTGCTCCCAACTCGGCGAGGACTTCTTCCACCAAATCAAACTTGCCCATCGAGACGCCGCCGCTCAGCAGAAGCAAATCCGACTCCAGCCCGCTTTCGATCATCCCTTTGAGGATATCCTTGCGATCAGGAGCTATGCCAAGTTCGAGCGGCACGCCGCCTGCGGATTTAACCTGGGCGGCCAGTGCTGCGGCATTGCTATTCCGAATTTGAAACCATTGCGGCGGCTGTTCGACGGGCACCACTTCATCGCCCGTCGGCAAAATAGCCACTAAAGGCTGACGGTACACAGCGACTGAGGCCTTCCCCACACTGGCCAGCAACCCGATCTCCGCTGCCTGGAGGCGTCGGCCGCGCGCCAGGATTCGGGCGCCCTGTGAGGCCTCTTTGCCGCGAAGCACGACATTTTCCCAAGGCTGGACGCCGCGCTGGATTTCGATATCGCCACCGCGCGACACGGTGTGTTCGACCATCACCACGGCGTCCGCACCCTCGGGCAAGGGCGCTCCGGTCATAATCGAGACGCACTGGCCGGGGCGCACTTCCCCGTCGAATGATCGTCCGGCTGCCACTTCGCCCACGCACCGAAGCACCGCGGGAAGGGCGGCCAAATCAGCAGCACGCACGGCATAACCGTCGCGAATGGCGCGGTGGAAAGGGGGCAGGTCGCGGTCCGCCGTCACATCCTCGGCCAAGACGCGGCAGAACGCCCGGTCCAAGGACACAGTCTCCACTCCAGGCATGTGATTCGCGCCGCCGATTCTGTCCTGAACAATGGATAGGGCCTGCTCGTAGGTGACTACCATGCAAGGTGCCTGCAAGAGGAGGATATCATCAGTCGAGAGGATTGGCGGTCCCCTCTTCCCGTACAAGTAACCCCTCACCTGACCCTGAGGGCGGATGAAGTGGCGCAGGCACTCTTGCCTGCGGTGAGGCACGCCGTGCGCTAACCTGAGAGACAGGCAAGAGTGCCTGCCCCACCCTCTCCCCTGGGGAGAGGGTTTTTCGGTTACGAAGAATGCGCCATGAGGGCCGCAAATCGGCTGTCGTCAAGCCAGAGAGCCTGGTCACGCTCGGGGCCGGTCGAAACCATGGCAATCTCCACGCCTACCTGAGCAGAAAGGAAGCGCAGATATTCTTTGGCCTTCTGCGGCAGCTTCGAGAAGTCCTTGATGCCGAAAGTTGATTCGAGCCAGCCCGGCAAGACGCAATACTGAACTTGTACATTCTCCAAAATATCAACGTCCTGGGGGAATTCCGTAAATCGCTTGCCCTCGTACTCGTACGCCACACCCACGGGAATCTCGGCGAGGCTATCCAGAATGTCGAGCTTGGTGATGATGAACGCCTGAAGGTGATTCACGCGGGCGCTGTAGCGGGCCGCCGTCACGTCAAACCATCCGCAGCGACGCGGCCGCCCGGTGACGGCGCCGTACTCACCCCCACGTTCGCGGATTTTCTCACCCTCGGGGCCTTTGTCTTCAGTGGGGAACGGGCCGCTCCCCACACGCGTGGCATACGCCTTCGACACACCCACGACGGACTGGATACGCGTCGGTCCCACGCCGGTGCCCGTGCAGGCGCCACCCGCGGTAGCGCTTGAGGAAGTCACGAAAGGATATGTACCGTGGTCCAGGTCGAGCAGCGTTCCTTGCGCGCCCTCGAAGAGCACACGCTTTCCGCGGTCCATCTGGGCATTCAAATACGTCTCGACATCGGCAAGAAACGGCACGATCTGCGGGGCGAGTTGCAGGCACTGGTCAGCCACGGCAACCGCATCAAGCGCTGTACCCCCAAACAACGCGGAGGCAATGCGATTCTTTTCTGCGACGACCTCGCTGCAGCGGCGGCGGAACAGCTCCGGGCGGCGGAGGTCCCCCGCCCGCAACCCGCGGCGACCGGCTTTATCCTCGTAGGCAGGGCCAATCCCTTTGGCCGTCGTGCCGATTTTCCCCACGCCTCGCGCCTCTTCCGCGGCAACGTCGTGAGCCCGATGGTAAGGCAGTATAAGATGAGCCCGGTCGCTGATCACCAGACGCCCGTCCACACGCACTCCGTTTCCCTCAACGGCTTTAATCTCACGCAACAAAGCTTCGGGATCAACTACGACCCCGTTTCCGATGACCGCAGTCTTGTCCTGCCGCACGATGCCTGTGGGGAGAAGCTGGAGAATATACTTCTTGCCGCAAACGTAGACGGTATGGCCCGCATTCGCGCCGCCCTGGTATCGAGCCACGATGTCAAAGTGCTCGGCCAAAGTATCGACGACTTTGCCCTTGCCTTCGTCACCCCATTGAGCGCCCACGACAACTACGTTTGCTGGCATGTTGATCCCTTGAAAAAACCAGAAGGCAGAAGTCAGAAATCAGAATTCAAGCGAGCGAACTCAGGTCCATCCCCGGAACCCCGACACCTGACACCTGGCACCTGACACCTGCCGTTCAGAGGTGCTTGTCGAGCATTTTGCTGATGGCCTCTTTGGATGCGGCGCCGGCGATTTGTTCCTGGATTTGACCGCTCTTGAAAAGCAGCAAGGTGGGAACTCCTCGGATTCTGTACTGGCTGGTCAACGAGAGGTTTTCGTCCACATTAAGCTTTCCAACCTTGGCCCGGCCGGCATACGCCTCGGCAACCGCGTTGACGGCCGGCTCCATCATGCGGCAGGGTGCACACCACGTGGCCCAGAAATCTACCAGAACCGGCTGCTCGGATTTCAAGACTTCCTCTTCGAAGTTCTTCTCAGAAAACTCCAGAATATTACCACCTGCCATCGTTTCAGTCCTCCCCCAATGAGTGCTGCATGGACCACTACGCTTTCAACGTCCCGGCCACGGGCTCGCGAGCGGCGGTTCTCGCATGTACCGTTTGATAGATCTCCAAATACTGCTCTGCCGACCTTCCCCACGAGAAGTCTTTACGCATCCCGTTAGTCACCAGTTGGCGCCAGACCTGGGGCTCGCGATAGGCGGCAATGGCTTGCTCGATGACGCGAACGAGCGCCGCACCCGTGTAGTCAGTAAACTTAAACCCGGTGCCTGACTTGCCGTCAAAGGCTTTAATGGTATCATCCAGTCCGCCCGTGGCTCGCACGATGGGCACCGTCCCATATTTCAAGCTGTAAATCTGGTTCAATCCGCAGGGTTCGTATCGCGACGGCATCAGGAACATGTCTGACCCCGCCTCAATCTGGTGCGCCAGCGTGTTGTCGTAGGCGACCGCCACCAGAAACTTGTCAGGATAGCGGGAAGCCATGACTCGGAAAAGTTCCTCATACACAGGGTCCCCGGCGCCCAACGCTACGATGTAAATATCCAGGCCCGCTAGCCGCTCCGCGATTTCCGCAATCAGGTCGAAGCCCTTCTGGGGCGCAAAGCGGGAGACGATGCCTATAACCGGCCGTTCAAGTGCGGGTGCTTTCACTCCCATTCGCTCCAGCAGAGCTTTCTTACATACGGCCTTGCCGCTCATGTTCTCCGGGCTAAAGTGGGCCGGAATCAGCTTGTCGGTGGCGGGGTCCCAAAGGTCATAGTCCACGCCATTCAGGATGCCTCGGAGGCGGTTCCGTCGCGAACGAAAGACACCCTCCAAACCGCTACCAAACTCCTTCGTTTGGATCTCCTCAGCATATTTCCTGCTCACCGTAGTAATGAAATCCGAAAATACAATTCCACCTTTCAGGAGATTGACCTTACCGTAATATTCCAGGAAGTCCATCGTGAACAGATCTTTGCCCAACGATAGCTGCGGCAGAATTTCCCCCGCAAAAAGCCCCGGATACCCCACATTGTGGATGGTAAAGACCACGGAAGTGTTGCGGAAGAATTCATCCTCGTGGTAAAGGTTGCGCAAATAGATGGGTACCAGGGCCGTCTGCCAGTCGTGACAGTGAATGATATCGGGCGGCGTCGCCGAGCGCTTGACCAGTTCCAGCGCAGCAATGCTGAAAGCCGCAAATCGCTGGGCGTTGTCGGGATAATCCTCGCCACCCTCCTGGTACAAACCTGCGCGGTCGAATAACGAAGGGCAATCGACGAGATAGGTTTGCACGTTGTCAGCCGCACCGGCGTTTTGAATCGAGGCAAATTTGAAACCGTCACCCACCGGAAGAGTCAAACTCTGCATGGTGGCTTCAGGCTTGCCTGGCTTGGTCATCCGGTAGCGCGGCAGCACGACCTCGAGTTGATGCCCGAGTTTTGCCAAGGCTTTTGGCAGCGCCCCCACGACGTCGGCCAACCCGCCCGTCTTCGAGAAAGGCACACCTTCAGATGCTACAAAAACGATACGCAATCACTTACCCTCTCTATTGGTTTGGGGATTCGAGATCTTGCCGCGCCTCCCTCAGCTAAGTTAGAGGATGCTCCATTAGGTTGTCAAGCGCCGACGGCCACTGCCATCGTTCGCCGTTGGTTAACGGCGTGTCCCCTACTCTCTTTTCGGAGGAGTGTTCAGGCATGGGATGAGGCAACCGGAGATTTGAGATTTGAAATTGAAATTTGAAATTGGATGTTTTAAACCGGAAACTGCGCGTTGGGCCTTCGATTTCCCAGTTGAGGTTTTCGACCTTCCGTCTTTGAGCTTCAAATCTCTGTTTTCGGGTTCTGAGTTTCGAGCCTTCGAGCCTCGGTTTCCAGATCTCTCTACTCTGGTTTCTAACTTCTGCTTTCTGTTTTGCCTTACATCACCGTCATGTTCAGCTCCGGCGATTCTGCGAAACTCTCCTCGGGGGTATCCTCAATGCGCAACTGATTGATCAACCGATGCAAGTAGCCGCGGGCGATCCCCAGCCGGCGCGCCGCCTCCGACTTGCTGCCATCGCAGTCCCGTAGTACGCGCAGGACGAGCCGCCGCTTGAACTCGCGCAACTCCTTGTCGTAGGAACACTCTTCCTGCTGCAGTTCCAGCCCATTGCAGAACATTTTGGGCAGATGCCAGAGTTCCACCGCCGCCCCATCCGTCATCACCACGGCGCGCTGCACCACGTTTTCCAGTTCCCGCACGTTACCCGGCCAACTGTATTCCTCCAGCGCCCGCAAGGCTACCGGTGAAAATCTCCGCACCGCCTTGCCGAATTGTTTCGCGAAACGCATCAGGAAATGATGTCCCAGCGCCGCGATTTCGTCGCGCCGCTCGCGCAGCGGTGGAATGTGAATCTCCACCACGTTCAGGCGATAAAACAGGTCGCTGCGAAACTGCCCTTCCTCCACCATTCCCGCCAGGTCGCGGTGGGTGGCGCAGAGCAGGCGAATATTGACGTTGACGGGGTCGTTGCTGCCCAGCCGCTCCAAGGAACGCTGCTGCAGCACCCGCAACAACTTGGCTTGCAAACCCAACGCCAGGTCGCCGATTTCATCCAGGAACAGCGTGCCTTGATGCGCTGCCTCGAAGCGGCCCCGGCGGGCTCCCAGAGCCCCGGTAAATGCCCCTTTTTCATGACCAAAAAGCTCATCTTCAATCAACGTCTCGGGTAAATTGGCGCAGGAAAATGCCACGAACGGCCCCCCCGCCCGCCCGCTCTGTTGATGAATGGAGCGCGCCAGCATGTCCTTGCCCGTGCCGGTTTCTCCCGTAATCAACACACTCACGTCGCAGGGCGCCACCTTCTGGGCTAGTGCGAACACCCGCTGCATCGGCTCGGTGGAGATAACAAATTCTCCGAACGGACTCGTCGCTGCCTGTTGCGACCGCAACCGCAACAATTCCTTCTCCACCTGCCGGAAACGCTTCGCGCGCCGCAGCACCAGTCGCAGTTCCACCATGTCGGGAGGACTGGCCAGCGTATCGTAGGCCCCATTCTCCAGGGCGCGTCGAATCATGGCACGATTCTGTTCGCCCAGAATGGCAATCATGGGGGGCGGCGAATCAAATTGCTGGATCTCCTGCATCAGCCGAAAGGCCGGCTCTTCACGCCCCGGAGTCTCTCCCTCCGCCCGCAGGTCCAGCAGCACCACATCCGGCCAATCCATCCTGCGGCGAGCCCCGTTCAGGTGGAACGCCTCGATCGTCTGCACCTCAAACTCCACACCCAGCGTGCGAGCCATGAGCTGAACGAACGGGATGTCCGGCGTGCAGAACCAGACACGAATGGCTTGCTCGTCCATAGCTGAAGTTTCTCCCCTTGACGGACCCCCGCCCCGGGAACCCCCCACCGATTCGGGCGCAGGCACCGCAATAGCCTGCTCCCCCGGCGCCTTATTAGGCCAATTCGGCAAAATTAACGTTCACAGACCAACGTGCACGTGATGGCAGTCTACGTTAAGTCAGATCGCCCGTCAATCACCAATCTGGTTAGTAACTTAGCAGGACATACGGACCCGCTTGCCGGACCGCTTCTCCCAGGTGCCGGGACTAGGTTCGGAGTTGAGAGCCCGACGACCCCTTTCCGCCACTCAGGATGGAGACCCAGAGGGTTCCATAAGAATTCGGTTGCTCAATCTTCTGCTTCGCCACCTCAAGAACTATCAGCACGTTTTTATCGCAAATGCGGCCACCCTAACAAGAGCACTATGGTACTACCCGGCCGAAAAGGAGACCCGGCCGTCGCGAGAAGCGTCCTCCTGAATGCCTTTCCCAGGCAGGGATTGAGACGTTTGCAAAGTGGTACTCAAGTACCATTGCTATACAACTCAACCAATCAGTATCTTACAAAATCGTCGCCTTGACCAACGCAACGATAAGAGACGCCAGTTTCCTTGTTGCACGGACTTTCAAGTCGATGTATAAATGTCTCCCGTAAGATTCTATATCTATCGTATGAGAGGTTAACATGAACATTTCCTTAACTGTGCTCTTCGCGAGCGTTGTAGTGATGGCCTTGGTGGCAATCTATGTACCCACGATCTACATTCGCAAAACGAACAAATTGATGAAGCTGTTAGAGAAAATTGAGAGCAACACCCGCAAATAGATGCGGGCCTGATCTCGGATTATCGGCCCTGCCCTCCTTTCTAAGCCTCAGTTGGAATGTCGACCGGATAACGTGGGGTTTCCGGGTGGCGTCTTGCTTCGAAGCAGCATGTCGTCCCGCGCAAAACCTTTTTGATTCTTGGGCGTCGAGGCACGCTTGGCGGTGGTGAAGTGTCGCGATAGCGCACTTCAGAACCGATCCGTGCCTGCGGGCAGGAGTGTGGTATTTGGGGCACGGAGAACAAACGCCGTGTCCCGGTATCGCCACGTTTTGGCCTTACTCCTTGCACTCCGCCTGTTATCTCTAAAGAAGGCTTGACCTCGTTCGAAAGCCCTATTCCTCCGCTGTCTTCTCCCTTCGAGCATACAAGGTTGAGACCGACAGAAGACTGCCCCGCCCTTCATGACGTTTGCCCGATCACGTTGTCCCTCCTGGCGAAACGTACAAGCGCGCCCGCTGACAATCCGTAGATTATGAGGGCCAGAACTCCTAAAATCGTTGTGCCGCCAACCATTACCAGGTTCTCCAGCACACCGCCAACCACGGCTCCCAACAGATTGATGCCAAGCCCCTAGCGTCCGCCGCAACCTGGCTTGGTTCTCACAGAACTCCAAATCCATTCGGACACCGGATGGCGAGGTGGGCCGATCCCAATGACATTCATACCGATTCCACGATAAGATGTCGCGTCCGGGGTTGGCCGGCACATGGCCTCGAGAGCCCTGTTGTTCTTATCCACCTGGAAACCTACTCGAGGAATAATGGAACGATCGCCCAAAGAAAAACTTTACGCTTTCAAACCCCGGCATTCGTTTTTTGTGGGCATCGATTCAGATGGCTGCGTGTTCGACACCATGGAGATCAAGCAGAAGGAGTGCTTCATCCCCAACATCATTAAGTGCTGGAAGCTCCAAGCCGTTTCGGAATATGCGAGCGCCGCGGCTGAGTTCGTCAGCCTCTATTCAAAGTGGCGGGGCGCCAACCGATTCCCTGCCCTGACTAAGACCCTTGAACTGCTGCGGGATTGGCCGGAGGCCATGCGGAGCGGTGCAGCAATTCCGGATCTGACAAGTCTTCAGGCCTGGATCGATTCCGGCGCAGCGCTGGGCAATCCCGCGCTTGAAGCAGAGGTTTCGAGAACTGGGGATCCGGTCCTGAAGCAAGCCTTGGAGTGGAGCAAAGCCGTTACCCGCTCCATCGCCGATCAGGTCAAAGGGGTGCCTCCCTTCCTCTGGTTCCGCCCTTGCGTTGAGAGGCTTGCGCCGCGAGCTGACATCCTCTGCGTGTCCGTCGCGTCAGGCGAAGTGTTGGAACGCGAGTGGCAGGAGCACGACATCGCAAAATACGCGGCTGTCCTCGCCGGGCAGGAAATGGGCAGCAAGATAGAGCATCTGAAGATCGCCTCGGGAGGCAAGTACGCGAAGGATTGCGTGTTAATGATTGGCGATGCCCCAGGAGACTTGGCTGCCGCGCACGCCAACGGCGCCCTGTTCTTTCCCATCAACCCAGGGCACGAAGAGCAGTCCTGGGAGAGGTTCTATCGCGAGGGCATCGATCGTTTCTTCAATCAGACTTACACCGGCGGCTACGAAGGCTCGCTCATCAAGGAGTTCGAGAAGTTGTTGCCCGCGGAGCCACCTTGGAAGCGGGCAGTAGGCAGGTAGGCAGGTCGGCAGGTGGAGTGGTAGACAGATGGGCAGGCTGCTACGTTGGGCAGGAAGCACTATCGCTTGGTTGGTTTAATGAGCGCAATTTCAAGTGACCCTCGAAAGGGCGGGGCTTCAGCCCCCGCCCTTCCGCTTCCGGCGAATAAGTTCGTTCACTAATTGAGCTAAGCACTAGGCACCTCTGACTTCTGACTTCTAATTTCTGACTTCTGCTTTTTCAAGGTTCGATCTCTCCAATATTTCCCACAATCCTCGTGGGCTGATAGGGAAAGCGGCGGACATCTTCCTTGCGGGTGACCCCGGTTAGGACCAACACGGTCTCCATTCCGGATTCGATTCCAGTCACAATATCGGTGTCCATGCGGTCGCCGATCATGACCGTATTCTCGGAGTGAGCTCCCAAGTAATTCAACGCCAGCCGCATCATGAGCGGGTTCGGTTTACCGACGAAGAACGGGCTGACTCCGCTGGCGCGCTCCATCAGGGCTGCCATGGCGCCGCAGGCGGGCACCATGCCGTCCTCCGCCGGGCCGGCCGGATCAGGGTTGGTGGCAATAAAGTGCGCCCCGCCGCTGATCAGACGGATGGCCTTGGTAATCTGCTCAAAGTCGATGCTGTCGGACTCGCCGAGGACGACATATTCAGGGTTGTGGTCGGTGATCACGTATCCAACCTCGTGAATGGCATCGGTGAGCCCGCTTTCCCCGATCACAAAGGCGGTGCCGCCGGGGCGCTGCGA
>JBEKLY010000343.1:0-8216 GCA_050010015.1 Terriglobia bacterium
GGGACGGAGATGGTGATGCCGGGAGACAACGTGAACCTGGAGATCGAGTTGATCACGCCCATCGCCATGGAGAAAGGGCTGCGGTTCGCCATCCGGGAAGGCGGCCACACGGTGGGCGCCGGAAGCGTGACGGAAGTTATACAGTAGCTGTCAGCTTTCAGCTATCAGCCGTCAGCAGGAGCCGGTGCGCACAACGGTGGTCATTCTGAGCGAAGCGAAGAATCCCGGCAGTTGGGGGAAGAGCAACTGCGGAGATCCTTCGCTGCGCTCAGGATGACAGGCAAAGCGGGGGATGTCAGGCACTACGTGGTTTCAGTGGGAAACAAGCTGACAGCTGAACGCTGATGGCTGACAGCTAAAACGAGGAATGATGCTCCATCAGAAAATAAGAATTCGCTTGAAGGCTTACGATCACAGGATTCTCGATCAATCGGCGGCTGAGATCGTATCGACCGCGAAGCGCACGGGGGCACAGGTGGCGGGGCCAATTCCGCTGCCCACCATTAAGAACAAGTACTGCGTGCTGCGCTCGCCGCATACCGATAAGAAATCGCGCGAGGAGTTCGAAATCCGCACGCACAAGCGGCTGGTGGATATCCTGGAGCCCACTTCTAACACGATCGAGGCTTTGACGAAACTCGATCTGCCTTCCGGCGTGGATATCGAGATTAAGGCGTTCGGCAAGGAGCACACGAAGTAACGACATCAGTTGTCCGTCGTCCGTTGCAGTGGGCGACCGATGACTGAGAACTGATAACTGAAAACTGAGAACTGAAAAATGGTGAAAGCAATTCTCGGCAAAAAGCTCGGCATGACGCAGGTCTTCGCGGAAAACGGCGATGTGACGCCGGTGACGGTCCTGAAGGCGGGGCCGTGCATTGTCGTTCAAAGGAAGACGGCAGGGCGAGAAGGATATGACGCGGCTCAACTAGGCTTGGTTGAGTTGCCCCCGCCCAAGCACGTGAACCGGCCTCGGGAAGGCCATTTCAAGAAGGCCGGGGCAAATCCGGTGCGTTTTCTGCGCGAAGTGCGCTTGAGCGCGGACGCCGGAGAAGTGAACGTCGGGGACAAAGCGCTGGCGGATGTTTTCACCGCCAACGACTTCGTCGACGTGACGGGAGTGTCCAAGGGCCGGGGCTTCGCCGGGGTTCACAAGCGGCACCATTTCGGGGGCGGCGGCGGATCGCACGGCTCGATGTTTCATCGCGCTCCGGGGTCGATTGGAGCGTCGGCGTGGCCATCTCGCGTGCTTAAGGGGATGAAGGCGGCAGGCCACATGGGCAACGTGCGCAAAACCGTGCGAAACCTCCGGGTGGTCAAGGTCGATGCGGAGGAGAACACTTTGCTGGTGGCGGGCGCCGTGCCGGGTCCTGAAGGTGGTTACGTAGTGGTCCACCGGGCGAAAGCGCCGCATAAGTAGGCGGGTGGGCAGGTCGGCAGATGGCCGACTGCTCGAAACTGATAACTGTTAACTGAGAACTGAAAACTAACATGGCGACAGTCGAAGTCAAAAACATGGATGGGGCGACCGTGAAGCAGCTCGAGCTTGCGGACGAGGTCTTCACGGTGAAGCCGAACGAGAGCCTGCTTTGGGAAGCCGTGAAGCAGTACCGGGCAACCCAGCGGCGCGGGACACACTCGACCAAGAGCCGGGCCGAGGTCAGCGGCGGCGGCAAGAAGCCGTGGAGGCAGAAGGGCACTGGGCGGGCGCGCGTAGGGAGCATTCGCAGTTCATTGTGGCGCCACGGGTCGATCGCTCACGGTCCCGTGCCGCGCGATTACTCCTATGCGATCCCGGCGAAAATGCTGCGCGGCGCGCTGCGTTCCGCGCTCGCGGCGAAATTCCTGGAACACAAGCTGACCGTGGTGGACCAGTTCGGCTTGGGTGAAGCGAAGACCAAATTGTTTGCCGGGGCGCTCAAGAAGTTGGGAGTGGAAAGGACCGTGTTGGTGGTGAACGATGCGGCCAACCACAATCTGGAACTCTCCTCGCGCAACGTCGAGGGATGCGATCTGGTTCGCCACCACAAGCTCCATCCCTATCAGGTATTGAGCCACGATCAGATGCTGATTTCGGAAGGAGCTCTCACCCGGCTCCAGGAGTCGCTGCTATGAAGAGCCCCTACGAGATTTTGCGCAAGCCCATCGTTACCGAGAAGAGCGTGGATGTGAAGGAGCGCCATGGCACGATGTGCTTCCAGGTGATTCCGGAGGCCACCAAGATCGAGATTAAGGACGCGGTGCAGACCTTGTTTAAAGTCAAGGTGGCGTCCGTTCACACCTCTGCCTACGCGGGCAAAATGCGGCGCCGGGGGAAGACATTCGGCTACCGGCCTGACTGGAAAAAAGCCTATGTGAAGCTGAAGGCCGGGGAGAAAGTTCCGGAATACGTGGAGAGTGAGTAGTAAAGTGGCACAGGCACTCTTGCCTGTATCGAACGTAGCACAGGCAAGAGTGCCTGTGCGACAGCAAAGAAAATGCTATGGGAATCAAAACTTACAGACCGTACACCGAGACGAGAAGGTTCCAGACGGGCTTGACCTTCGAGGAGCTCTCCAAAGTGGCGCCGCACAGGCCGCTTTTGGAGCCCAAATCGCGCATCTCGGGGCGAAACAACCACGGTGAATTGACGATCTGGCACCGCGGCGGCGGGCACAAGCGGCATTATCGCGTTGTCGATTTCAAACGCGACAAGATGGGAATTCCGGCTCGTGTGGCTAGCATCGAATACGACCCGAACCGCTCCGCTTTCATTGCCCTCCTGCATTATGCTGACGGGGAGAAACGGTACATTCTTGCTCCCTCGGGATTAAAGGTGGGAGACAAGGTCGTTTCCGGTCCGGAAGCGGACATCGTCACCGGCAATGCGCTGCCGCTCAAGAGTATTCCGGCCGGCACGCTGATCCACAACATCGAACTGCGCCCGGGAAAGGGCGGCCAGATGGTGCGCAGCGCCGGAAGCTCCGCCCAATTGCTTGCCAAAGAGGGCGAGTACGCGCAGATTCGTCTGCCCTCCGGAGAGGTCCGTAAAGTTCTGATGGACTGCGTGGCCACCATTGGCCAGGTGGGTAATCTCGAGCATGAGAATATCTCCATTGGCAAGGCGGGACGCAAGCGCTGGATGGGGATTCGGCCGACCGTGCGGGGCGTGGCCATGAACCCGGTGGATCATCCGCTGGGCGGCGGAGAAGGCAAGACCTCCGGCGGGCGGAACCCCGTCACACCCTGGGGCCAACCCACCCGCGGCTACAAGACGCGCAACAACAAGTTAACGGAACGGTTCATTGTGAAGCATCGCGAGAAGAAATAGAGGGAGGAAGCCTTGGGAAGGTCGGTGAAGAAGGGTCCCTTCGTGGATGACCACTTGATGAAGAAGGTCGAGCTGCTCAACCGGCGGTTCGAGAAGAAAGTGGTGAAAACCTGGTCGCGCCGTTCCACTATAGTTCCCGAGATGGTGGGACACACGATCGCCGTGCACAACGGAAAGAAATTCATACCGGTGTACATCACGGAGAACATGGTTGGCCATAAGTTGGGCGAGTTCTCACCCACTCGCACCTTCAAGGGTCACAGCGTCAAGGTGGCGATGGAAAAGACTGCCGCTGCCGCTCCACCACCCGTGGGAGGCGCAAGGCCTGGATCCGCGCCGGCAGCGCCGCCGGCGGGAGGGGCTGCGAGCTAAGCCCGAGGCGGCGGGGCTACCAGCGTCACGTTATTGCGTGAATGACGGCAATATTCGTCACCCCCGCGAAAGCGGGGGCCCATTGGCATCACAAGCAATGGATTCCCGCCGGCGCGGGAATGACGGGCTTACGCTGATTTTTTGGAGAGCCAGGACGAAACTATGGAAGCACGAGCCACACAAAAATATATCCGATGTTCGCCGCAGAAGGCGCGCCTGGTCGTTGACCTGATCCGCGGCAAGAACGTGGGCGAGGCGCTGAGCACCCTGACCTACACAAAGAAGCGCGTGACGCAGGCGGTGGAAAAGATTTTGCGTGCCGCCATCGCGAATGCGGAGCAGAAAGCCGAGCACGTGGACGTGGATGCGTTGGTCGTGTCGAAGGCTTACGTCAATGACGGACCTCGGCAGAAGCGGGTTCGTCCCGCGCCCATGGGCCGCGCGTACCGCTACCAGCGGCGCTCCAGCCACGTCACCATTGTGGTCGAGTCGCCAGAGAGCAGGGGTTAGGGATTGGGGGTTAGGGATTAGGGACCAGGTGCGATGGTTGGTCCCTAACCCCTGATCCCAAGCCTTAACCCGTAACTGAAGGAGGAGTGGATGGGCCAGAAAGTACATCCTTACGGATTCCGTCTTGGATATAACAAGACCTGGAAGTCGCGCTGGTTTGCGAAGAAGGATTACTCCGAATTTCTCCACGAGGACTTGAAGCTCAAGAAGCGGCTAAAGGACCAACTGCAGGCGGCGGGAGTGGCGTCCATCGAAGTCGAACGGCCGGGCAACAAGCTGAAGATTACCATCCACACCGCCCGGCCCGGGATCATTATCGGCCGCAAGGGCGCGGAGATCGACCGGCTTCGGCAGGAGATTCAGAAGCGCACCGGGCGCGAAGTGCTGCCCATCAATATCCAGGAGGTCCATCGCCCCGAGTTGAACGCTCAGTTGGTGGCGGAAGCAATTTGCCTGCAGCTTGAGAAACGCGTGGCTTTCCGGCGCGCCATGAGAAAGGCGGTTGATTCCGCATTGCGCTTCGGCTGCAAGGGGATCAAGATTCGCTGCGGGGGCCGGTTAAACGGGGCCGAGATTGCGCGGTCGGAATGGTACCTCCAAGGGCGTTTGCCGCTGCATACCCTGCGCGCCGACATCGATTACGGACTCGCGGAAGCGCGAACCACCTATGGCGTGATTGGTGTGAAATGCTGGGTCTATAACGGGGAGATTCTGGAACAAAGGAAGCGGCAACCGAAGCCCAAGGTCGGGGAGCCTGTAGCGGCGGCTGCACCTGCGCCTGCGCCCGTGGTTCCTGAAGCGCCGCCCGCGGCGCCAGCGGCTTGAGAAGCTGGCCCTTGGTTCGTTTGTAGCGCCGACCTTTAGGTCGGCAATTGCTGGCCTAAAGGCCAGCGCTACTTCTCGACTTCCAGGAGTGAGTTGATTTCATGTTAATGCCGAGTAAGGTAAAGTACCGGAAACAACAGCGCGGACGCATGCGCGGTAAGGCGTGGCGTGGCTCGCGGCTATCGTTCGGGGATTTCGGGTTGAAGGTGCTCGAGCCGGGCTGGATCACGGACCGGCAGATTGAAGCCAGCCGCGTGGCCATCATGCGCTTCATCAAGCGCGGCGGAAAGCTTTGGATTCGCATCTTCCCGGATAAGCCGGTGACCAAGAAGCCCGCCGAAACCCGTATGGGCAAAGGCAAGGGCGCTCCGGAGTTTTGGGTTGCGGTCGTGAAGCCGGGACGAATCCTGTTCGAGATGGAAGGCGTTCCGGAGCCGGAAGCCCGCGAAGCGATGCGCCTGGCCGGCCATAAGCTGGCTTTGTCGACGCAGTTTATTACCCGCAAAATCACCGGGTAGCGCGACGTGGTACAACCACTCATGGCTGTGCCGAGGTTGGCTCGCGGTGCGACGCGCACGGGCATGAGTGCCTGTGCTACTGGAGCGAGGTCGTTATGAAGCTCGAAAAAGACAAGAAGTGGAAGTGGCCGGCGGAGAAAATGCGCGAATGGACTGACGATGAGATCAAAGCGCGCGATACGGAGTTTACCGGTCAACTGGGCCGGTTGAGGTTCCGAATGGCCAGCGGGCAGTCGGAGAGTCTGGATACCCTGCGGGCGCTGCGTAAAGGCATCGCCAGGGTGAAGACCGTTGCACGGGAGCGCCAACTGAAAGCGAAAGGGGCGGCTTAAGCCGTCAGCTATCAGCCATCAGCTATCAGTAAACAGATTGTGGCAGGCTGCAGGGTGTTTGCTGATAGCTGAGAGCTGACAGCTGAAAGCTGAAGGACATGCAAAAACAGCGACATGAAAAAGTCGGAGTTGTTACCAGCAACAAAATGCAGAAGACCGTAGTGGTTACGGTGGAGCGGCAGACCATTCACCCCTTCTACAAACGGGTGGTGCGGCACTCCAGGTCATTCCTGGCTCACGATGAGAAGAACGAGTGCCGGCCCGGCGACCGGGTACGAATTCAGGAGACGCGGCCCCTCAGCCGCCAGAAGCGCTGGCGGGTGGTGGAAGTTATGCACAAGGCAGTGCAAGTGGCTCCGCTTCCGGAGGCAACCGTATGATTGGGATGAGGACGATTCTCCATGTGGCGGACAATTCCGGAGCGCGCCGGCTGGCCTGCATCCTCCCCGTGGGAGGAGACGTTGGCTTGCAGGCGGGACTTGGCGATATCGTTACTGCTTCGGTGAAGGAAGCGGCGCCCGACAGCGCCATTCATAAAGGCACAGTAGTCAAGTGTGTGATTGTCAGAATGCGCAAGGAGCGGAGGCGCCGGGATGGCAGCTACATTCGATTCGATGAGAACGCCGCCGTGCTCATCAACGATGCGAACGAACCCGTGGGGACGCGCGTCTTCGGGCCGGTCGCCAGAGAGCTTCGCGAGAAGAAGTTTCTGAAAATAGTCTCACTCGCGCCAGAGGTTTTGTGATGGGAATTGCATTGGATATCCGCAAGAACGACCAGGTGAAGGTGATCGCCGGGCGGGATAAAGGCAAGGTGGGCCGGGTTCTGGAAGTCGAACCGCGCAAGAAGCGGCTCTACGTCGAGCACGTGAACATGATCAAGCGCCACACGCGGCCCAACCCGAACAAGCAGATCCGCGGCGGGATCCTGGAGAAGGAAGGCCCGATCAGTGTTTCCAATGTGGCTCTGGTGTGTAGCGAATGCGGGCCCACTCGGATCCAGCACCGGGAAATGGCGGGCAGCAAGAAAGTGCGCATCTGCGCTAAGTGCGAGAAGTCGTTAGACAAGTAGGGGCGGCCCTCGTGGCCGCGCTTACAGGCTGCGAAAAAGGTTATGTGTCATGCTGAGCGGAGCGAAGCATCTGCAGTGTCTTGCTGGAAACAAGCAAATGCAGATCCTTCGCGGAGTTTAGCCTGAGCGAAGCAAATGGGCTCAGGATGACAGGCTTTCAGTTCTTTCGTACGCCGTAAGGGCTGGGGAGGGTGGAAAGGGAAAATGGCGCCGCGGTTGAAAGAAAAATACAAGAATGAAATCGTGCCGGCTTTGTTGAAGGAATTCAATTATCCGAACACCATGGCGGCCCCGCGTCTGAGGAAGATCGTGCTGAACATGGGGCTGGGTGAAGCCATTCAGAATGCCAAATTGTTGGATTCAGGTTCGGCGGAGCTGGGCTTGATTACAGGGCAGAAGCCGATCATCACCAGGGCGCGCAAGTCGATTGCGAATTTCAAGCTGCGCAAGAACATGCCGATTGGGGCCATGGTTACTTTGCGGGGCGACCGCATGTACGAATTCTTCGATCGCCTCACCAGCGTTGCGCTGCCCCGGGTGCGCGACTTCCGGGGACTATCGACTCGCGCTTTTGACGGCCGCGGGAATTACACGCTGGGTCTTCGCGACCAGTTGGTTTTCCCCGAGATCGACTACGCGAGAGTCGAAAAGGTAAAAGGACTGAATATTTCTATCGTCACGGACGCTCGGACCGACGCGGAAGCGTTGGCGCTGCTCCGGCAACTGGGAATGCCTTTCCGGACCGAGGTGCAGCGGCGGAAGACCGCGCCGGTGGACGCCAAGCCAGCGCCGGATGCAGAGAAGCAGTGACAGAAGAGCAGTGACAAGTGACGAGTGACGAGCCGGCAAGAGTAAAGGCGAGTGGCGAGTGAAGAGTGATGAGAAAGACAAACGGGGAACACGGATGGGATGGCAGGGGCGCGGACACGTCACCTATCACTCGCCGCTCATCACCGCTGTTGATTTTTGCTCGTCACTCGTCACTTGTCACTCGTCACTGTACTTAGGAGGTATTTCGTGGCTCGAACTTCAATGATGGCGAAGTTGCGCAAGAAGCCGAAGTTCGCAATCCGGCACCGGAATCGCTGCCTGATTTGCGGCCGGCCTCGCGGTTACCTGGGGAAGTTCAAGATGTGCCGATTGTGTTTCCGGCAGTTGGCGCTCAAGGGCGAGATCCCGGGAGTGGTGAAGTCGAGCTGGTGACCGGCGTGCGGCAGGCGTCATTCTGAGCGAAGCGAAGAATCCCGGTAGTCTCGAAACAACCAACTGCAGAGATTC
>JBEKLY010000344.1:0-8185 GCA_050010015.1 Terriglobia bacterium
TTCAGAATGGAATCGAGAACGCCGATCTTGCCGATGTCGTGCATCATGTCCGTGGGCTCTCGGAGTCTTCTGTCCTCCCTCGGAGCGCATCCTTGAATCCGCGAATGCCTTTCCCGAGTCCTTGTCCAAGCTCCGGCAGCTTTTTAGGGCCGAAAAGTATTAGGGCAATCGCCAGGATCAGAATCAAATGCGTGGGTTGAAGCAAACCCTCCAGCATATCAAGACCTCCGTCTGAGAATTGAGAATCGCCAGGCGGAATTAACAGGGTTGCCAAGAGAACGCCGGGGGCTCAAGAGTCCAAGCCGTCTGGGGATTCCAGCAACCCTGGCCATTCCGCCCTTTGGGCACGAGTCGGGCATAGCCGCCACCTACCCTTCGAACTTACAGATCAGTTGTCGATCCACGATCTTAGAGCCCAGGGCATCAAGTCCGGCTAGAACTCCCGGACTGCTGCATCCGCTTCAGCCGCAAGCTCGAACAGCAGGTTGATGAACCGCTGCGACTGACCGAAAAAGAGGCCGTCAGCAACAAAGCTTTTGATGGTTGCCACGGCGCCGCCCTGAGCCGAAGAGCTTGGGCGAATCACGGCACACTGAGGCAGGTCCTTGTTGATAAATTCGCAAGGGACGGGGAAAATCAGGCTGGGCTGAACCAGGGTTCCCGGTGTGAGTGGTGGGTTGGCGAAAAAATCGGGAAAAGACAGCCCAGATGCCGGGTCCGTAAACGGCGCCACAGGAGCTTGCACTGCGTTGCCCGAAAAATCTACCCATTCCAGAAAGTGGGCTACCTCGTCTCCACCAATACCGAGCGTGATCTTCAAGACTTGCGCGCTGGAGACCTGCTGGCTCAGAGTCGCGTAAAGACTCGATCCGCCTTGCTCAATATATCCAAAGTGAAATCCAGCTACATTCGCGATCGCCTGAACATGCGCGTTGCCGGGTAGGCCATTGAAGGGTTCGCCATTGAAATCGTTATTGTTTCTGGGAATGGCGGTAACCCCATTCAGAGTGAGCGCCTGAGGGAAGGTGGCGCCAAGGTCCGGGTTGGTTGTACTGCGGTAGCGAACGTACCAACTGGTGTCGACGTTGAGATGCATGAGGTTGGTGAGGCGCGGGATGCCTGATGATCCCGTCGCAGTGCTTCCCGCCAAAGTGCGGAACGCGTCGAAGTTGACTGGCGGGGCGCCTTTGGACTCGAGATAGGCATTGAGGAAGGCCGCGTGGCTCGCTTCATCCAGCGTGTTGCTGGTGATGTATTGCGGGCCATCGCCATCTAGGTTCGACAAGGCAATCTGATAGTTGTTCAACGTCTGGTTCGGGTCTGTCTCAATGGGTTGGCCGGAGGTGAGACCGCCCAGCTCCGCGTATTGTTCCCAAAGGTCGGCCTCAATTTCCTCGGCTGCGGCCAGGAACCTTAGAATCGCGATGTCTCCCCTGGTGGGTTCGCTGTCTCTGTCACTCGCATCTTGACCGAAGAGGGGTAGGCCACCGGTTAGTATCCTGGCCCCCAGGGTTGCCCCGCCAGCCGCCACCAATCCTTTCTTCATAAACGAGCGCCTGTTCGCGGGACCCATTGCATTTTCAAATTCCTTTTTCATGTATATCTGCTCTCCTTTTTGAGTTGGTATGGGGGTCGAGTCTAAAGAATCCATCGACCCTCCCAACATGAGACGCGGATGAAAACTTTTGGCACGTCAAAAGATTGTCAATAGATTGTCGGCTTGTTGTTGTATTTTCAGCCTGCGGCTTATGGGGCTTAATCGGCGGGCGCCTATCGGGAATTCCTGCCGCGTGGTACTCACGGTGACGTGATAGCACCCTTATCGAAATTAGCATATAACAAATGAGGGTGGGGGATTTGCTCACCTTTTGAATGGGAGTCGAACCCCGCGTCGCGTTCAGGTGAAGCAGGTAACGGTACAGCGACAGCGGAGGTCCACCCGGAGCTGAGGTGTTATCGCGAGGTTTGGGAGGAGTTGGTCAAGAACCCTAACTGTGGTGTGTACTACTTGAAGCAAGTTAATTCCACTCGCAGTCGGCCCGAGGGGCCAGGCTGATTCAAGTTGCGCTGTAGCGGGCACGCGTCCGCTTGTTCGCCCCCGGCCCCGGCACCAGCGCGATATCGCGGAGGGCGAGCGGGCGGCCCTCGTCGTCGAGGAGGCGCAGCCGCGGGATTCGTCGCCCGGAACGCCGGTCAATCACCAGCAGCGGCTCGCGCCCTTCGCCGTAGATCCAGCGGTCGCCCCACTGCAGCAGCGCCGTCATCACCGTCGTCAGGTCCTTCCCCTTCGGCGTCAACTCGTATTCGTAGCGCGAGCCGTGGACGAGCCAATCATACTGATACCAACGTTTGACGGCGTCGGGAATCGCGCGCTTCATCGGATCGGGGGTGTTGGGTGAGTTCTCGCTTTGGCACTGGTAGTCGATGGCCGGGGCTGGCGCAGAGCAAAGCTCTGCGGTCTCCGGGCATTACAACTCCGATCATGGCAGCGCTTCACTCTGATGCCCCAGCGGGCGAATCCAAATGCAAAGCCACATTAGAACTCCCACACCAGGGGCGCTGCGCTGGCCCGTCGCCCGCCACTTGCAAAACAGCGCTTGCCAAATGACTCCCAGGCTGGTAAAAAATGACTGGTTCTCAGATGCCTGACGTTTCGACGAGTGACTCAATAATCGGGCTCATCCGTGGGAAATTGATCTCACAGCATTACCTGACTCATCAGCTTTCCAGCCGCGACGATTGGAAATCATTAGGCGATGGCCCATGCGCAGCCCAAATTGAGGCCCTTTTCGAAAAGGTCAGCCCACAACTCTCCAAGAACAAGCCAACGAGCAAAGGCAGCAACGAGGATGCGGTCAGGGACCAGTTCCTGAATCGTGTTTTCGACATTCTCGGTCTGCCGTGGTCCCCTTCTGTGCGTCAGCTTGGCAAGGAGATCGATTACGCCCTTTTCCCGGACCAGGAAACCCTGGCCAAGGCGCAATCACTGATCACCGAAGGTCAGGAACTGGAGGCGCTCAAAAGAAGCTGCGGGATTGTTGAAGCGGAGCGATGGGGGAAGGAGTTCGGCGAAAAACCCAAGAAGTCCGACCTGAGCGATCCGATATTCCAGATTGAGTTCTACCTCCAGAATGCCCATCGAAGTGGTGGACCCCGCTGGGGCGTGCTTACCAACGGGCACACCTGGAGGCTTTACTGCGGCGACTCCGATCCGCTCCGCCACGACTACCTGGAGATCGAGCTTCCCACCAAGCCCTCACTTTTTGCCCAGCAGGAACGCAACGCCTTCAAGCTGTTGGTTTATTTCTTCGGCGCGGAGGCCCTGCGCGACGGGGGCCGGCTGGACAAGATTTATGACGAAGCCACGCGGCACGCAGCGGCCATAACCGCCGAGTTGCGCCGTCAGGCGTTCGGTGCGGTGGAACTGCTCGCTTCCGCCATCATGGGCGCCAGCCCGAGCACAGCGCCCTCGCTGGCTTACGAGGCCGCGCTGATTCAGCTTTTCCGGCTTCTGTTCATATTGAAGGCAGAGGCAGACGGCCTGCTCGAGCAAAGGGCGCTTTCCGACGACATCGCTGACCGCATTACCAAGAAGAACGGCGATTCGATTGGCGGGGGCGAGTGGGAGGGCAAGAACTTCTGGCACGAGCTCCATGACATCTTTGAGGCTATCGCGGCCGAATATAACGGGCATCTGTTTGAAGGCAAGCCGCCAACTTCCAGTCCGGCTGCGGATGAGGCTGTGGACTACTTCGCTCCCGCCCGTGCGCTTCTTGAAAGCGTCACATTGCCCAACCAAGCCGTCGCCAACGCCATTGACCGCTTGCTCCGCGTTTACCAGTCGAACGGGGAAAACCAGTTCCATCCCGTCCGCGTGGATTACTCCACGCTTCGTGTTCGCGAGCTGGGGACGATCTATGAGGGCTTGCTCGAATGGCGTCTTGAGCCGGTGTCAACCGCGGAGGTCAAGGCCGGTTCGGTAAAGCTGCTCGGCGATAGGCACGTTACACGCAAGGTTGAGGCCGGTGATTATACCTTAGTGGCCGACCAGTCCGACCGCAAGGCGACTGGCAGCTACTACACGCCTCACTACGTCGTGGAGTTCATCGGCGAAAACGTATTGAAGCCCCTCGTCCAAGGAATCGAAGAAGAATGCGGGAATAATCCAGCCTCGATCATCGCCCGCATCTTGGACCAACGCGTTCTGGACCCGGCGATGGGCAGCGGCCACTTTCTGGTTTTTGCCGTCGAATTCCTCGCCGATTACGTCAATGGGCAATTGGGGAAAATCCGCTCCCAGCTAATGGCCAATGGAAAGGGCAAGAAGAAGACGGAAAAGGCGGAGTTGCCATTGCCTCTCGATGCGCCGATCGAGTTTATCCGCGCTCGCGTTGCGGAGCGGTGCATCTATGGCGTGGACATAAACCCGCTGGCTGTCGAATTGGCGAAGCTTTCCCTATGGGTTGCCACTGCCGCCAAGGGCGTCCCGCTGAGTTTCCTGAATCACCATCTGCGTTGCGGCGACAGCCTACTCGGGGTCTCCTCGGACGAATTCCACCACGATCTCTTTGCGCAGAAGTTGGTGCAACAGATGGCGCTAGCGGTGGGATTTATTCGCTACATCAACGAGAATTATTCAAACACACTGAGGGATATCGGCAAAAAGGAAGAGAACCTTCGCATCGCCCGCGAGCACCTGCGACGCTTCCGCTTGACCTGTGATTGTCAGCTTGCGCCGCTTTTCGGCCTCGACATCGCCGGAGAGTTTCATGCTTGGCTGGACGGGGTTGCCGAACCCGCGCCGAAGGATCTACCTGCATGGCTGCAACAAGTCGAAAGAACCGCCTCACAATATCGGTTTTTCCATTGGGAATTAGAATTTCCAGAGGTATGGCGGGACCGCTTCGGCAGGCCGCTGGAGCTAAATGCAACCTCTCCTTTGAATTCGCCGGGCTTTGACGCGGTTCTTGGTAATCCACCCTTTGTGCTCGGTAAGGATCAGGAGCTTAGAGAAGCATACCGCGGAAGGTTCGAAACGGCTTCGCAGAAGTACTCGCTGGTGGTGCCCTTTTTCGAGCGGGCCTTTGGCCTACTCAAACCTCATGGACGATTAGGTTTCATCGTGTCTAATTCTTTCAGCAAGCGGGAATTCGGCAAGAAACTAGTCGAACGGTTCCTGCCTAAAAAGAATATTGACTACGTCATCGACTGCAGCGGGCTTTCTTTGCCGGGGCATGGCACTCCGACCCTGATTGCTTTTGCGGAGAACAGCCAGCCAGACCCGAAATCACAGATCACCTTGGCCGCTGGGATAAAGGGCGATCTGCAGACGGCACCTGAGGATACCGAACTCTGGAATTCGCTCAAAACCCAATTCAAGAACGCGGGCTATTCCAACAGATGGATTGCCGTGGCGGCACGCGAACGGGCTCAGATGGCTACTCATCCGTGGTTATTCGACTTGGGAAACGAGCCTACCAAAGTGCTAATTGAAGGCACTTTGCACAAGAATCTTCGCCAGTTATTGGATGATGACGTGGGCTTCGACTGCGTTACAGCAGCAAACGACATTTACCTTGTTCCCGCCCATCTGATTCGCCGGTATCGAATCCCAAGTTCCAATTTGCGACGCCTCGCTATTGGTGAGGATCTTCGTGACTACCAATTCCGGACCGATTGGTTTGCTCTTTGGCCTTATGACGAGAACGTTAAGCCTAGTCTATGCACTGAACTTGAAGCCTACCTAAGTCCCTTCCGCCCACACTTGGAAATTAGGAGCCAGTTTCATCAAACTCAACTTGAGGCCGGACTTCAGTGGTTTGAGTACCGCGAGTATCACCACGAGGGCTTGGGGCTCCGTATTGCCTACCCCGAAGTCGCGACCCATAATCACTTTTTGCTTACTAAGCCTCCGATGGTTTTTAACCAAAAAACCCCGTTGCTTCACCTGGCGGGGTCGGAGACGAGTCTGAACGAGTGGTGGGCCGTAATGACCGTTTTGAATTCGAGCGCCGCCCTTTTCTGGTTGAAACAAGTCTGCTTCAACAAAGGGGCTGGGTTAGAGGAGCACAAAGACAGGTACGAATTCCAGGGTAACAAGTTGCACGGTCTACCAGTTCCGGTGCAGGTTTTGGCAGAAGGCAGCTTGCATTCAGCATCAGCGCTGTTGACCGACAGCTGCGTGCGGCTTGGGACGAACGCGCTCGGTCTGGGTTGCAAGAGGCTTTTCGAAAAACCGGGCGACGCATATGACGGATGGAATCGCGCGCTGCCGGGGTACAACGGGCCGCACGCCTTGATTGGCCAGCCGTTTGACACGACGCAAGAACTTGTTACCCTCAAGGCAAAAGCTAAGGAAGAGCGCGAACGGCTACGGCGAGAAATGATCGCCTTCCAAGAAGAAATGGACTGGCTGATTTATTCCGCTTACGGGTTTTTGCGTCAGGAGCACCCCGCTGTCGGCTTAGGCACCGTGGATGCAGAGCACCCGTGGGAAGTGGCGCTCGGCCAGCGACCCTTCGAGCTTGCGGCTATCAATGCGGGGCCGCCAGCCGATTGGGAAGAGAACCGCAAAGGGCTCTGGCTGGCAAGGATGGAAGCGATTCGGACCAACGAACATATTGCGCGCATCGAGCAGCCGGTGTACAAGCGCCGCTGGGTACCGCCCGACTACGAGAGAGAATTCGCTGAAGCCTTTAGGTGGTGGCTACGCGAGAAGGCTGAGTTCTTCATGGAACACTCGATGAACGGCGGCCCGGTTTCACTGGAGGACTGGGCTGCCGCCCTGTGGAAGGATTCGCGGGTGCGGGCCGCCGCCGAAGTGTACGATGGTTCACCCGTTGCCGGCAGCAAGAGATTCGAAGCCATTCTGAAAGAGGCGGTCGAGGAAGAAACCGTTCCCGATGATGAAACCGCCTTCAAGCAGCGCCACAAAACACTTCGTGGGAAGTTGAACGTGCCTCGCGAACGCTTCCGCTCGCTCACTTCGAAGTCGGGCTACTACATTTGGGCCGGCAGATAATGGTATGGCGCCCTGTGTCGGCCTGCTCACGACCCTCGAGGGCATCGCTGACTCCAAGCAACCGATCCTGGGCCAGCCGAGGTGCCATCGGGGTAGTTAACTCCGTGCATACTTGACACATGTGGTATTATAGGCTATAATCGTCGAGTAAGGTCGGATAAGGCGCTCAGGGCCTGCCGGGTACGCTATGCCAGAAAGTCCTCTATTGGTTTCATCCGTAGTTCCTGCCTGTGGTTTCTGCCTCCAAGCGCAGTCGAGAAGTCGAGGTAGCGCGGAGGTACGCGTTCTTAGCGTTCCTCCGCGGTTCTTCGCTCCCGCGGATGCTCACGCGATCCGGAAGGCGCGTTCGGCCGAAAGGCCGCGGAGGAAGCCAGACTGCGGCTACCTCCGCGCTACGCCTTCCAAAATCGGGGGAACAAAGCCAGAATGTATATGAAAACAAAGGACAAGTACAAAATGTCTGGTAGCGCAGACCGCCGGTTCTGCGGTCTGCGGCTTTTCCATGATCGCTGGGGCGAGCCGCGGACCGCAAACACGGCGGTCCACGCTACACCAAAATCGGGGGAACAAAGCCAGAATGTATATGAAAACAAAGGACAATGACAAAAAGTCGCTGAGTCCTAGAGTGTCAGATCAGACGCCGACTACAGGGCTTTGGCCGCAGGCCGGAACGCGGCGACCGACTCCTCCACTTCTTGGTTCCTCAACTTGTCGGCCGCAAAATCGAGGGAACAAAGCGAGAATGTCCATGAAAACAAAGGACAAGTACAAAAATTCGCTGAGTCGTACAGTGCCAGACCAAACGCCGACCGCACGTCCTCGGGTCGCAGCGGTGCGACCGGAATTCCGGCGGATTGTGATCCGCTATGATCACCAAGGTCTGACCGAGGGTCGGTTCGATCCCAGAGGGCTGCAACAGGTGGTCACAAACATCGTTGTGAATGCTTGCGAAGCGGTTCCCCCAGGTTCGGGGCGGATCGAAGTGAAATCCGTGGGCCGGCAGGATGGTTTAGAGATCAGCATTGCGGACAACGGTCCGGGCATCCCCGAGCCCCTCCGCCATCTCGTTTTCCAACCCTTTGTGAGTTATGGCAAAGATGGGGGCACCGGACTTGGGCTGGCCATTGCGCAGAAGATCGTGCGCGACCATGGGGGTGATATCTA
>JBEKLY010000345.1:0-8137 GCA_050010015.1 Terriglobia bacterium
GCGCTTTCAGACGAAGCCGCTGCATCTTCTCCTCCGTGAAACCCGGTGGCCGCCACAAGTCCATATTGATTGGAAATAAAACGAGAAATATTTTCTGTCAAATGGGGTGGCTGCCAGTCGGGCCGATATTGTGTTTTCAATGGGTTACAAAATGGGGGATAGTAAGCAGTGTGATCTTTGCGGGTAGGCCTGGCGTCAAGATTCGAGTCTTCCCAGCACCGTTGGCCTCTGGCCCGGTGTGACGAACCATTGGACGGGGGATTCGAGCAAGCCAGGGGATTCCACGAGGCCGAAAAAGCGGCATTGGCTGATCAGAACATCGAATTGCGACGGGCTATACCCGCCATAATTGGAATCATCAAAATCCACCCAAAACCAAGCACTCCGCTTCCGATCCAAGACGTAAATGGCGCCGCAATCGGGCTCGTCATCATGAGCCAGAAGGACCACCACGGCTGTTGGGAACTGAAACCAACGAACGACATTCGGGTAATCAGCAAACTCCAACAGCTTTGCAACGGCTTCCTCCACTGTTTCCAACTTGCTCAATTCAAACAGCTTGGTGACTTGCATTGTCCCGAACATGTTCCCTCCTTGTGTTGGTGTGGGCTTGCAGATTTTCCACCTTTAGGTTGGCAGAATTAGTGAAATTCTGTGCCATAGTTATTGATAATTTGTGTCACAGTTAGCGAAATAATCCTACCTGGCACCCTACCCAAATTCACTCCCATTAACAGACGACCTTCGGTGTCATACTCTGGGTTTCTGCCGAAGGCAGAGGTTCTGGCCCCCTGGCCGTGCCCGTCAATACTCCAGGGCGATGTCTGGTTGCACCGGGACGGGCGCGCGAAGAATGGGCCGTTGCATTTCGCTAACATAGGGTCCACTCGTTCGAAAGAGTGAGATAATCCAGCATTGCAGCAACTAGCGGGTCGCACCGAAGGTAGGCGAGCCGTGCCGCGCGGAGATCAACTTACAAGACAGGGGCTCCGGTTCTTGCGGGAGATGAATCAGGCGATTTCCGTCTCCAGCTTCGGGTGGAAGGACTACAGTCAGTCGAAAACTGGCAGTCTTAGGGGAACCGCGTATGAGTGAAATTCACTATTTCCCACGATACTTACAACCCGAGATGTCGGACGATCTCCTCGCCAGGATTCGCAGTGAAAATCTGAACGTATACCGGGCCAGCGTGCAGCGGCTGAGGGAGGACTTGGGGCAGGAGTCGCAGATCGCCCAAGACTATAGAGGGCGATTGATCTACGAACTGCTTCAGAACGCCGACGACGCGATGTCATCCGTCGCTTCGGAACCGGCGAACATCGCGTTCGTTCTCGACCATAACGACCTCTGGGTTGCTAACTCCGGTCGCCCACTCGACGGGGCGGACGTACGGGGGCTATGCGGTATCAGCGCCAGCAGCAAGGGACAGAGCGGCAACCGGCGCGCATCGATCGGGCATAAGGGCATGGGATTCAAGTCAGTGCTCGAGATCACTGACGCCCCAGAGGTTTATTCGACCACGATCTCGTTTCGGTTCGGGCCTGCAGACGCCGTACGCGCCGTGAAGCAGCTCATCGACGAGGGCATCATCGATACAGTCACGCGGGCGCCAGTTACCCGCTTTCCCTGGCCGGTTAACGGAGAGCCCGAGCTGTGGCGGACGTTGCGTGCGCGCGGGATGCGCACCGCATTTCGATTTCCGCTCCTCGCCAAGATGACGACAGAGCAGCGAGACGGGCTCGCCACCGCGCTTCGACACCTACCGGTTACGTCGTTGGTGTTCCTGAAGCACCTCGGTCGTGTCGAGGTCGACATCCAGAATTCAGGGCTTTCCCACAAGTCGGCTTGGACGGTTACGCGTGACCGCGTAACGGACGTCGGCACTGAACCGGCGCCTGAGTTCTCCGAACAAGGGACGTACCGGGTGGTGCTCACTCCCGATGACGGCGTTGCCGATACGTTCCTCCTTGCTTATAAGCCTGAGATCCAGATCGAGAACCATCGGGGCGGCCTTGGAGAAATTTCTTGGGAGGGCGTAAATGTCACGGAGGTATCGATTGCGGCCAGGATGCGCGATGGCCACCCGATCGCGCTAGATCCAGAGTGGCGGAAACTCCACGTCTTCCTACCTACGGGTGAGGCTTGTCCGTATGACCTGCTAATTAGCGGCGCATTTAACTCGAACCTATCTCGACAGGAAATCCGGGTGGAGTCAGAAGCGTCCAACTACAATCGTTTTCTACTGCAACAGGTTGCGCGGACGCTTCGTGACACACTCATTCCTCGACTGCTTAGCGGCGGATCATCGGTGAAAGCGGTGATGCGCATTCTCGACCGAAGAACCTCGGTAGGAGCACCGTCCCCAACAATAGCGGCACAGGCACTCTACGAGGAAGTGTGTTCTGCACTGGCGCACTTTCCCCTCGTACCTTCTGAAGTTGATGGGCCGCTCGCTATCCAGTCATGCGCATTGCCTCCCCTTGTGCCCGATGCGGGGGTCGGGGAGGCGTTTCGCAGACTCCTGCCAGAGCGGGCATCTGTGGGTACGCGAGTTTTCCCCGCAGCAGAGTTCTGCGGTGTCGATACGGCATGCGTCCTTGCAGATCATGGTGCTTACTGTCTATCCCCGGAAGAAGCCGCGACGATGCTTGCGCGCTCCGATCCGTCTCGGTCGACGCTGTACGCATCAGGAAAGGCGTTTATCGACCCGGTCCTTAGTGTTCTCGAACGGCTCTGGCTCGGTTTGGCCGCAGCGGAGAGGGATCGGTTGGCCGAGGCCGTTCGACGCGAACCCCTGTTTCCCGTGGGTCTGGCAGACAACGACACTGCGCGGCGAATCTCCACAACTGGCCTTGCATGCTTCTATCCGCCGCGCTCGCTGCGCGGCGAAGTGCCGCTGGACGGACTCTGCTTCTTGATACAGAAAATCTGTTGGGGTGATATGACGCCCAAGGAACGGAACCAGGAACTAAAGCAGCAGTTAGTCATCTGGCAGGCGCTGTTCGATGTGCAGGAGTTCAAGTTTCCTGATGTCATGCGCGCCAGCGTTCTCCCTGCGCTCGATCTCGATCGCGATCTCGAGGCACGCCGTGAACGCGAGACGCTGCACACCATGGAACGAATCGCCGCGATTTGTCAGCTCGCGGGCCGGACTTCGAACCCGAGCGCTCCACTCCCATACGAGCGACTCAGTACTAACCGCGCGCTCTTCAATCTTAGCCGCCTCGACGTGCCCTGCCGCAGCACAATCCCGGACAAAGTCGAATGGGTCCCCGCGTATAAAGCGTATTTCGGCCAGGACTGGATTGGCGAAAACTCCGTGGAACGCGTTCTCAAGACAGCCGATGAGATCGGCATCAAGGACCTATCGGGAGTTCACTTTTTAGTGACTCCCACGGCATTCTCCGGCCTCCTTAAGAAGTATCGTTACTTGAGTGACGCAAGCCAAAGCGAGGACGGCGACATCGGTGCGGATGAAGTCAGCGTCGATGAAGATGAGGAGGCGGCCCTCGAAGTGGATGATCAAAGCCGCTGGCTCGGCTTCTTTGAGTGGCTTGGCGTCAACCAGTCACTCCGACCCGTCCACTTCCATGACGTCGAGGATCGTGCTTCGGGTTGGCTGAAAACCAGCAACCTAGCTCGCCCAGAAGGTTGGATTTTCCAGAAGGTCCCAGTTGACTTTTGGAGCAGCTATGTGGATCGAGTTCGACATTCGCTCGCCGAGCACCCGGATCAGCAATCGACGGTGCCCTACTTCTATCGGCTGCACGACCTGGAGCACCTTGTCGCGATCCTCGGGGCGGCATCGAGCGATAAATCCGCGAAGCTGGGTAGAGCGCTTTACGAGCATCTTGCCCGGAACTGGAGTGTCCTCGAACCCTTCTCGCGTGCGCAAATCGCTCAAGTGCCGATTGGCCAGGTCCCATCGATGAGGACTAAGCCAGCGCGAGCAAAACCCGAAGAACTGGTCGAGGTGATTCCGGATTTTTGGATGGCGCGACTTGAGCAGTCGCCCTTCTGCCCGACGGGCCTCGGACCGCGCCACGCCCGGCAGGTCTGGCTGCCAACGCTCGAAGTTGAACGCAGATTTGGGCGTCGTGCGAAATCCGGAAGCTTACTTGTGCCAACTCTCGAAGTAGATCCCGCGGTGCTCAAGGGTAAGGCGAGGGGCTTCGCGCAGGCGCTGGGGATGCGGGACGAGTTGACCCCAGCCAACTTTTCGCTGGAAGACGCCCGGCTCCTGCTGCAACGGTTGCGCGACCTCTATTCGTCACAATTCGACGCCGGCGGCGATCTGCCGCAGGATTTGCGCGAGGTGCTTCGACCCGCATACCGAAATTTGTTCGAATTGCTCGCGAGCCGGGAGCGCCAGAGCGGACCGATCACGCAGCCGGGGAACGCCCTCGCGGACGCGCCACTCCTCGCTACTGACGGCGCTGGACACTATCGCTTTTTCGAGGCCAAACAGGTCTTCTACTCAGACCGTCGCGACGCCCGGGAACGTATTCAATCGGATCAGCCAATCTGGACTTTCGTGATTGACGCTTTTCAAGCCGCTCGGTCATCCCTAACGCAATATTTCAGCGTGCGTGTCCTGGAGGAGTCCCTCGCCTGGTTCCCGCTACCTGGAAATCCTGCCCTCGAGAACGGTGACTTGGAGCTGCTACAATCCGGCCTAAACGAACTCGCGCCATATATTCTGGCGCGCATTGCGGCGGATCGTTCGGACGAGCGTCTCGCCCGAACAGATGTGCGTCGTCTTCGTCGCCTTTTCGAGCGACTGGAGCCAGTAACCGCTCTAGAACTGGGCTGCGAACTCGAAGGTCGTAAGCTCGACCTCGGCCGTTTCGCCCGTGATGCGTTCGTTCGGTTCGCCACCGACGGCGTGCCCGACCAGGCTTTTATCGTCTGGGGAGAGCGCCCATGGCCACCCGATACAGGCGAGGCAGAAGCACTTGCAAGCACGCTGTGTGAGGTCTTCGGTTCCGGCTACTTCGAGCCCTTCCGGGCTCTCGTCCAAGCCAAAACGGCGGACATGCGCGAGCGTCTCCTCCGCCGCGCCGGAGCTCCGCTCGACATCAAAGAGCGCAGGGCGCTGTTCCTCGCGAGTGACTCGGACGTCGACGACTACATCCTTTCAACCGAAGCCCAAGAAGATCTGAAAACGGTGCTCAGCCCAACCCCAGTTGAGCAGCCTGCGGTGTTTCCCGGTGATGATCATCAGCAGCTACCCAAAGAGGATTTTCGAAGGCTCCCACTCTATTCTCCGGAGCAGTTACTCGTCGAGGGCGAACCCATTCTCGTTCGTGGGGAGAACAGCCGACCGACGAAGAAGGAAAGAAAGGGCGACGGTGGCGGCAGCGGGGAAGATAATAGCAGCATGCATGGAAACACAGGTGATTACGGGGGGCGCACGGATCTCGACTTGCTCAACGATATCGGAATGTCGGTAGCCCTGGTATTCGAACGAAAGAGGCTCAGAAGATCAGGGCTTCATAGCGCTGAAATATTCGATCCCTCCGTTGGGTCGACTCAGCCGAACGCGCTCGTATTCGATATATCGACACCCGATAAAATCGCGCAAGCCCGCGCCGCATCTGTGGAGTTCGATTCGGCTATGAATAAACTCCATAGTGAGTTCAGCATCTCGCTAGAATGGCCTGGGTTCGATGTGCTGACGCTCGATCCACGGCTTCCCGATCTCCTCGATCGCCTCATCGAGCTAAAATCGTCGGGAGTTGCCTCCCGCATACAAGAAATGACCTGGAATGAGTGGAAGACCGCGGCCTCTAGCACCCTTCGGGGTCGCTTCTATCTATACTTGGTTGGCAATCTACGCTCGGATCTTGACGGCAGCACTCCGTATATCCGAACGATCAAGAATCCCTTCGAGCAGCTCATCGCGGAGATACAAGTGAACCGCGCCGTGAGTCGAAAGGTCCAACTAGCCGTCCACCTCTTCAAAGAAGCCGAGCATTTGGATCTGTCGGTTTGTCTAAATCATTGAAAACATGTCGGGACGTGGTTGAGTAAACCATGGTTTTTGGGGAGCGGTACTTTTTCCGTTCCAAGTCGAAGACTCCATTCTGCTCACGGTGGAGCGCCATTTGCCTGTATCCGCAATGCTCGTGACCTCCCATGTCATAGCGGGAAATATTTCTTGCGTGCAAGCCCACTCAACAGAGACAAAGTGGCGCAGACCAGCTTGACTTCCATTTTCGAGCTCAATCATCTGCGAAAACCTGGAAGGCAGTGTTCAGCGAAGTCGGTGGGGCTGGAGCACCAGCAAGTTTGCGTCGGTCCAAAGCGCAGCAAGGTGCCAGCGCTCCAGGGTGGTGGTGGGAGTTGAGGCAGGGGTTATGAGGCAGGTCAAGGTGGGAAAGAGAGAACGTCTCAATCAGCGAGCTGTGCTGGCAACGGCCGACGCCATGAGTTCAGTGGCCGCCCGTAGCTTCGGAGTGTCGGCTTCCGTCATGCGGCCGACGTCACCGTACTTGAATGCGCCGCCGCTCGCCCATTCGACCACTTCTGCGATGGCTTGCTTCTTGGTTGTTGCCACACGGCGTGCCACGGTCAAGAACTCATTGCGGAGCTGATTGAATCCGGAAGTTGTCGCTGACCCGTTACCATTGGTGTGCGCAGGGGGCGAGGCAGCCCCCACGGCGGGTGGCGTGGTAGATCCATTCCCACCATTCGGCGTCGTGTTGTTTGCAGGGAACGAAGGCTTCGCCATCAGCTTTGATGCCGCGGCCCCTTCCACCGGTGGCTTGCCCGATCCGTTTCCCCCACTCGGGGCAGTGTTGTTCTCAGGGGGCGAAGGCTTCGGCGTTGGCTGCGGCGCGGTAGCGGGGAGGGGTGTATCCGAAGGAGAGCCTGCCGCGGCGCCTTCCGTAGTCACAGAACCATTCGCCGACGCCGGATAGAACTCCGTTGCGACCTCCGGCGCCTGCTCCTGCTCGTCCTCAACGACCTCAAAGACCTTGCCACCAGACCCGAGCAACTTCCGAGTCTCAGCAAACAGCCGAGCGTTCTCCGTCAGATTAGCGATGAGTTTCCGCATGTCGTCGCCTTCGACCTCGAGACTCAGCGCCCAAATGGAGGCAGTTCTCTTCCTCTTCTCCTTGCGGTCGAAATACGTAGCCTCCTCCGGGCGAACCGTCAGCTTGGCGGTAATGCCGGCCAAGCGCCCACCTGTGAAGGTCTGGATCTCTTGCAAGGCGGAATGGATCTGGCGGATGGAACGGTACGAGCAGGTGTGGATGCGGCAGACACTCCCCAGCCGCGGGAAGTCTGCCAACACGAAGCGTAGATCTCCACCCGGCTTGCACTGGCCCGCCGTAAGCTCCGGACAACCACTACCGCACGAGGTCCACGGCTGCCCGCCAGGCTTCTCAGCCGTACGCCGGGTAGCCGAGACGCCGTCACCCCAGCATTTCCGCTCAGTGGCCGTCCACCAAGCGTAGGAGCTGGGGAAGACGTTCTCGATGTCGTCGTCGATCAACATAATGTGAAGCTCCCGGCACTGCTCTCCGTAATGCTTGGTCAGTTCCGGGTCAATCTCCCACTCAACCCTGTTGGCCGTTTTCTTTTTGCGCAGGAAGACGAAGTGGTCGAGCTTCGTGGGATGATTGCGGTCTCCGTTGGGTGGTAGCCCGATAGAGACCTTAGTGGATACGGACAGCCGTTGGACAACACGGCCGTCATTGTCGTGCGTGACACCAATGATCATATGTACTCCTCCTTTTCAAGTATGGTTTAGTCGGCACACCGCCTCGCAGGTCAGGAGTGATGGCAGGGTGATACCAAGTCGGAACTCTTCCACCGAGCCTGCGCTCCGAAAGCAGGCCCGGCTTCCAACCTAACCGACACACGTGTGGTGATCTGCTACATCGGGCTCCAGTTTGGCGAAAAGAGATGTGAAAGTTTCGGATAGGTAAGGCGGGTGATGCTGTGGATGCTGAGCGAGCAATCCTTGACGTTAGGCCGTTTGGTTCACGTGCGCCGCCAACACGCTCATTAGGCGCGCGGCAACATCAACGAGCTTGCACCTAGGGTCGAGGTAGCGTAGCTCTTCAGGGAGCCAGGCCACTGACCGCGAGAATCGAGCCAGCCACGCCAGGTACCCAACCATAGCTCC
>JBEKLY010000346.1:0-8111 GCA_050010015.1 Terriglobia bacterium
CCCCTCCAGGCGCGGGCGTACGAACTGATCCGTGCGTTCCCAGTAACCGGAAACTGAGCATGGCAGTATCCCTCAAGGAATCAGTAGGATATCCCTCGAAGGCTGTTGGAACTTCGGATTAGCGGTCACAGATTTTCTTTCGGCCGATAGTAGGCTAGCCCGCCATGACAGCGTCACCCCGGCGCCATACCGGCTACCTTTGCGAGGAGTTGTCATGGGTTTTCAGCCCACTCGAGCGAATGAAAGTCAGCGTCGTCCCCGCGAAAGCAGGGACCCATCGTGAATCGGGAGACGATCGATTCCCGCTTTCGCGGGAATGACATGACCCTCGAGTAGGGGCGGTTCGCGAACCGCCTCTACCAGCCCGATTCACGGGAATGACATGATTTTCAGGAGGGCCGGCATTGCGTTGAGGAGCCATTAGGCATATATTACCGGCAGCGTTGAAGCCCTCATTGAGGTGCTTTATATGATCTCACGCCGGGTGGCGAAAAATGCTGATGACGATGCGAAATCCTGCCACTAGAACTGCCTTCATTTCAGTTGTGTTATCGGGACTCTTGCCCACCGTTTTGTGGCCGCAAATGGGGCCCATGCCCACTAACCCCGCGATGCCTTCCATCCGCAGCGTAGAGAAGCACCGCTGGCACATTTTCGGTCAGGTCGTCGATTTCAGAGGTGAACCCATTCGACAAGCGAACGTGCACATCGATTTGGGCTACGGCATGAAGTTGATCCGCGATGTGCAAACGGATTTTCAGGGAAGGTTCTCGACGGAGTACGAACTCGAGTTCACCACGTTCAAGACCGTAGTCGCGAAACTCTCAGTGGATCGCGAAGGCTACCACGCCGCGCGCGAGATTGTGGATTTTGGGAACGGGGACAAGACCTGGGAGATCACGATCACGATGCGAGAGGATACAGGCGACACGGAGGAGTTGGCCGAAGAATCGCTGGTCAAAGAGCTGGGGCAGGAGCTGAAGACCGGCTTGGACACTGAGAAGAGCGCCGGATCCGGGCGCAAGGACCTGGCGCGAGGGATCGAGGAACTGCTCGTTCGCCAAGAACCCGTTAAAGCGGTGGACTCCCTGAACGATGCCATGAAGAAGTCTCCGGATTGCGTTGATTGCCGGATTCTCCTGGGCCTCGCCCGGCTCGAGGCGGGTGGCCTGAACGGTTCCGCGCGCGAGTTTGCGGAAGCCATGAAGGGCGCGGATGCGAAGAACAACAACCTTCAGCGCGCCCGATTGAACCTGGTCTTCGGCGTGCTTGAGGATTGGAAGGGTGAGTACGCGAAGGCCGCCGGATTCCTGATGCAAGCCAAAGCGCAAGCGCCCAACGATCCGCTTATCTTGCGGGAACTGGGCCGCACGCTCATCCTTCAGAAGAACCTTGAGGCCGCCGAAGAGTCCTTGGGTGAGGCGATCCGCGCTGGGGATTCCCAGGAATCCAAGATCCTTCGCACGCGCGCGCTGCTGGATGAAGGCGATACAAGGGCCGCCGCGGCGCAACTCAAAGACTACATGGGCAAGCGGTCTCCCAGCGAATTCCCGATGCCCGTGCGCAACCTTCACACCGAGATTCTGGCGCGGCAGAAGCTCGAGTCGTCCTCGAAGGTGTCTTCCGTCCTGAACCAGCCGCTTCCCACTTTAGCCGCCGCAATCCCCGAGCTTCGAAGTGTGGAACCGGCGGCGAACCAGGATCAGCTCGCCGCGATTCTTGGAAGGACAGGCCAGGACGTCCAGGCTTTTTTCCAGAACTTCGCGAACACCATGTCGGAAGAGCAGGTTCGCGAAGCGCGCCTGGGAAAGAAGGGCGAGACCAAAGACCTGATGGAAGAGAACTTTCAATACCTGCTTCTCGCCAAAGCGGAGAAGTGGGGAGTGGGCCTCGAGGAATATCGTACCGATAAGCATGGCGACCGGACAGGGTCGAAGGGCCTGGATGCCGGTTTCATGCTGACCTCCGGTTTTGCTTCCGCGTCTTTGGTGTTTCATCCCTCCTACCAGTCGGGCGCAAGCTTCCGATTGCTGGGCCGGCAGACCGTGGCAGGACATCACTGCCATGTCGTGGCTTTCGCCCAAACGCCGGAAAAAGCGCAGATGGTGGAACGATTCAACACCGATCAGGAATCGATCCTGGTGCTCTTCCAGGGAATAGCTTGGATTGACACGGCGAGCTACAAAATAGTTCGCCTGCGGAGTGATTTGCTGTCGCCGCAACCCAGGATCCGCCTGGAGCGGCAAACCACCGAAATCACTTACGAGCCCGTGCAGTTCAGAGAAGTAGCCTCCGCCATCTGGCTGCCTTCCGAAGTGGCGGTCACCGTCGAGTGGAAGGGGAGAACCTTTCGGAACTCACACACCTACTCGCGTTTCAAACTGTTCAACGCTGAGGTGAAGGAGAAACGCGGAACCGAGCCAACTCCACCTCTGTGAGATTCATTGGCCGTCTCGCGTTCCAGGGGGACCGTTGTGGCCGCGCCCGGACAACCGGGAGGGGCATAGGCGCTAGAATAATCCCATCGCCCCACGCCAAGCCCGTCAGCCGACGGGCGCAAGAATGTGGCCCACGGCGACAGCCGTGGGATCACGGCACACAGAGAGCATGCTGAGCCACGTAGTGGCGACAGAAGATCTGGGATTGTCAAGACTGCTCTGTCGCCCCTCCCGGGCTTTTCACGCGCACCGGCCCTGCTTTCTCCCCACGGCTCGCGCCGTGGGCTATTATCTGCCGCCGCTCCGCGGCTTCGGAAGTCCTCACGCTTTAGATTAACGCCCCCGTGACACCACAAGGTTCGCCCTTTCGAAGCCTCGCCATGATTTGACTCTCATAAGCCTGCGCTCTTGGGGAGCGGCTACCCGCACGCGCACTGCGCGAAAAGGCGACAAATAGGCCGAAAAAGTTACTTTCTTTGCGATTTTAATCTCCTATCCGCAACCCGCTACCCCCACGAATCGTCATAAGTTTAAGAGGCATCTCTGCGTAGACGAGGTACTTTCCGTCCGCGCGGTTGATGTTTTGTATGGATGGCATTCTCATTGCTGTGACTATCGGGATGCAATTCGTGTGCAGTTGGAAGTTGCCGCCGCGTAACTTTACCAACTCGCAAATCTGGCGGGTCGACAGGGCTAAACCTATAGGGGTGTAGCCTCGCTCGCCATGAGGAAGAGTGGAGGTTGATAATGAGGACGGGAGCTTGCCGGCATTCTGGGGACCTCGATCCTGGATCGGTTCTTAGCTTGATGTGCACAAGCCTGCTGGTCATAAGCGTGGTCGCGGTAGGTTGGGGCCAGACGCCGAGCAGCCTCTACAAAGCCACCGGCACGGTGCTGAGTACCGATCCCACGGGCTTCACCCTCCAGACCGATGCGGGAGTACATCTTACGATTGTTGTGCCAGGCAATGCCCTGCTTGTCCGGGTTGCTCCCGAGGAAAAGACGTTGAAGAATGCCACCAAGATCGGCGTAGCCGACATTGCGGTGGGCGACCGCGTTTTGGTGCAAGGGCAGATTTCAAGCGATCAAAAGACCCTGACTGCCGTCCGCGCAATCGACATGAGCAAGGCTGCTATTGTGCAGAAGCACGCGGCGGAAACCGCGGAGTGGCAGAAAGGCGTAGGAGGACTGGTGAGCGCCGTCGATCCTGTCGCCGGGACGCTTACGATCACGACGACGGGGTTCGGAGGGTCGAAAAAGATTGCGATCCACGTGACCAGAGACACAACTCTGCGCCGATACGCTCCCGACTCGGTGAAATTCGACGACGCCAAACCTGGTACGTTTGCGGAGATCCAACCCGGCGACCAGCTTCGCGTTCGGGGCACGCGTAGCGCTGACGGGAACGAATTTGCCGCGCAAGAAATAGTCTCGGGAACCTTTCGGAATATCGCCGGCACTGTCTTTTCGGTTGATCCCGGCCAGAACACGCTTACCGTTACGGATTTGAAGACCAAGAAAGCGGTGCTGGTGAAGTTTACGGCCGACTCTCAAATACGCAAAATGGAGCCGCAGATGGCGCAAATGATCGCCATGCGACTCAAAGGCGGCGGACAAGGCGGAGCAGCCGGACAAGCGAGTGGCGGCGCCCCTGGAGGTGCCGCACCTGGCGCCAGTGGGGCGGCAGGCGCTCCTCCCTCGGGCGGCGCGCCAGGCGGCGCTTCCGGCGGCGGACGGCCCGGGGGTTCTGGAGGGTTTGGAGGACCAGGAGGCGCCCGCACCGGCGGATCTCCTGACTACCAGCGCCTGCTCAGCCGGCTGCCTCAGGCGACGCTAGCCGATTTTAAAAAAGGCGACGCTGTGATGATCGTCTCGACTCAAGGTACGGACACGGGCGGAGTAACGGCGATTACTCTACTGAGCGGCGTGGAACCGATCCTGACCGCCTCACCCTCCGCCAGCCAGGCGCTCTTCTCGGGATCCTGGAATCTGAGCGGGCCGGCCGGCGGAGGCGGAGAAGAAGGGACACAGTAATGCAGTGCCGATCGAAGTCCGAGGCGCAGCGCCAGAGCTAGGCTCGAAGCGGAGTTGGTTTTTGGTACGCGGGGTTTGTAGAGTCTGTGTGAGAACTCATTTCTGCTGTCATTCCGAGGAGCCGCGGGCGACGAGGAATCTCGCAGTGCGTTGAAAATACTCAGAGCGAGATTCCTTCACTTCGTTCAGGACAGGCTCTTCGCGGAGTTTACCCTGAGCGGCAGAGCGAGATTCTTCGCTCCGCTCAGAATGACAGTCGAGATAAGGTTCTCGCACAGAGTCTGTAGCCCACTCTAGCAGCAAGAAAGCAAGAAAGTGCCCGTCGTAGTCACCCCGCGCAAGCGGGGACCCGCACAAGGTCAGAAAGACCTTTATTTCCGCTTTCGCGGAGATGCCAGGTGAAGTGTCATTCCAGGAGAAACGTGATGCGATTTCGGTTGTTTGGAAAATGCTTTTATATCTTTTTGGCGTTTATCTTGACGCCAGTTTTTGCCAGCCCTTTGTTTGCGCAAGCTGCTTCCGGCACGTTGCGCTGCCAGGTAAACGACCCCTCCGGAGGGGTGTTGACGCAGGCAACGGTTCTTGTTACTTCTGAGGCAGGACAAACCCAAGCCGTAGAAGGGAACAAGGACGGCGTTTACGAGTTCAAAGCACTCGCCGCCGGCAAGTATAGTGTGAAAGTCATCGCCAAGGGCTTTGCGTTGTACGAGCAGCAGGGGATCGAGGTGAGCGCCGGCCAGGTTCAAAAGCTAACCATCGCGCTTCAGCTCGAGGAGGAAGTGCAAAAGATCACGGTCTCGGGCGAGGCTCCGACTGTGAGCGTCAATCCCGAGAACAACGCCAGTTCGCTGGTCATCTCGGGAAAGGAACTCGAATCGCTTTCCGATGACCCGGATGAATTGCAGTCCGAGCTCGAGGAATTGGCCGGCCCGTCGGCGGGTCCGAACGGCGGGCAGATCTACATTGACGGCTTTACGGGCGGCCAGCTTCCCCCCAAGTCCTCGATTCTGGAAATCCGCGTTAACCAAAATCCTTTCTCGGCAGAATACGACAGGCTCGGTTATGGCCGCGTCGAAATCACCACCAAGCCGGGCGCCAGCCAATTCCACGGCCAGGGGTTTGTGAGCGGGAATACCGTTTCATTCAACACGCGGAATCCTTTTGTGAGTCAGGAGCCGGACTACCATTCGCAGTTCTACAACGGGAGCATCGGCGGTCCGATCAGCAAGAAGGCGTCTTTCTTCTTCAGTATATTTCGGCGGGATCTCGACGACGCGAACGTGGTGAGCACGTTTGTGCTGAGTCCCGATCTGTCCGAGCAACTTCCTTACAATCAGGCCGTGGTAAATCCCAAGATGCGGATGAACTTCGGTCCGCGCGTGGACTACCAGCTCAGCTCGAAAAACGTCATGACCGTGCGCTACCAGTATTGGGGGAACAACGACAAAGACGACGGGATTGGGCAGTTCGCTCTCCCTTCACAAGCCTACAACACGAATGGTTCCGAGCACACCATCCAGGTGGGCGATACGCACGTGATCAGCGACCGGACGGTGAACCAGGCTCGCTTCCAATACCTTCACGACAGCAGCTACCAGGCGCCGGTGAACTTGGCGATCAACGGCAGCAACAACCTTCTCGGCCCTCCCGTGGGGTGCCTCTTACTCGCCCAACCCTGCCAGGTTGCGGTGGCGGGCGCGTTCACGGCGGGCGGCAATTCCCAGGGAATACAGACCGACACCGAAAATCACTATGAATTCCAGAATTTCACATCCATCAACCTGGGCAAGAATTTTGTGAGATTTGGAGGGCGCGTACGCGATAACGATGAGACTCTAGGCTCGGCGCAAAGCTTTAACGGCTCGTTTTCGTTTCCCAACCTCAACGCTTATCAAATTACGCGCCAAGGCATCGAAGCCGAATGGACGGACGCCCAGATCCGGGCGGCGGGCGGCGGGGCGACTCTGTTTACCATCAACCGCGGCGCTCCCTCGCTGAGCCTCAACTACGCTGACCTGGGGCTGTACGGCGAAGACGATTGGCGCGCCCGCCCCAATATGACGCTCAGCATGGGCTTGCGCTTCGAGACGCAGACCGGCATTCACGATCACGCCGACATCGCTCCCAGAGTAGGCTTGGCCTGGGGTCTGGGCAAGGGGAAGTCGCCTAAATCGGTACTGCGCGCGGGAGGGGGCATCTTCTACGACCGCATTTCTCAGAGCTCGTTGTTAAATGCCCAGCGGATGAACGGCTGCAACCAGCAGAGCTACACGTACAGCAACCCCGACTTCTTCCCTGATCTTCCCACCGACATTCCGGCGTTGGGCGAGGTGGGCTGCCAAACCGGTTCCAACATCAGCCCGCTTGACCCGAACCTGCGAACCCCCTATACCATCCAAGGCGGCGCGGGCCTGGAGCAGCAACTAAGTAAAAATGCTACCGTCTCGGTCACTTATCTCGGCTCGCACGGCGTTCACCAGATTCTGAACCGCGATATCAATCCCCTCCTGAACGGCCAGGAAACACGCCCCTATCAAAGCTACGGCAACTTGACCAATGTCGCGAATATCTATCAGCTCGAGTCGGCCGGCATCTTCAACCAGAATCAGTTGATCGCGAACTTCAACCTACGAGCGGGCGCAAAGCTGAATCTGTTCGGCTTCTACACACTGGGCTACGCTAATGGCAATACCACCACGCCAATGAACCCCTACGATCTCGCGGAGGACTACGGGCGCGCGGCCTTCGACATCCGGCACCGCGTCTTCCTGGGCGGTACATGGACCGTGCCGCACGGCTTTGCCTTCAGCCCCATGATCGTTCTCAACTCCGGTGCGCCCTTCAACATCACCATGCCCGAGGCCGACCTCTACGGCACGGATATTTACAACGATCGACCTGCTCTTGCCACTTCCGGCGCCTCGGGGGAAAACATTGTTGCCACGCGCTGGGGCAGCTTCAATCTCACCCCAGGCGCGAACGACAAGCTCATTGGGCCATACTACGGCACCGGTCCGGGCCAGTTCACAACCAACCTGCGGGTAAGTAAGACATTCGGATTCGGGAAAAAGCCTGAGCGCGCAAGCAGCGGAAACTTCGGGGGCGGCCCGGGCGGACCTGGCGGCGGCCGAGGCGGCCCGGGCGGCGGCCTTGGACCCCGCGGACTGGGAGGCGGCGGCGGGATGGGCGGGTTCTTCGGCGGAGGCGCGCCAAGCAACGCGCGCTACACGCTCACGTTCAGCGTCAACGCGCGCAACGTCTTCAACAACGTGAACTTTTCGGCGCCGTTCGGAGCCCTCGGTACGAACTACTTTGGCCGGTCGAATTCGCTGATGAGTGGTTTCTGGTCTTCGGCAGCGGCGAATCGCCGTATCGACCTTCAGGCGGCGTTTAACTTCTAGCAGTCGCTCATGCCCGGCGGCTGACGGGCACCCAGAAGCCATGAAAAGATGATCGTAGGGGGACGGCTTGCCGTCCCCTGGCTGAATGGATCTCACACGGTCCGGGGTAGGGCAAGCCCCATAAGCGTTCACTTAACGCCTCAACTGGTCAAGTGGTGGCAATTCGGGTCTCGTTCGCCACTAAATTCAGGCCCGGAGGGCCGACAGGGAGTAGCCCACGGCGTGAGCCGTGGGACCG
>JBEKLY010000347.1:0-8084 GCA_050010015.1 Terriglobia bacterium
TCGGAATCATTGGCCAACGCCACAGCCGCAGCTTCATTTTCCACCACCATGATGGGCAGCACCGGCCCGAACGTCTCCTCTCGCATCAAGCGCATTTGCTGATTCACGCGGGTTATCACCGTAGGCTCGTAGAAGAACCCCTTGAGGCCAGGAAGATTGGGACGGTGCCCCCCACACAACACCTCCGCGCCTTGGGTCACCGCCTCGCAAATCTGCTGTTCTACGATACCTACCTGACGGTCCCGAATCAGCGGGCCAACCTCGGTTGACGGATCGTCGCCGCGCCCGAGACGCAGACGTTTGGCCTTGGAAACGCAAAGGGCGATAAATCTCTCGGCCACGTCGCCGACCACGTAAACGCGCTCGACCGAAACACAGGTTTGACCGGCGTTGGTGAACGCACCCCAGACGGCGCCGCTCGAAGCAGTTTCGAGGTTCGCATCCGCGCAAACAATCATCGCGTCTTTGCCCCCCAGTTCGAGCACCGTGGGCAAGAGGCGTTCGGCCGCCTTAGCCTGAATGCGCTTGCCCGTCGCCACGCTGCCTGTGAAGATCAGCTTCTGAATGGCCGCCGCAGCGAGAGCTTGGCCCGTCGGTCCATCGCCCAGGATCACCTGCGCAACACCCGGCGGAAGGTTCGCAGCCTCCAACAGGCCGCGGATGGCCAGGCCAACCTGCGGCGTAAGCTCCGAGGGCTTCAGGACCACTGTGTTTCCTGCTACAAGGGCTGGGATAATCTCATTGAAGGGAATGGAAAACGGATAGTTGGCGGGCGAGATGATTCCGAGGACGCCGTAAGGCTCAAACTCGAGGCGTCCTCGCTTCAACTTCATCGCCAGATTGTGATGGGGCACCGATTGCGGCGACAGAAACTTCCGAGCCCGTCGCCCGAAGTACTCGAGTGCGTCAAGAACCACTGAGACCTCGGTGAGCATCGCCTCAACTAGAGGTTTGCCGGCCTCCCGGGTAATCAGTGCGGCTATCTCGTCACGCCGATCATAGAGCACTTCCTTCAAGCGAAAGAGATACGAAGCTCGCTCCGCGACGCTCAGGCGGCGCCAGGCGGCCAGCGCCTGCGAAGCCTTGCCCACGGCCGTTTCAACTTCCGCGTCGGTGGCCGCTTCGTACTCCCCCAGCAATTCGCCGGTCGCAGGATTCAATGACTGGACTTTCCGGCGCACTCCTGCCGGTTCGCCCATTTCCAGGGCAGCGTTTGCAGTTTGCATAATTCACCCCTTTATATCTACTTTACACCAACGCGGTGCAGGCTGCGATAGGAGAAGGGTAAGGCAATCTTCCGTGCGGATGACCCATTCTGGGCTCTTTCACGCCTTATCTAGATCGATGCGCAAGGTGCGACTCCTGGGGCGGTTCGCTCACCGCCCCTACGCCTTACGCGAGATGGCGCAGACGTGCCGTTCTTTGGCATGTCTCTGCCGCTCTGACGCTCAGAAGGCGCATACATCCCGACAAAAACCGCCGGAACGTATGCGCCACCTTCCGATGTTGGGCCTAACAGTCCGTTTTGGTGCAATGTAAGGCTCGTTGCCCGTCAAATCCGTTGAGGCAGCCGGAGAGAGGATTTAATGCGGAGCCTCAATGGCCGATAGGGCAAGTGGGACGACATACGGAGCACCGCGAAAGACGCCGTAGTCAAGAGGGACGTCATGTGCGTCAGCAGAAGGCAAAAGAGATTGGCGAGTCAGACCTCCGGGAAGTCAGCCGCCAGTCGCTGGGCGGGCCTGCAAGGGTCGATTAAGGACAAAGTCTAAGGGGGCTCAAAGTGGAATCAATCGAGAATCTGATCTATACGCTGGAAATCTTAAGTGGCGCTCTTTCGACAAGAGACAAGAACAAGGCATTGGAGGCTATCGCGCTGCTCTTAGAACAGTTCACGGCGACGTTTGGGCATGCCACCCGAGTTTTTTTGGCGATTCTCTTCCTTCAGACGTTAAAAGTCCACACCCTTTATGGAGAGTTCGAGGAAGCAAGTGGTGGCGCAACGGCGCTCCTGGCGAGGCTCAGAGCTGTGAACAAGGCAATCAAACAGTCCGCTGCCCAATCCACCCCGACCAATTCCGATGCATTTCGAGAAGGCGTGCTCGACGACGTGATGAACGCGGATATAGCGCCAGGGTACGCGCTGCCTTTAGCCAGAGGCGAGGAAGCGCGTGGCTGGGGCGGCTGGCGCCAGAGCGCCGTAACCCTCCTCGTGAAATCCGTTCGCGGCTTACCCGCGTATCAAGCCGGCGCAGCCGAGTAAACATCGTTGGATCGCGTGCTCACTCGTAGACGCTCTTCGCTTCCTCCGAACTGGGCAGGTGGTCGGTTGGCCGAGCCCACCAGACGTAAAACGTAGGCAGCAGGAAGACGCTCATCAGCAGGTCGGCGATCAATCCGCCCACGATAACGATGGCAAAGGGGCGCTGCGAATCCGATCCGATGGCATGAGACATAGCCGCGGGCAGCAGACCTAGCGTAGCTACCAGCACGGTCATCATGATGGGACGGAGCCGACGGACGGAGCCCTCGACAGCCGCATCTTCAATGGTGCGGCCGCGCCCCCGCAATTGATTGATATACTCCACCATGATCACGCCGATCTGAACCGAAACGCCGAACAAAGGGAGGAAGCCCACGCCCGAGGATACGCTTAGGTGCGTCCCGGTCACCCAGAGTGCGACAAGACCTCCAAGTGGCGCTACCATCATATTAACCAGATTCAGGCAGGCCCACTTGACGGAGCTGAAAATGCCATAAATGATCAGGAAGATAAGGAAGATCGTCAGGGGCACAATGATGAACAGCCGACCCGCCGCGCGCTTCTGACTTTCGTATTCGCCCTCCCAGTCGATGTGGTAGCCTCGCGGCAGTTGAAGTTGCGCGTTGACCTTCTGGATCGCTTCCTCCACCGCGCCGCCCAAGTCACGGCCGCGCACGCTGTACTTGATGGCAATATATCGTTGATTTCCTTCCCGGTAAATCTCGGAGGCGCCGTCCCGCTCTTCGATCTTGCAAAGTTGGGCGAGTGAAACGCGTTCGCCGGCAGGTGAAAGCAGTCGAATATTCTCTATCGCTTCTTGGGTATCGCGGTACTGCGGCAGATAGCGCATCACCAAGTCGTAGCGCGCCTCACCTTGCAGCACCTGGGTGAGGGCATTGCCGCCCACGGCGGTTTGGATCGAATCCTGTACGTCGGCCACGTTGATCTGGTAGCGGGCAGCCTGCTGCCGATCTACGGTTACATTCAGGTTGGGCTGGCCAAGCACACGAAAGACTCCGAGATCTTCTATGCCGCTAACCCCGCGCATGATATTCACGATCCGATCGGCCGTGGTTTCCAAAGTTCGCAGGTCGTCGCCATAGACCTTCGTGGCCAGTTCCCCTTTGACGCCGCTTACCGCCTCCTCCATGTTGTCCTCGATGGGCTGGGAGAAGTTCCAGAGCACCCCGGGTATCTTTTCCAGTTCGCGATCCATGGCAGCGGTCAGCTCTTCCTTGCTCTGGCGAAAAACAGGTCGCCATTGTTGTGCGGGTTTCAGACCAACAAAGTACTCGGTGTCGAAGAAACCCGTGGCGTCCGTTCCGTCATCTGGCCGTCCCACTTGGCTGGTCGTCTCACTGACCTCGGGAAAAGAGGCCAGTAACACTCGGACTTGGTTCGCGAGCCGGATGCTCTCACTCGGGCCGGTGCTGGGCGCCAGGGTGCCACGCACCCAAATCGAGCCCTCATCCAGGTGGGGCAGAAATTCCGATCCAATCGCGCCGCTCTCCACCAGATAGAGACTGCCGGACATGGCGAGCACCGCAAGGGCAACCATAACCCAACGGCGTCGAATCGACCAGCGCAGAACCCGCTGATAGCGTTCCGTAAGCCAAGTGAACACCGGATTGTGCCAGTCGCGGACCTCTGTGCGGAATAGAAAGCTCGCCAGCACGGGCGCGATCGTCATCGAATACACCACCGCGCCCAGGAGTGCAAATGCGACGGTCCAGGCCATGGGCCGGAATAGCCGCCCCTCCACGCGCTGCAGCGTAAAGATCGGCAGATAGGCGGTGATGATAATGATGATAGCGTAGAAGACTGGCCTCTGCACTTCGTGCGCCGCCGCCCGAATCCTATCAGAGATTGATTTGTACACCTCTTCCCTTTGGCCGACGTGGCGGACGATATTCTCGATCATTACCACCGCACCCTCTACAACCATTCCGAAATCCAACGCGCCGAGCGAGAGCAGATTGGCCGGAATTTTTCTCAGGTCCAGACAAATCGCGGCAAACAAGAGCGAAAACGGAATCGTCATCACCACGATGAGGGCGCCCCGAACGTTGCCTAAAAATAAGAGCAAAATGATGGTGACAAGAATAAAGCCCTCAGTCAGGTTGTGCATTATGGTGTGAGTGGTGAAGTGCACGAGATCACTGCGGTCGATGAAGGGAACAATCTTGACGCCCGTGGGCAGGAGACGCGTGTTCAACTCCTCGACCTTCTTGTGCAGGCCTTCCAGCGCGTCCTCGGGCTCAGCCCCTTTCCGCATGGGCACCCAGGCGGAGACCACGTCGTCATTGTCGATGATTTTCCCGTCTTCGCGGTGAATGGCGCGGCCGAACTGGCCCAGGCGAATCCTCGGGCCTTGCTCCACCACTGCGATATCTTTCATGCGTAGCGGCGTGCCGCTCTTGGTCGTGATGACGGTATTTTCGATATCTTGCACGCTCTTTACCAGGCCCACTTCCCGCACGTTGATCTGCTGCAAGCCCGCTTCGATGAAGCTGCCGCCCGCGTTGACGTTGTTGCTCGCGAGCTGCTGTTCCACTTGGCCGATGCTGAGCCCGTAAGCGATGAGCTTATTGGGATCGACGCGAACCTGGTATTCGCGCGTAGGCCCGCCAAAGCTGGCCACGTCAACAATATCCGGAGCCGCTTTGAGGTTCTTCTCCACCACCCAGTCTTCGAGCGACTTCAAATCCATCACGTCGTACTGAGGATTGCTGCTGTAGAGCGTGTAAAAGTAGATTTGACCAACGGGACTCCAGTCCGTCCCCATCTGGGGCACGACGCCCGGCGGCAAAGTAACCTGTGCGAGTCGCTCGAGCACCCTTTCCCGGTTCCAGGCATTCACCGAGTCATCGCTGAAGATCAGCTTCAGATCGGAGAGCCCGAAGAGGGAAAACGATCGCAAGTGCACGATTTCCGGTATTCCATTCATCGCATTTTCAAGCGGAATCGTCACCTGCTGTTCGACCTGTTCCGCCGAAATGCCCGGCCACTGGGTGATGATTTCAACATAATTATCGGCCACGTCGGGATAGGCTTCGACGGGGAGGCGGTGGAACGAAATGACGCCCCAGCCAAACAGCACCAGCGCCGCCGCCAGCACCAGCAGGCGTTTGTTCAAAGCGAAATCTACCGCAGCACGGATCATGATGGTTGTCAGTTCTCAGTCGTCAGTCAAGCACACCTGGAAACTCGAAACTGGAAAATAGAAACTGGAAGTTCGAAGATCGTCTGGCGATGCGAAGTTCAATTTAGGTACAACGCCTTTCGATTTTCCAGTTTCCATTTTCGATTTTCGGCCTCACTCACTGCTCGACCGTGGCCTGGAGCGTCAGGGCGTTGGCCACAACCTGTTGGCCGGGACGCAGTCCCGAGTTGATTTCCTGCGTCTCATTATTACCTCGCGCGGGCGTGCTTGGTGCCGATCCGGGTGAGCCCGCGGGGGACGCCCCGACGAGCATTTTTCCCACCACCACCTCGAGGCGCCGGAAACGGCCACTTTCAACAGGGACATAGACCCAATCGCGGTCGTGCATGTGGACGATGGCGCTTGCCGGAACGGAAGCACGGACTTCCTTCTTCAGTCCGTAGAACGTTGCAGTGACGAACATGCCGAGCCGCAGGATGCCCGGATTCTGAACCTCCAGCCGGACCTTCGCCGTGCGTAGATTGGGATCGAGAATCGGCCCAATATTGCTGATCCGGCCTTTCAGCAACCGGTCCGGGTACGCAGTCAAATGAATGTCCGCGTACTGGCCGAGGCGGACAAAGGGAAGGTCATTCTCATACACATCGCAAAGCACCCAGACGCGCGAGAGGTCGGAGATAGTGAACGGGTTTGGTCCCGCCAGGCCCTGCACGCCCGCCGCATTCGTCACTTGCTGATCGGTGATAACTCCGGAAGCGGGCGCCCGGATATCGATAATAGCAGCGGGATGATTGGTGTCAGCGCCCAGTACCCGCAGATGTTCGATCGCGGTTTCGACGGTGACCTGCGCTTTCGCTTCCGTGTCCTCAGCTACCTGATAGTCATTCAGCGATACGGCGCCGTGGTCATAGAGCAGCTTCGAGCGTTCGAGCTGAGTGCGCGCCAAATTCTCATCAGCAACGGCCTGCCGGTAGTCCGAAAAAGCTTGAGCGATGTCCGCGCTCTGAATGCGCATCAGCACTTGCCCTTTGCTAACGGTGTCGCCCAAACGGGCGTTGATCTCCACCACACGCCCCGCAGCAATAGAAATCACCGGAATGTTTCGTGATACGTCCGGCCCGACCGTGCCGGTCACATTCAGTTCAGGCGCAGCGTCCCGCTCCCCGGCTGTGGCGAGTCCAAATTGTTCCGGATGGTCTACCTTGAATGCGCCGCCATCCTGCTCGTGCTCAACTTCGGCCGGCGGAGGAGCCTCAGCGGCAGCGTCAGCTTGCCGTCCCTTGCAGCCCGAGAGCAGGCAACAAGCGAGTCCGGCGATCAGCGGCCAACTAATCATTGTGGAATTACGCCAATTCATCATCCACCTTATCGAGCGGAAACTCACAACCCCCAACGGTCACTTAAGAATCGAATCAAACGCTTCAGGCCTCTTCAGAAGCGATGGTCCTGCTGGCGGCTTTCTCGTGCGAACCGCCTTGCGATTCGCTTCGTAGCGCCGGCCCTTGAGTCGTCACGATGGACTCCTGCCTCCAGGCAAGTGCGGCCAATGCGCGGCCAGCCGCTAGCCGCAGAGTAATCGGTGCCAAGCTACCGCACGCTAGAGCGCCTTATGCAGTTTGAGCATTCGGCGTCGCACTAGGTTGCCAGAACCGAAGAGGGGGATCCCGCGTACGCGAACGGCGCGGGGAACCGCTTGGAAGGCGGAGAGCACAGAGCTGAAGAGTCAGATGTTCGGTTGGAGTTTCTTTGTGAAAAGATGGCCCCTTCGAGTAATCAGGCCAGTTCCTGGAAAATTTTGGGACAGCCGCCTGAAACACTTCGCCAGCGAGATCAGACAGGAGCCTGGGACCTTTGCCCCATACCGGTTGGAAGTCGAAATCCGGGTCGCTTCGAACAAACCCACCGTGGCCGTCGTTGATCCACACTCCGATTGGGGTAAACGACCACGCACTGGTGATGATGAGATCTGGCTCCCAGTCGCCGTTTACGTCGCGGGGAATGATACGCAATCCACCGCGCTGAGCGAAGACGCTGAATGAGCTTCGGCCCGCACGAGAACTCAGATCAAGATCAATCCGGTACCGAAAGCCGCCCGACGCCCAGCCCTCCAGCTTGGCGACAGCAAGGTCAGGGCGGCCATCGCCATCAAGGTCCGCAATGGCGCAGCCCTGATCGCAGAACGAGGGTGCGATGGTCAGTTGCCGGGCTGGGGGAGTCGTCGCACTCGAGGCCCAACCGGCTAATGCCCAAACCGTGCACAGCAGCAGGAGCGTCCGGAGAGGGAGCGATGGTTGGTGAGCAACACTCCGCTCTCCCGTTCTCGGAAAGAAACCAGCCAACGGGTGGCAAGGAGGCGCGGCAGAGTCTTCTCCAGGACTAACTTCCCTGTCGGACATCGAGTTGAAACGAGGCCACGTCCACATCGCTGTATGTCGGTTTCTGGCCCTGCAAGAGCAGGCACACCCTCGACCCGCGACTCGCTAAGCCAACAGCTAGAATTGTATAGGCCTCGGGTAGGAGCCTGTCAAGGGCAGCGCCAGGGTAGCGTCAAAGTCGATTTCGTGGGGATGTGAGGGTATGGCGGATTGGAGACCATCGCGGGCGGACGTCTTCAGCCGGGATTCTGGGCCCGACGCTCAACGGACGGGGGGCGCACGG
>JBEKLY010000348.1:0-8036 GCA_050010015.1 Terriglobia bacterium
GTTCGCACCCTGACGGGCAGCTTCCGCCATGCCAAAAGGCTATCAAACCAAAAAGGAAATTGCCAGCGGAAAATCGAGTCGTTTTAGATTGTTCTACTTCTGGGACTTTGACGCAGCCCTAGCGTTCGTGGTGTAGTGTTTTGAACGTAGCGCCGACCTCAAGGTCGGCAAATGCCGGCCTAAAGGCCAGCGCTACGATCCGCACGAGGACAATACCACACGTTCACGTCCGCTTGCGGCGGGTCGCATTGGTCATCATAAGGCCCGTGTCGTAGTCCAGTTCGCGAGGAAGGTAGCCGTCGTCTTCGCGCTGGCGAGTGTATCCGGCGTTTCCCCAGGTGACTGGAAACTCCGGCCTCCACGCGCGCCGCCCCCAGTAGTAGCCGCGGAAGGGATCGCGTGAGGCGTTCATCCAATTCATCAGCCGGTCGTGCAGGACATTGCGAATGGCCGCGTAGGCTTTCGATTCGATCAGGTTAGTAAGCTCGCCGGGGTCGGACTGCAAATCGTAGAGCTCGTCAGTCGTCGTCAGATTGATGGCGAGTTTGTAGCGGCCGTCCGAGATGCAGCGGATGGGCTGGAATGCCCCGAAGCCGTCGTGGTCAACCTCGTAGCGGCCCCATTCGATGAACACCTCGTTGCGCACGACAGCCGCAGGATCCTTGAGCAGGGCAAGCATGCTGCCGCCCTCGAGCGTTTTCGGGACATCGAAGCCGAAGAATTCCATCAGCGTGCCGCTCAGGTCGAGGTGCGAGACAAGGCTCGAGGAAGTTGCGCCCGCGGGCGCGTGGCCCGGCCATCGGGCGATGAACGGAACGTGCGTGATCTCTTCATACATGGCAGGGCCCTTGTCCGTCAACCGGTGCGACTCGAGAAATACGCCGTGGTCGCTGGTATAGAGGATCAGGGCCCCGGGTGCGCAGGTTTCGACGTTGTCCAGCAGTCGGCCGATTTCAGCATCGACAAACGTGTGGGCGCCGAAGAACTGCGCCGACCGTATGCGCGGCTGCACGGCGTTCAGTTTCGGTCCTACCCATACGCGTTGTTCTTCCGGCTTGCCGTGGAGATTGTCATTAATATTCGGATGCGCAGGAAACGTATAGTCCTTATAAGACCGCGAGTATTCGATGGGGCACAGGCAAGGTCCGTGAGGTTCGTCGTACGAGATGATCAGAAGGAAATCTTCGTCCTTGTGCTTCTGGAGTAAGTCGAGCGCGCGATTGGTCGAGCGGTGGGCGTAGCAGTACTCCGCCGTCCAGGAAGGATCGTTCCCGGTGTCAGGATTTCGTGATCGCACGCGGTCGGTTGGAGAAAGCTCCTCGAGGTAATCGCGCATGTCGTACCAGTAGCTCCTGTCCCATCCCGGGGCAGGAATTCCCGTGTCGAAATAATCGGTGCCGCTGAGGTGCCACTTGCCTACGAATGCGCAGTGAACGCCTTTGTCGGTGAGGCGTTTTGCCCAATGGTGTGGGTGGTGTCGCCGAGGGGCATGCTGTTTCCCCACACTCCGTTGGTGTGGGGAGTCAGTCCAGTCCAGAGCGCCGAGCGGGCAGGGGCGCAAACGGGTTGGCAATTGTAAGCGCGCTCGTAGCGCACGCCCTGCGCCGCAAGACGATCAAGGTTCGGCGTGCGCAGGCCTGTCTTCACGTTGCAATTCAGCATGTCGTAGCGCGTGGATTCTTCAAGGATCACGATTGCCTGGCGAGGTTGACGACTTCCCTGCCCCCGCAGGCCGGTCACCGGCAATGCGGCGACGCTTGCCGCGCCGCTAAGTTTAAGGAGATCTCGACGGGTCATAAAATAGGGACCTCGAAAATAAAGGATTCTACCTTTGGAAACCATGGCGGCAGCTCCGCTGCCTCACTCCACGGCTTCAGGGCCGCCCCTACGGTTGAGTCTGTGTGAAAAGTCAATTAACCTGTCATTCCGAGGAGCCGCAGGCAACGAGGAATCTCGCACTGCCTTGAAAATACTCAGAGCGAGATTCCTTGCGGAGTTTACCCTGAGCGGCAGAGCGAGATTCTTCGCTCCGCTCAGAATGACAAGCGAAGGGCTCAGGATGACAGCGAAGGGCCCGGAATGACACGCTCAATGAGGTTATCACACAGACCCTACGGCTGCCGCGCCGCAGTTCGCCTCTTCTTCTGCTCTGCCTGCATTTCAGTTATCGCTTTGGCCACGGTCGGAGAGTAGAGCGCCCTGGTCCAGCCAGGATTGAGCCACTCCGGCCGCCCTTGAACGGCCATCGAGAACTGACTCAGCGCCTCATCCTTCTGCCGCGCCAGCCAAAAAGCCACGGCGCTGCCCATGCGAGGTCCCGCCGTGGCCCGTGTCCGGGGCACCATGTTTCCACCATACGTCGGCGGCGGTGGCGCCTCTTGGCCGAACCTGGCGAGGGCGCCCTCGTAATTGCGCTGCTCGATAAGGACCCAGCCCAATTGTGTATTGAATCTCGAATCACCAGGGCGCTGTTGTGCGGCTCGCGTCAAGCGACTCAAGGCGGCGGAGTAATCCCCTGCCCTGTAATTCCACCACCCGAGGTCGCCGTCGACATTCGGCGGCAATTCCGTGCCGTATGCCATTTTGAGCTGAGCTATAACACGATCCGCCCCAGCCTTGTCATGGGCAAGCAGCATGAGACCGGCAAGTTCCACACTCCTCACTGCCAGCGCAGGTCCCTCGAAGTGTGCAGCCAGCCATTCCTGCAACTCCCGGACTCCGGTCGAGGGCTCGCCGCGGGCAGCCAGCGCACCGGAGTATTCACGGATGTAGTCATCGTTCTCAGGCGCGGAGTCCAGCAGCTTGCGATAAGCCGCAGCAGCCTGCGAGAAATTGGCCAAAGCGAAATTCGAAGAGCCGAGAACCTGCCACGCAAGTGACTGCCCTGGGTGCGACTCCGCCGAGCGCTTCGCGAGCGCTGCCGCCTCTTGGTACCGGCCCGTCGAGTATGCACGCTGAGCGCGTTTAGTCCAGAAAACATAGGCCACTTCAAGCGGACGCTCACTCGTCAGGTTGCCCCAGTGCTCATCAGCGATCATCCGCTTGATTTGATCGATTCGTTCTGAAGGTTGGGGATGAGAACGGAAGTAGCCCTCGAGAGTACCGAGCGCCACTTGCGTCAGCTCTTCCTGCGGAGAGTGCGCAGCGGCGGTTTGTTCGCGGTAGAGCCGGTCGAACGCTTCGAACATCCGGATGGCGCCTAGCGGCGAGTACGAGGCCTCGACGGCTAGCCGCGTGCCTTCGCGATCGGCCTCGAGTTCCTGCTCTTTCGAGTAGCCCACCTCGAAAAGCTGGACGGGCAGCGCGACCAATCCACCGAGCGGCAGGTGGCGGAGCCTCGCCTCGATTTGCACCCGCTCCGCGCAGTGGTAATGGTCAATGTGCTCGATTTCGTGTCCCAGAATATCGGCAAGTTCATCCTCGCTATCCATCAAGTCCATGATTCCCGCCCCGACGAACACGTGTCCCCCGGGCAGCGCAAAGGCGTTGATGAAATCGGAGCTGGGGATGTAATGGAAACGATACGGCAGCTTGCGATGCGCGTGCGCGGCGACCCGCAAGCCGACCTGATTAAGGTAAGTCTGTACCTCATCAAACTCAGGGTCGGTTCTTCTTTTGTTATACGAGAAACCCGCGATGCCCCGGCGGGCCAATTCATCGCCGATTTGAATCTCTTCTTGGTCTGAGAGGCGAGTTACGGCCACAGGCAGCCGCCCCAGTTCGCGCTCCGTGTCGGCGACAGAATACAATATCGGGTCAGGACTCACCGGCGCGTTCACTTTGCGCTTCTCCGCGACAATGAGCGCCGCCAGGGTGAGCACGATGACGGATATAAACGCGAGCCTGTGTTTCATACTTGTGTGTCTGCCGACCCCCTCACCCGGCTCGCTACGCTCGCCACCCTCTCCCCCAAGGGGGCGAGGGGTTGTCGAGATCGAGAGTTCTTACCGACCTTTGCGAGCTTTGCGAGCTTTGCGCCTTGGCGTGAAACCGGTGTTTTCATAAGTACTGCCGCAGCGTCTCCTTGTAACGAGTGTAAAGGTAAGAGACGAACAGGAGTAATGGTCCTAGGACGATAAATGTCAAGTAGCGATCGCGAGGGGTCAGGCCCCAGATGTCCACTACGATGATCTTACCCACGCAGAGCAGGAGCAGCCCGAGACCCGTAAGGCGAAAACTGCGTTGCCCAACCCAAAGCGCAAATACGAAGACGGCCACGGCCTCTACTCCCCACGAGACTGTTACCATGCCGCTCCTCATCTCCATTGCCAGCAGAACGGTGAGTAGAAAAATCGGGATGAAAAAGAAGAGCTGTTCAGGGTGACGGTCGAGGGCCGCAAGGACCCTAGACAATGGATTACCGCTTTCGCCGAAATGACTTGGTATCGGCGGATCACCGCTGCCGCGAAGCTTGAATGCAACCGGAAGAACCAGAAACAGAATGGCGACCGTCGAACCTACTGACCACCAGCGGCTGTGCCAGAGATCGGCGGCAAAATAGCTGCGCTCGTAGAAGTTGTGGAAGAGAGCGCGAAAGAGGACCGCGAAAGCGATGAGGTAGCTTTGGTGCAGGAATACCGGCCGTTTGGCTCGATAAGCGAGGGCTGCCAGGGCAAGCGTCAATGCCGCCCAAGCAACAATCACCCAATCCGGCCCAAGCTCGAACCGCGCAAGGGCGGCCAAGGCAATCGTGCCAAAATAGCCGGACAAGTCTTGCGCCTTGACGCGCCGGTCGCTCGCGAATTCACCGTTTCCATCCAGACGCTCATACACGTAGTAAAAGGCCAGCACGATGGGAAAAACAGTATAAACGCGAGGGCTCAACTGACCCGGGCTCCCGGACGCATTCAGGTTGACAAAGAACAATCGCAAAAACGCCGAAGCGAGCGCCACGTAGCCTTCGAGGCGCAGCCAGAACCACCCGCGCGTCATGCCATATTCGAAAAGGATCAACCCGAATAACGTCCAGCCAAGCGCCACGCTGGCGGGGCGCAGTTCGTACCACATGAGCAAAGCGACCAGCGTAGACGCCGCCCAGGAGTAAACGGCCGGCAAACGCCGGGTCGCCACCCAATCCTGGACTCCCGTCCAGCGCGAGCAGAGGTAAAGCAGGACCGCGACCAAGGAAACTGAAATCAATCGCAGCGTGAGGCGATGAAAAGTCTCAACGTCGTAAAGGTTAACAACAAACACTCGCAAAAGCGCGGCAGCAGCGAGAACATGCGCCTGGTGAAGCAGCTCATGTCGTGCGGGCACGCCACCGGGGCATGCCCTTACGGAACGGTTCCCCACCACTGCCAGGGCGAGAGCCAGAGCGCTCCACGCCACGGCCGTCCAGGCGCGGGGCCAGGTGAGCCAGGCCCCAACGAGCGCCATTACTCCCGCAAGATAAGATAGCCTGCTAAAACAAAGCTTCTCGAATTCGGTGGTAGTCAGCTCTTTCCAGCGCTGGTAAACCCAGTGCGCGCTGCCGTAGAAGAACGCCGTCGCAAACCCGAATATGACGCCCAAGCGCCACTCAGAAACCGGATGGGCGTTGTCCATTCTCGCGCCGAAAACCTTCGCGGCGTCCACGCTCAGCATTTGACCGGCGACTACCACGCTGGCCAGCATTCCAAGCCTGCGAAACAGGATTTCGCGTGTCAGCACTCCAGCCAGAAAGAGGGTTTGCGATTCCGCCAGCCAGAGGATCGACAAGCGATAGCCCGAGTACCGGAAGGGGAATGCGGCCACCAGCAGGCCCACGCCGAGTGTCGAGAGAATGACGAAGGCTGCCCTGCGACCGCGCACGAGCGGCAGTTGGCCCAGCGCCAACTCGACCGCACCCAGCAATAGCAAAAACCAGAAGGCCCACTCGGGGTGGATGGCTTGATACTTCATCACCCCCAGCAAGAGAAACGTGTTCAGAAGCGCCGCCACGGTAGAGACGTTTTCCTGGTAGGCGCCGGCGATTCTCCGCCGCAGGTACGAAGTCCGGAACACTGCCCAGTAGAAAACCAGCAGCCCGGCGCTGGCAGGAAACTCCGCAAAGGGATGATGATGCCCGCCCATCGGCTCGATGATCGGGCGCAGCCAGTACCAGTGATTGAGGTAGGTCGCGAGAATCCCAAAGATCTCGAGTTCAAGCCAGCCCCGCGTCTGAACGATCACCACCAGGGCGACGGCAAGAATCGCACCCGCCAAAAGGCTGTAAACATTGATGTGGCTGATGGTGACCGTGGCGAAGCCCAGCAGAAAAGCAAGTCCGGTCACCACTTGCGTCTCGTACCGGAGGGTGTGCGCCACCATAGCCGCGGCCACGATCAGCAATAAGACCAGGTCAACAGCCTGGGAAGCGATGATGCGCGCCGCCTCCACATGGTGCATGGCGTAAGTGGTGAAATAGACGAGCGCCCAGCCGCCCCCAATGCCCGCGCGGGCCAGGACGCGGTAGGCCTCGCGCTTCTCAAACAGGAGGCCGGCGCCTAGCAACGCAGCGCCCACCACATATCCTACCAGGACCTTTCCCGCCGGTCCGAGAGTCTTCAATTGGTAGGCGAGAAAGAGCGCCACGCCGATCACCAGGATGATCACACCGAGTTTGTTTAGCCAGTTGGCGCCCAGCATTTCTTCTATGCTGAGGGCTTTTTTCGAGGTTTCAGCTGCCGTGAAAGTCGACGAGAACAATGGCCAGGGCGCCGCTCGCTCCCCCGCCGTGGCCGGCGTCGCAGTTGGGAGAACCGGAGGAGCGACAGACTCCGGCGTGGAAATCGTGGGTGGCGGGGGTGCGCTAGCAACCTCTCGTGGAAGCACCGGCGCGGGCGCGACGAATCTGACGGCTGGAGTTAGCGCGGGAGACTTCGCGCCAGGCGACGCCAAGACAGCCTCAGGCGCCTCAGCGACTGGGTGACTTGTGACGTCGGCAGGCTGTTGCGTTTGTTGCCTCGGGGCTTCCAGTTGGCGCACCTGGGTGATGAGTTGGGCGACTTGTTGCTCGAGGGTGTAAAGGCGTCGTGTCATTTCGCCCCGGCGCTCTTCATCCTGGCGAGCGAGGTTCGTGGCGCGCTTGGCGACCACCAAGGCCGCCACGGCAAAGGCGAAGACCAAAACAATTAGCAGGATTTCCACGGGCGCACCCGGGCAACGTCCGAAGGCTCCCCATCCTAACACTTATCACCACAAAGAGACAAAGGCGCCAATCCGTCGGTAGTGTCCTAGTTTCGATTTTACAATTTATTTTCTGGCTTGCCGGATGTCGTGCTGAGGAATAGAATCTTAATATGCCAGCTACGATTCAGTATGCCGTGATCGACGCCAAGACTGCCGTTGCTCTGCGTGACCTTGCTGAATCCCTACACTTGAAGGGCGGCATCAAGTTCCGTTGCCCAAAGTACCCAGACTGCAAAGAATGGGTAAATCCCCACGAAACGAGAACTAGCAACAAAGTCTCCTATCACTTTGAGCATTTTCCTGGAAGGCGTTGTGCGTGCTCTTGGGAGTAAGACTAGGCCAATCCGTCCGTGGTGGCCTCGTTTCGGCGTAGCGCTGGCCTTTAGGCTCAGGTTGGCTGCAGAGCCCCAAAGGGGCGATCTATTACAGCCCAGGCCAACGGCCTGGGTCAGTGATGTCGGCCCGTTGAGATTGGGTCAGCCCTGAAAGGGCGGAATAGGGTAGTTCCCATGCCCCAATCTTTGTCCCAACTGTACGTTCATCTCGCCTTCAGGACCTAGCCTCGCGAACCCCTGCGCCGGAGGTGTATTTCGCCCCTACAGGGCTTCGAGATTGAAAGCGCGACGTTGACCCAGGCCGTTGGCCTGGGCTGTGATAGATCGCCCCTTTGGGACTTCAGACAGACCCCGATACCAGCTTTGTGCCTCCACGTGGCCGAGAACGGCAATGCCGCAAAAAAGGGCGATGAAAATGTAGAAACTCGAGGGGTAGGGCAAGCCCTCATAAGCGTTTACTTAAGGCGCCGGGACTTCGAAAGCCGCGGAGCGGCGCCAGAAAGTAGCCCACGGCGTGAGCCGTGGGACGGAACGTGGCGTTAATATTCACAG
>JBEKLY010000349.1:0-7991 GCA_050010015.1 Terriglobia bacterium
TCAAGGCATAAATGCGATATATACCTTAATATGCATGTCTACACAATTAAGACCAAAATCACACTTAACCCCGCCAGGCAACACAAGTTATCTCAAAAACTTAGAGGTGAACATCCGTTCTAGATTCCAGTCAATGGCAATCCCGGCCTCTCGGAAGAACGTATTGAGGAAAGACTGATCTCTGCCTGGGCACGCCATAAGTTCTGCGAAGACCGGTGCGGCAACAACCAAGCCGCCACGCGCCAGCGCCGCATCCAGGGCACATTGGGCTGCCAAGTTGAGCGCGGGGTCTCGGTCCCAAAGAGACACGATGACGTTCGTATCGATCGCGCTGGTCATTGTCCACGTAATTGACGAACCCACTGGCGGACAGCCTTGCGGCCGGAAGGCACGCCCGGGTTTCCAATGCCACGGTACTTTTCAAACGGGCTTCTCGCTCTCACCGGGCGAACACGAACCCCTTCACTGTCGCTCTCGAACAGTAGCCGGTCGCGCGGACCTACGCCCAGAGTGCGGCGGATGTCCCGCGGCACCGTGATCTGACCTTTGCTCGTGATACGGGCTTGCTTCTGCACGGTAACAGTCCTCCTCCTTACTTTAGCATAAGTTTCCTTACTTTTGGGAACGCCCGCACGATCTGTTCTTCAGAGCCGCTGCTTTTGGCTGTCTAATAAGTTAGGACGAGCCGCATGCCAGACAACAGCGGGACAGCGCCACACGAACAACTCGGGAAAGACCTTTTTGTAGTGGTAGCGCAGACCTGCTTTTTAGGTCTGCGGTTTCTTGGTGATCTCATACGCTTAGAAAGGCCGCAGACCTGAAGATCAGGTCTGCGCTACACGAACAACTCGGGGAAGACCTTTCTGTAGATCGCCATGCCGAGGGCGGCGTTCATCCCGATCTCTTCCAAGGCTTTGATTTCTTCGTCCGTGGTGATGCCGCCGGCGGCGGTAATGGGCAACTGGGTAGCGGCGCGCAAGCTTTTGAACCAGGCCAGATTGGTCCCCTGAAGTTTGCCCTCGGCATCAATGTAGGTGCAGAGGAATTCGGAGCAGTAGGGGTCGAGCTGCGCCAACGCCTGGGCAGACGTGAGCGGCAGTGTCTCCCGCCAGCCGCGAATGGCCACGCGATCGCCCAGGCAGTCCACCGCAATCATCAACTTCTCGCGGGGAACGGCGGCAACGAGACTTTCAAGGAATGCGATGTTGATCCCATCGGAGGTAAACGCGCTGCTTCCCACGATCACCTTGAGCGCACCGCCCTCGATCGCACGGACAGCCTTTTCCACGGTGCGGATTCCTCCCCCCACGCGGCAGGGCTTTCGCCGGCAGAGTTCGCGGATAATCTCGCTGTGATCTCCTCGACCGAGCGCCCCATCCAGGTCGATGACCTGGATTTGAGGATAGTCGGCGAACTTGGCGAGCACGGCCAGCGGGTCGGGCAACTCCAGGAACTTCTCGCGTCCCTGGATGAGTTGAACGACCGTGCCGCCCATGAGATCGATGCAGGGAATGATCATTTTAGCCGCAAGTCGAAAGTCGAAAGTCGAAAGTCTAAAGGATAAAGTCTAAAAGAGACTCTCGTTATGGACCTTTAGCCTTTACCCTTTAGCCTCTAAACTTTTGCTCTACAAGCGAACCGGCACGCCGTGCGATTGCAGGTACTCCTTAAGGCTGCGTAAGGTGTGCGTCTCGAAGTGGAAAATCGAGGCGGCCAAGGCGGCATCCGCATGGCCATTCAAGAAAACCTCCGCAAAATGTTCGAGGCCGCCCGCGCCGCCGGAAGCGATGACAGGAATATGCAGAGCGTCGGCAATGGTCTTCGTCAACTCACAGTCGAAGCCTGCCTGCGTGCCGTCCGCATCCATCGAGGTCAAAAGGATTTCGCCGGCGCCGCGCGCCTCAACCTCGAGAGCCCAAGCCACCGCATCCAGGTCGATTAGCTTGGTCCCGCCGTAGGTTGAGACTGTCCAGCGCGAGGTAGGGGCACCCCTTGTGGGTGCCCTGGATGGAGGCGAGCCCGCCTCAGGGCCGGTCTGGGCACCCACCAGGAGTGCCCCTACGCGGTGCCGCGCATCGATGGCAACCACGAGAGCCTGCCGCCCAAAGTGCTTGGCAATCTGGTTCACAATCTCTGGAGACTCGACCGCAGCAGTATTCACGGCCACTTTATCGGCCCCGGCGGAGAGCAGCCGCTGCGCATCTTCCACGGTCCGCACTCCTCCACCGACCGTCAGCGGGATGAAGAGCCGGCGCGCCACCCGATGCACCGTATCCATTAGCGTGGCGCGGCCTTCGCGAGACGCCGATATGTCAAGCATCACCAGTTCATCCGCACCCTCGCGGTTATAGGCCTCCGCAAGTTCGCCAGGGTCTCCGGCATCTCGCAGATTCACGAACTGGATGCCCTTGACCACTCGGCCGTTCTTGCAATCGAGGCAGGGAATTATGCGTTTTGCGAACATAAAAACTTGTCAGTAGTCCGTTGTCCGTTGTTGTCTGCAACGGACTACTGAGCACGGACAACGGACAGACACTTCACAAACTCAGGAAATTGCCCAAAACCTTCAGCCCAACTTCGCCTGACTTTTCCGGGTGAAACTGCACTCCCCAGATATTCTTCATCTCGAGGCCCGCGGCGAAAGTCTGCCCATAGTGAGTCACGGCCGAACTCTCTTGCGTAGTCGGCCCATAATACGAGTGGCAGAAGTACACGAAGCTGCCAGTAGCAATCCCCCGAAAGAGCCCGTCTTGGCTGCGAATCTCCAGTTGACTCCACCCCACGTGTGGGACTTTGAAGACACCCTGAAAACGAGTCACCCGGCCGGGAAGTAGGGCCAGTCCGGATACCTCGGGCGCCTCGTCGCTGGCTTCGTAGAGCGCCTGTAGACCCAGGCAAATTCCCAGGAAGGGGGTGCCCGCGGCTAGCGATTCGCGCAAGGCTGTCAGAAGGCGGCGCTCCTCGAGGGCGCGCATCATGGTGCCGAAGTGGCCTTGGCCCGGAAATATGATCTTCTCGGCGGCGCGCAACGACTCGGGCCTGTCCACCACCTCGGCCGAGTACCCGAGGTGCTCGACGGCCTTCAGCACGGAGCCCACATTGCCGGCGCTATAGTCCAGTAGAGCGATCAAAGCAACCCCTTGGTGCTGGGAAGTTGGGCCTTCAGTCGCGAATCGCGCGCGCACGCATAGCGCAATGCGCGCGCCCAGGCTTTGAACAGAGCCTCGACGCCATGATGGCTGGAGCGCCCGTAAGCGAGCTTCAGGTGCAGGTTGGCGCCCGCAGTGGTGGTAAATCCGTGGAAGAAGTCTTCCAACAGCTCCACTTGCAGGTCTCCGACAAGCTTTGCCTTGATCGGCGCATTGAGCACCAGATAAGGCCGCCCGCTCAAGTCGATAGCAGCGATGGCCAGAGTCTCATCCATCGGCATCAAAAAGTAACCGGCGCGATTGATGCCCTTCTTTGCGCCCAACGCCTCGCGCAGCACCTGCCCCAACACAATGCCGATGTCCTCGACCGTATGGTGCTGGTCAACGTCGAGATCGCCGTGCGCCGCAACCTCGAGATCGAATCCCCCGTGCCGGGCGAACAACTCCAGCATGTGGTCGAGAAATCGGACGCCGGTAGAAATCTTGTAGCGGCCGCGTCCGTCCAGGTTCAGCCGAATGCGGATGTCGGTTTCTGCGGTCTTGCGGTGAATGCTCGCTTGGCGCGCCTTCATGCGAACCATCCTGTCTGGGAGTCGGTGATCGATGCCCGCCAGGCCTTTTCCCCTTTTCTTGTCGCGATCAATTCCTCCTGCCTCTTCAACCCCGCCAGCAAGCGCCGCGTCTGAACGCCGGAGCCGATGGTGAAGCGCAGGTAGCCCTGGAGATGCGGGTCGTAGCTCCAGTCACGCACCAGAATGCCCTCCGCGCGCAGACGCTGGGCGATTTCCGGCGCGTGTTCCCCTACGCGAGTCAGGATGAAGTTGGCAGCACTGGGTACGTAAGGAATCCCCCGCGCTTCCAGCCAGCTGTAGACGTGCTCGCGATTGAGATGAACTTGCGCCACGTATTTCTTCACATGTTCTTCGTGCCGAATGGCAATCGAGGCGGCGGCGAGCGCAAGCGAGTTCACCTGGAAAGGATTCTGGGCCCGATGCAGCAGTTCCACAATTTCCGGGTTGCCAAATATAAAGCCCATGCGCAACGCCGCCAAGCCGAACGCTTTCGAAAACGTCCTGCACACCAGAAGATTCTCATACTTCCTGATCCAGGGCAGAACCGTATGGCCGGAATAGTCGAAATACGCTTCGTCGACTAAGACCAGAACGTCCGGCGCTGACTCCAGGATCTTGCGTAGATCAGGCTTCGAAATCTCCGTGCCGGTGGGATTGTTGGGGCTGCCGAGAGCGATCCAACGGGTTTTCTTGTTGATCGCCGCTACGAAGCTGTCCACCGGGAGATGGAACCGCTCATCGTAGCGAACGCGCTCGACGGCGCCGCCGGCCACCTTGTGGAAAAATTCGTAAACCGGGAAGGTTGGTGCAGGCACGAGAAGAACATCACCGGGATCGACAAAGGCGTCGCAGATTGCCTTGATGGCGTCGTCGGTGCCGTTGGTGAGGAGCATCTCTTCCGGCTTGAATCCGAAATACTCCGCCAATGTCTGGCGGCTCTCTCCGTACTCCGGGTAGCGCGTGAGCATTTCCGCCGTGAGCGCGCGCCGCAAGGCGCGGACGACTTCCGGGGCGCACCCCACCGTGTTCTCGTTGAAGTCCAAGCGGAGTTTTCCCGCACGCCCTTCCATGGGGGGACGGTATTTCTTCAGTTGTTCGACAGCTTTGCGGGGTCGGATCATGCCTTGTAGAACCTCGCAGTGATTCCCCTCCTCAGTTGAGGAGGGGGTAGGGGTGGTGGGTTGAAGCACAACCACCCCCTGCCCCTCCTTAGCTACGGAGGGGAGTCCGGAAACCTGGTTGTCACTGACTTCGCGTGCGCCGTCAGGCCTTCCGCGCCAGCCAGCGTCACAATTGATGGGCGAAGGCGCGCCAGCCCGTCACGGGTAATCTTCTGCACCGAAATGCACTTGATAAAGTCTGCCGCGCTCAAGCCGCCCCGCACACGCGCCGCTCCGGCAGTGGGCAGAATGTGATTGGTGCCGGAAGCGTAATCTCCTGCGGCGACCGGACTATAGCCGCCCAGGAAGATCGATCCGGCAGATTGGATCTGGTGCAGCAAATCCTCAGCATCCTCGAGCAGAGTTAGATGTTCCGGGGCCAGGCGGTTGACGAACTCGGCAGCCTCCGCCAGACTGCGAGTGAGGACGATGCAGCCCTGGTCAGCCAGCGATTTCCGCGCGACCGGCAGGCGAAGTCGGGCAACCAATTGGGCAGCGCGGGCCTGCACGCGCCGAGCCAGTTGCAGCGACGGGGTGATCAGGATCGCCACAGCGTCAGGGTCGTGCTCAGCCTGAGCCGCGAGGTCGGCTGCGATCCACCGGGGGTTACCCTCAGCCCCGACGACCACGAGTTCAGACGGGCCAGCGACGAAGTCAATCCCGCATTCACCTGCCACCAGTTTTTTGGCTGCCGCCACGTAACGGTTCCCAGGGCCGACGATCTTCTCGACGCGCGGAACGGTCTCGGTGCCATAAGCAAATGCTGCGACCGCTTGGGCACCGCCCAGCCTGTAAATTCCGGTCACACCAAGCATTGAGGCTGCCAGCAGAACGGCTGGGGCGGGTTTCGGCGAAGTGATGAGGATCTCCCGCACTCCCGCAACCTGCGCGGGAATGACGCTCATCAGGACAGTTGAGGGCAAAGGAAATCGCCCGCCCGGCACATAGCACGCCACGCGTTCGAGAGGGCGAAGCACCTGGCTTACGTGGACGCCCGGACTGGGCTGAACCTGCCAGGCGCGAGGAAGTTGGCGGCGTGCCACAGCTCGGATGTTCTTCGCTGCCGCCGACAAAGCTGCTGCCAAGGACGGTGGGGCTTGCGACGCGACACGATCCAGTTCCTCGCGAGTCACCATCATGCCGGTCTTTCGCAGGTCGATGCCGTCGAACTGGCGTGAATAGCGGATCAGGGCCTGGTCGCCATGGCGGCGGACATTGTCGATAATACGCCGCGCCACCGTCTCCGCATCGCTCAGGTTTGCAGCCCGCGAGCTGAAGAGACGGCCGACGGCCTTTCTATCGTCGCTGCGAATGATTTTGAGCATAGAGAATTGCCGATTGTCGATTGCCGACCGAAGAAGCGTCCCCACGAATTGTCTGCCGTCAATCGGCAATCTACAGCACGATCTTGTTCAACGGATACTCGACGATGCCCTGGGCCCGAGCCGCCTTGAGGCGCGGAATGATCTCGCGTACTGTCTTTTCCTCGATAACGGTATTGACCGCGACCCATTCCGGGTCACTGAGTTGCGAAATCGTCGGCCGCTTGAGAGCCGGGAGAACCGCCAGCACGTTTTCCAGGTCCTGCCGCAGGACGTTCAACATCAACCCCACCTTGCCGGAAGCCTCGATCGCGCCTTGAAGGAGCATCACCAGCATCTCGATCTTGGCGCGCTTCCAGGGTTCATCCCAGGCCGTGCGGTTAGCGATGAACTTGGTATTCGATTCCAGCACCGTCTCCAAAATGCGAAGGCCGTTGGCGCGCAGGGAGGAGCCGGTTTCTGTAACCTCTACGATGGCGTCTGCCAGGACTGGCGGCTTGACTTCCGTGGCCCCCCAGGAGAATTCCACTCTGGCCTTCACTCCCTTCTCCTCGAGGTATCGCTTGCATACGCCGACTAGTTCCGTGGCAACGACTTTTCCTTCCAGGTCCTTGACACATTGGAAAGGCGATTTTTCGGGCACCGCCAACACCCAGCGAACCTTTCCAAGGGTCTGCTTGGCGTAGATCAGGTCTGCGACTTCCACCACCGTGGCCTGGTTTTCGAGAATCCAATCCTTGCCAGTGAGCCCTGCATCGAGCACTCCATCTTCCACGTAGCGCGCCATTTCCTGGGCGCGGATCAACATGCACTCAATCTCCTCATCGTCGATGGCGGGGAAGTAGGAGCGTGGATTAATGGTGATTTCGTAGCCCGCGCGGCGGAAGAGTTGGAGCGAGGCCTCCTGAAGGCTTCCCTTGGGTAAACCCAGCTTCAGGCGATTCATGTTTGGCTCCCCGGGTTTCCATCCCCGTAAACTTTAGCCGGATCAAATTCCCGTTCCAGAAAGATCTCCTCTCCGGAAGCGCTCAGTTTGCGGAAAAAGCAGGACCGATACCCCATGTGGCAACAGCCAGGGCCCGCCAGATCCGCCTGAATCAATAAGGCATCCTGGTCGCAGTCCACGCGGATTTCACGCACATGCAGGTAGTGGCCGGAGACCTCACCCTTCGTCCAGAGTTTCTGCCGGCTGCGGCTGAAGAAAGTCACATAGCCGGACTCGATCGTCTTCTGCAGCGCTTCGTCGTTCATGTAACCCAACATCAGCACCTTTCCGGTGTGTCTATCCTGAACAATCGTGGGGATCAGGCCATCTTGAAATTTCAAGTCCATCTATCGGCGCTCCTCGTCCTCAAAAATAAAAGGCCCGCTGAGCTTCCCGGCCAGCGGGCCATCTTTATTGCCAATACATCGGAAATTAGCAATTCGCCCACTGACACGTTACCCTGTTGGGCGAATGGTAAGGAAAATGTAGCAGCGGATACATCATCAAACGACAGATTACATCCCGCAGGGAAGTCTGTCAATTCGAATTGAGGTCCGGTGCTGTCCTAATTTGGCCGTAGCGCCGCCATCTTGGCGGCCCCCGTGCCGGCTGGAAGCCGGCGTTACGGCCTCAGCGTAGGGGGACGGCTTGCCGTCCCCGCATTTCTACTGGCCCCGACGAGGGTGGGGCAAGCCCCATAAGCGTTTACTTAAGGCGCCGGGACTTCGAAAGCCGCGGAGCGGCGCCAGAAAGTAGCCCACGGCGTGAGCCGTGGGACGGAACGTGGCGTTAATATTCACAGC
>JBEKLY010000350.1:0-7954 GCA_050010015.1 Terriglobia bacterium
ACCCTCTACGCGGTCAGTACCAGCGAACCCGGCGCGCAGACGCACGGAGACAAGGTTTTGAAACGCCTGGCCGAGCAGACAGGAGGCCGGGCTTTTTTCCCCTTCAAGGCCGATGAGACTGCCGCGGATTTCCGGGAGATCGCACGAGAACTTCGCGGCCAGTACAGCTTGGCGTACGTCTCCACAAACCGGGCTCACGACGGAACCTTCCGCAACATCACCATCGAACCCTTGCAAAAGGGCTTGCAGGTACGCGCTAGGCCAGGGTATTTCGCACCTTCCGAGTAGTCTGAGAGCCGAAATTCGAAAATCGAAGCAGGCATCCGCATTTACCTGCGGCGTCGTCCCCGCGAACGCGGGGACCCATAGTGGGTCGGGAGAAAGATGGATTCCCGCTTTCTCGGGAATGACCTGACTTTCGAGTAGGGGCGGTTCGCGAACCGCCCCTACGCCACGTTCGCCGAACTTCCCAAGAGACCACGAGTTGGTGTATGGTGTTTTGTTCCCGGGAACGAGTTAAGGCATCCCGGTTGCAAGTGGAAATTCTGGATTTGAGGTTTCAGATTAGAGAATCCGCAGAAATCGAAGGAGACTATTTGCCATGCCACTAGTATCAATGCGTCAACTACTCGACGAAGCCGCGCGGGGCGGGTATGGAGTTGGCGCTTTTAACGTCAATAATATGGAGCAGATCCAAGCGATTATGGAGGCGGCGCGGGAAACCAAGTCGCCTGTGATCATCCAGGCCAGCCGCGGGGCGCGCAGTTATTCACAGGACCGGTTCCTCTATCACCTGATGTTGGCTGCCACAGAACTTTACCCTGAGATTCCCACCGTCTTGCACCTCGACCACGGCAACAGCGTGGAAACCTGCAAGTCAGCGATTGCCATGGGGTTCACCAGCGTGATGATGGACGGCTCGCTGATGCCGGACGGCAAAACGCCCTCAAACTTTGAGTACAACGTGTCGGCGACGCGGGAAGTCGTGGAGTTGGCGCATGCCAAAGGCGTCACGGTAGAAGGCGAGATCGGCTGCCTGGGCGGCATTGAAGACGGTCACGGCGCCGGCCTCGACGGACTGAGCCACCTTACCGACCCCGATCAGGCCGTCGAGTTCGTCAAGCAGACCGGACTGGACGCCCTGGCCATCGCCATCGGCACCAGCCATGGCGCCTACAAGTTCACCAAGAAACCCACAGGGGAAACACTCAAGATGCAGCGCCTCATCGAAATCCACAACAAGCTGCCCGGCACCCACCTCGTCATGCACGGGTCATCCAGCGTCCCGAAAGACTTGCAGGACATCATCAACCAGTACGGCGGCAAGCTGAAGCCCACCTGGGGCGTCCCCGTCGAGGAAATCCAACTCGGCATCAAGAACGGCGTGCGCAAGATCAACGTGGATACGGACAACCGGCTTGCCATCACCGGCGCTATCCGTAAGGTCTTTTTCGAGAAGCCAGAAGAGTTCGATCCTCGCAGCTACATGAAGCCCGCGCGCGAAGCGATGAAGAAGGTCGTGGCGACGCGCATGACGCAATTCGGCCAAGCGGGCCACGTCGGCGACTACGCTCCCATCCCGCTTGAAGAGATGGCCAAGCGCTATCAGGGGAACGGCAACCCGGCGGCTGCGTAGCACAGATCTGCTTCCCGAGGTCTGCGTAAGTACTCTCTTAACTGTCATCCTGAGGAGTCCGTCAGCCGCCGGACGACGAAGGATCTCCGCAGTTCGTTGAACTTCCAACTGCCGAGATTCTTCGCTTCGCTCAGAATGACAGCGTTCCAGCATATTCGGGCGGCGCATCCACGCAATTCCGTGCATGCGCCGCCCACCCGTCTTACTGCTGAGGCGGAGGGGGCGCCTCCCCGCCCGGGCCGTGACCCTGCATGCGGCCACGCATGTGTTGTTGCATCTCGTCGAACTGTTTCTTCTGGTCGTCTTTGAGCACATCGCGAATCTTGCCATTGCTTTCGTCCATGATGCTCTTCATCTTGCTCATTCTGTCTTCTCGGGAAAGAGACGTATCGGAATGGAGGCTTTCCATTTTCTTCTGACGGTCCTCCAGGATAGGCTTGATCGAGGCTTTCTGATCGTCAGTCAGCTTCAGCGACTTGTCCAGTCTCTGAAGTTGTTCATCCGGAGTCATGCGATGGCCCCGGCCCATAGCCCCGCCCGGTGGCGGCCCGGGTTCTTGCGCGCTCGCGCCCAACGCTACCCCTAAAACTAGCAATCCACTTGCTACAACGGCTAGTAACCGTTTGTACATTGTTACTCCTCCTGTCAAAATGATCCCACATGGTAAGAGGACGTATTGTCGCCCGATAAGGTTGCACCTACTTGGGGTTCCCCGAAATGCCTGAGTGTAGCGCCGGCCTTCAGGTCGGCACTTCTGTTTTAGCGACATGCTGACCTGAAAGTCAGCGCCACGGGTCAAATTAGGACACTTCCCGGACGGCATCGTGATTGACAACATTCGACTTGGCAAAGTTTGACAGGCACAGCAACCCTGGTTGAAGATAAGCAATCTAATAGACTTAATGTCCGCTGCGGCGCGGACTTCTCTGTTCAACTTGCAAGACGGCAATCAGGGCTGCCTAACACGTTCATTAGAAAAGGAAAACGTCTATGAGACCTGCGGATCTGTTTCCGGCGTGGGGACGTGTACTACGCGGGTACAAGCCTTTCCTGTCAATCGAGATCACACGAGAGTGCCCTCTAAGGTGCCCCGGTTGTTACGCTTACGAGCCAGGGCATCTCGGCAGCGCCGGACCTCTCCGGCAACTCAGCGACTTTCGGGGAGAAGCGTTGGTGCGAGGCGTCTTGGGTCTGGTTAGACGCTTCCGGCCCTTGCATGTGTCCATCGTAGGGGGCGAGCCTCTGGTCCGGTACCGGGAATTGGACGTCATCCTCCCCAAACTGGCCGACATGGGCATCGAGGTCCTGCTCGTCACCAGCGCGGTGCGGCCCATCCCCGCCGCCTGGAACGATCTGCCCAACCTGTACCTTGCAGTCTCAATTGACGGTCTTCAGCCCGAACACGACCGCCGCCGCGCGCCCGCAACCTACGACCGCATCCTGAAGCACATCGAGGGGCACAGAATCATCGTCCACTGCACCATCACGAGGCAGTTGCTCCAGCGCCCGGGTTACCTGCGGGAGTTCGCGGAGTTCTGGTCAAAGCGCCTCGAAGTCCGCAGGCTCTGGTTCAGCCTTTATACGCCGCAGGAAGGCGAACAAAGCGCGGAACGGCTGAGTCCGCAAGACCGGGCGGGAGCGCTCGAGGAACTCGCGCGACTGCACCTCAGCTTCCCGCTCATGGAACTGGGGGATCGCGTGCTGGCGGGCTTCCTGCATCCACCCGAATCGCCGCAGCAGTGCCTGTTCGCTCAAGCCACAGCCTGCGTCTCAGCCGACCTCACCACCCGCATCTTACCCTGCCAGTTCGGCGGCCGGCCGGTTTGCAAGGAATGCGGCTGCGTCGCTTCCGCCGGCCTTGCTTCATTCTCGAACTATAAGCTGGCGGGGTTGGTCCAGATCGGGGACCTCTTCTCGCTTTCGAAGAGAGTGGGCGACCAATGGGCTGCCTTCGCAAACCGCGACCGAGCGGCGCAATTGCCGATTGCCGATGGACGATTAACGGTGGATTGACGACGGTCGATTGCGGCTGTCATTCTGAGCGCAGCGAAGAATCTCAGCAGTTCGTCATGACCTCATCGAACTGCGGGGATTCTTCGCTTCGCTCAGAATGACAGAGATCTTCGGTGGGCCATCATCAATCCTTCTTGAGTGCGGCGCGGGTTGCTGCCGGATGAGGCGGGCGCCGTCGACGCTGGGGTTGGGGCCGTTCTTTCGGGAACGTCAGACTCCAGAATGCGGGGTCCTCGACACCCAGTTTCCACGCGGCAAAGCCTCGCAGGTGGAATTCCTCCATGAGTCCCAATTTAGCTTCCAGGCTCCGGCTGTTCTCATACCAGCCGGTATGGACGCCGTCGGCGTCGCTGTACTCGAACCAGGGGGTGCGCCAGCGCTCATCCCAAAGGCCATCCAGGCTGAAGTGGTCCATTCGATTCCGGGCATCGGAAAAGCTGAGGGTGTGGGCTGAGGTTTCCTCCCCGCTTTTTACCCATTCCCTGCCGTAGAAGGGAATGCCGAGCAGGATCTTCTGGCGGGGCACGCACCGCGTGGCGTATTCGACCGCGGCCTTCACCCAGTCGTAACCGGCCACTGGCCCGGGAGGCGTGGCGATGCTGTGGTGGTCATAGGTCATCAAGGTCATGAAGTCGACCGCTCGGCCGAGGGCTCGAAAGTCGAATGGAGCGCCCCACTCGCCGCCGTGAAATTCGCGCCTGGGATTAACGTCGGGATAGACATCGGAGAAACGAGGAACCACGGCAATGCTGAGCAGGCGTCCTTCGCTGTGCAGCCGGGCCGCCACGCGCTGCACAAACCGCGTGTAATAAGGCTTGTCGGCGGGGGCGATGTACTCGAGGTCAAGCTGCCAGCCGACGAAATCATAACGCTCGGCCAGGCGGGCCAGATTAACCGCGGCCCGTTGCTGCGCGCGGAGGCTGCGCAAGAGCGCCCTGGCCGTGTCCCGGTCAAAGCCCGGGTTGACGACCAGGGGCATCACGGGAACTCCGGCCCGCCGCGCAGCTTCCAGAACCGCGGGAGGGACTTCGCCCTCCACCCCGCCCTCTTCATCCACCGCAAACGACTGGGGAGCAACCACGGTCATCTGCGCAACATGCTCCACGAGCGACTCGATACCCACTGGGCCCGGCGCGTAGTAGTACATCGCCAAAGGACTGGCCGCCAGCACGTGCCAGCGGGCCTTGACCAGCTCCGGATCAAGCTTGACGGCAGGCTTCGCGGCCGCACGCGACGGCTGGGTCGCTATGAGGTTGGGTAATATCACAATGGTCAATATTATGATTCCAGTAAGGCGCGTTAAGATCAATCGCATATCTCGGAATTCCTTATCAGTTGGGCACGGCTCCCGAGCCGTGAATGGTTCCAGGCCGTACGTAGCCAAACGAATTCTATCACAGTCCTGGAGCGGCACGATTCCAAATTCGGACGGAGCGCGGGCAGGATGCCCGCGAGAAAGTGCGAAGAAAATCGTAACATGTCATCCTGAGCGCAGCGAAGGATCCCTGCAGTTGTCCGTAAATCGTTGGACCCGAGCAAACTGCCGAGATCCTTCGCTTCGCTCAGGATGACAAGCGGCCGATTTTTCGCACGTTTTGAACTCTCGGTCATTCCTTCGACCCGCTCACGACAGGCTCTCTCCGCGAGCGGGAGCGGGACGCTCCCGCGACTCCGGGCAGGATGCCCGCGCTCCGTCAGCGGGATTGTCCCTGGCGGCGTTTCCAGATGCTCCAAACGAAGTACGCGGGAATGCCGCTGCCCACCAGGCCGATACTCCACACTGCGTCCGACCATTGGGTATGCACAGTATTCGCCAGCACCACCACAGACAGAATCACAAAAATCGCAGGGACGACCGGGTATCCCCAGGTGCGATAAGGCCGCTCGAGGCCGGGTTCCCGGCGCCGCAAGATGAAGATCCCGGCGGTGACCAGGGCGTAAAAGAGGTACTCGGCGAAGATCACTTTGGTGAAGAGCCCTTCGTACTGGCCGGTCAGGGCGAAAAGCCCGGCGATGACGCTTTGAGCAGCGATCGCTGCGGCCGGGGTGCGGAAGCGAGGGTGCACACCGGCCAGGAACTGCGGGAAGAGTCCGTCGCGGGCCTGCGCAAACGGAACTCGCGACCCCGATAGAATCGAACCATTCAGCGCCGCAAAGCTCGAAATCATGACGCCGATGGCGATGAACGCGCCGCCGGCTCTGCCCATGAACTGCCGCGCGGTATCGGCGGCAACGGTATTAGTAGAGGCAATATGCTCAGGCGTCAAAACATAGAAATAGGCAATGTTTACCAATATATAAACAGCGATCACCAGCAGCGTGCCCAGGATAAGAGCGATGGGCATATTGCGCTGGGGGCGCTCGACCTCCCCCGCCACCATGCTCAAATTGTTCCAGCCGTCGTAAGCCCAGAGCGCGGCGACCGTGGCCGCGCCGAAAGCGGCGAGCAGGCCGCCCTGGGCCCCAAGCTCGACGTGGGCGCGGAAGTGCCCGAACGAGCCGTGGCCAAGCGCCAGGCCAAACACAATGAGGATGAAAAGCACGAGCAGTTTGGCGGCCGTGAAGAACGTCTGGGTGCGCCCGCTGCGGCGCACTCCCAGAACGTTCAACCCGGAAAGAAGCAGCACCAGAATCGCCGCCCCTACCTGCCCGCCCGTCAATTGCAGCCTTATGGAATGACTTGCGATTTCGACCGGCGCTTGCCAAAGCACTTCTTTCAGGCCGGGGAAGAAGTACGCCATATACAGAAAGAAGCCGGCGGCAATGGTGGCAATCGATCCGCTTTTGGCCACCACAAACTGCGACCAGCCGTAAAGGAAGCCCATTGCAGGTCCGTAACCGCGATGCATGTAGACGTATTCCCCGCCCGCCTCCGGAAGCGCCGCCCCCAGTTCTGCGTATCCCAGCGCCCCGAACAGGCTGAGCGCTCCTGCCAGAACGTAGACCAGAAGAACGAGCATGGGTGCGCCCACCTGCCGAAGCATCAGGCTGGGCACGACGAAAACTCCCCCGCCGATCATCGTCCCTGCCACGACCGAGATGGCGCCGTAGACGCTCAGCCCCTTGACGAGTTCCGGCCGTCGTTCCATTCAGTCGACTTCCTTTGTTTTCACAGACATTCTGGCTTTGTTCCGCCGTTTTCGTTATCAAGAACCCGGTTTCACGCCTAGTCGCAAAGGACGCTAAGGACGACACCACCCCCAACCCCTCCTCGTCTGAGGAGGGGAGCCGTTTTAATTCCCCTCCTTGGATAAGGAGGGGTCAGGGGTGGTTGATTTCCGCGCCGATCCTTTGTTTTCATAGACATTCTCGCTTTGTTCCGGCGCTTTTTGTTATCACAAACCCGGTTTCACGCCGAGGCAGCGCAGTCCCACCACCCCCCAACCCCCCCTCATCCGCGGAGGGGAGCCGTTTTAATTCCCCTCCTTGGATAAGATGGGGACAGGGGTGGTCGATTTCCGCGCCGATCCTTTGTTTTCACAGACATTCTGGCTTTGTTCCGCCGTTTTCGTTATCAAGAACCCGTTTTCACGCCTAGTCGCAAAGGACGCTAAGGACGACACCACCCCCAACCCCTCCTCGTCTGAGGAGGGGAGCCGTTTTAATTCCCCTCCTTGCATAAGGAGGGGTCAGGGGTGGTTGATTTCCGCACCGATCCTTTGTTTTCATAGACATTCTCGCTTTGTTCCGTCAATTCTCGTAGCACCGGCTTTCAGGCCGGCATTCTCCGACTTTCTGACCTGCTGACCTAAAGGTCAGCGCTACGGCGACCCGGAGCGGCGGGCCGGCACGCTCGATCGTAACGGGCGCCCAGCACCATTAGAACAGTAGCCTATTAGTTTGGACTTGTCAAGCGACAAGAAGCGCCCCTCAGGTGTCGAGAACGAAGCACGAAACTCGGAGGGTGCACGGCCATGAACCCTACGCCACATCCGGTTTCACCCGTAGGGCCGAGGCGACGCCTCGCCCTTACACCCACACGTGGTCGAGGGATTAGGGTGTTTCATTCCCGCTTGCTCTGGTGAAATCGAAATGACTATCATGACTATACTTGCTTTTAGCGCAGGGAGGTTACATCGTGGGAGTGGATGCGTGGACAGTCGCCCAAGCCAAGGCGAAATTCAGCGAAGTCATCGACAAGGCGCACTCTCTGGGGCCGCAAACGATCACGCGGAACGGACGCAACGGATGTTCACCTCTAAGTTTTTGAGATAACTTGTGTTGCCTGGCGGGGTTAAGTGTGATTTTGGTCTTAATTGTGTAGACATGCATATTAAGGTACATATCGCATTTATGCCTTGACTT
>JBEKLY010000351.1:0-7892 GCA_050010015.1 Terriglobia bacterium
CTGCCCACAGGCGCTGCACGCAGTTGCCTCGACCGGCTCTCCAACCGCCTCACAAAGATCGTCGGAGAAACCCGTAAACTCCGCGCCGCCTGAGAATGGGCAGAGATTGGCCGGTTATGTCGCCCACTCGGAAGTGGGTCTATGCCTTTGCGGATTACTCCTGGTCGCCCAGCGTTTGCGTAATGGAGCCTTAGACTAGTTGAAATGGATTCGGCCTGAAGAACGCCCTTCCCTGCCGGAATCCGAACCGGCCCAAGGCGGGCGAGTTGACGGGTAGGCCACCGGCTGTCCCCAATCACGGCATTGCCTGAACAGAGAGACCCGGGTCCGCCTTTCAATTCCGGCTGGTGAACCTCCAGGTAAAGACGCTTGAGGCACTGCAACCCAGCGATGAACCTCGATTTGGAGAGCACCATGATTCTTCGGTTTAGCAAGCTCACAACTGCATGCCAGACCGCGCCGGTACGCGGAGGCCGCCTGGCAAGAGCATACGCCTAAAGTGCCTCGGCGACCGTCACCGCAATGGTTGGGATTCTTCGCATTGTGTTGGACATCAATTCACTCGCCACAGCCCTTCAGTGTGGTTTACCTTTACAGAATGAAATCTTGTCTTATCTCTTTTCTGGCGTGTTTATGGCTCGTGTGTGCAACAGTAGCTCCAAGTCAGGAAACTGCGGACGGCTCCCAGTGGACGATCTATATCACGAACGACACCTGCTTCGATTACACCTGGGCTCTAAACGAGGAAGAAAGCCGTCAGAGTTCAGCCGACCTCGTGCTTTCCCATCTCGAACAAATGACCAAAACTGATGGCGAGCAGCCGGAAAACCGCGACCGTTTTAATATGCCTGTTACGCAACAGGCGCTTTGCTTTATGGAACGCTATCCGGGTCGGAAGGCGGAACTCCTTCGCCGCATCAGAGAAGACCGGGTGTACGTCAGTCCATTTCTGAACAACACCCTTTGGGGATTTCAAAGTTTCGAAGGTGCGATCCGCTCTCTTTATCCGGCCCGTCGATTGGAAAAGGAGTGGGGGATCCCCTTGGACTGTGCCGAACACATCGAACTCCCTTCACTTCCTTGGGGCGTTGCTTCCATCCTCTCGGGCTGTGGCATCCGGTGGCTTTTGGTTCCCTTCCTGGATTACGACTCAACCTTTTCCGGCCTGAAGAACCCGCCTCTGTTTAACTTTGAAGGGCCTGACGGAAGCCGGATTCGGGTGGTGATGGATACCTGGGCATCTCTAAAAGCGAGTTACCAGCAGGGGGCGGCAATACTCAAACAGCCTAAGCAGATCCTGGATGATTGGGTGCGGCACTACGAACAGCTTGGCGAGGCTTATCCCCTGCGGACGATATTGGCCAGCGGAACTCACAGCGACCTCTCCCTAACCAGCTCATCCCAGACCCAGGCGTTCGCCGACGGCATTATCGAATACAACAATCAATCTGGCTCTCACCCGACCCTTGTCAATGCCACGCTTCCTCAGTTCTGCCGGGTCGTGGAAAAAGTCGAGAGCGCCCATCCCTTCATGCCGACCGTTCGCGGATCGTTCGGCCACTCCTGGGAGCTCTGGCCTGTGACGCTGGCGAAATATGCAGCCGAATTGCGCGTCACCGAGCAACGATATTTAGCCGCTGAGACCCTGCTGGCCCTCGCCGCGATGCGCCATCCTGAGGTCTTGCCGGCCTCCCGGGCCGATCGCCTTCAGGCTGAGTGGGACTGGGCGATGCTGGGAGATCATGCCTGGAACGGTTCGAACGACGGCAACCGCATCGTCAATGCGGACCTTCGACGGCAATGGAGTGGTGAATTTGGCCGGCTGGCCGAGAGTATTTCCCGACAGGCTTGGACGGCTCTTGGATTTCACCCGAACGATCATGCGGTCACCCTCTTCAACAGCCTGAGTTTTCCACGAACTGACCTTATTCGTCTCGAAGTCCCGGCCGGAATGAATGCCGTTCTTTCGGATGGTGTGGCGTTACCATCACAATTGGTCGAAGAAGATGGAGACCTTGCGCTCTACTTCGTCTCACCCAAGCTGGCGGGGTTTGGCTTGAAAACGCTTGAGCTGCGGGCGACCGCGGAAACACAGGCGAAAACCAACAAGCTTCGAGCAACGGATACTGAACTGGAGAGTCCTTATTATCGCGTCAAAGTAGACCGCGTGACGGGAGGCGTGGCGAGTCTTGTTTCCAAGCCTTCGGGGACGGAATTGGTGGTGGGCAGTGGGAAACGTACCCTCGGCCAAACGGTATTCTTCGATGGAAGCGAGCACGCACTCGCCGCTGTGAGGTCGGAAGTGGTTGCGGCGGGACCTGTGCTGGCAAGAATCAAGATCACGGGCACTACGGAAGGAATCGAAATTACCACCTTCATCACGCTGTATGCCGACCTTGATCGCGTGGACTTTGACTACCGAATCAAAAAACCGGTCACGACCCAGGAACAACGTTTGACGCAAGTGTTCCCCGTGATGCGCGCAGGTTCGGTCGAGCGAATCGAGGACTCGGGGGCGGTCATGCGATTCCATCCTCAGCCCGAGGGGGATCTGCTGCCGGGTGCAGACACCCGGAGAGCAGCGATCCAGAACTTCATTGATGTCTCACTCCCTGCCGGTCCGGGTGTGACCATTGCTCCCCTAGAGGCCTTCGCACTGCGCAGTGACTTGGACCCGATCACTTTCGAAGCTCTGGGTAATGATCAGAACGATAAAGAGGTTACCAAAAATCAAGACGGGGTGACCAACTTCCGTTTTCGTTACTCGCTCAGGGCACACGCCGGAGCTTTCAGCGGGCCTGCGTCATTCGACTGGAGCCGCAGCGTTCGTTCTCCGCTCCTGGCAGTCCTGGGGAATCTGCCGCAACCGGATTCCTTGAAACGCGTTGCTGTTGACCCTTCGCATGTTGTCGCAACCTGTTTAAAGCCGGCGGATGACCCGGCCGTGGGAGGCATCGTTTTGCGGGTTTGGGAAGTGGGCGGGAAGTCTGGGCCAGTAACTTTTAGCGTTCGAGGTTTTCGGAAAGCAATTCAGACCGACTTACTGGAACGAAACCTCAAAGATCTCCGCATCGAGAATGGGGAATTCAAAATCGATCTGCGTGGCTATGGGTTTGCCGCCGTCCGGCTGCTGGATTGACAGCCGAGGCCTGGCCCAGGGTCGACCTCGCATGGATGCGAATTCGCTGCGAGAGGGGTCTCGGTAGGATTTCTCTCGGCCCCGTACAATTACCTGCTTCCGGCATTCTTGGGCCAAAAACGAGAGGGGGGAACCGTTTTCGGTTCCCCGCCTCAGGTCTTCGTCGTTAATGCCGCGGCAGCGCTCATAGGGCGTTGCAGGCGGTGCACACCGCAAGAGCGGTGTGGTCATTCGACCATCGTATGCATTCCAGGTGGAGTCCAGTCATGCCTCCTTTCCCGTAAGCATACTTCATTCATACTCCTATGCCCGACCGATTGCAACACCCGAAAGTACTGATCGGCTCGGGGGCGATTGCGCGAATGCCGCTCGGCATGTTGACACCGGTGTTGCCACCGGAAGACCGGCTTCGCTGTCTTCGTTCCCTTGTGGAAAGTCGGCCCCGACGTAGGCTACTTCTTCTTGGGAGGCACGACGGCGTCCTTGAACGCTTTCGCAAGACGAAACTTCACGACCGTCTTGGCCGGAATCTGGATGGGCTCGCCGGTCTGGGGATTGCGGCCCGTTCGAGCCTTGCGATTGGCCTTCACCGCCTTGCCCAGCCCTGGAATCACGAACTGCCCGCTCCTCTTGGCTTCCTTCGTGGCCAGCGTGACGAGTTCTACGAGTATCGCAGCGGCAGTCTTCTTTGGGATCTCCGCCTTTTCGGCCAAATGCGCGACGACCTGAGATTTAGTCATCATTGCGTTTGCACTTCCTCTCTCCGTTGGATTTTAAGGACTGCAATGTTGGAATCGTCGTTCGTTCCTCACTGTATGCAATGCAAGGATGGCTGTCAAGGCAGTTGCGGAGGGAGTTGTTCGGCGCTGCTCTCCGGCGTGGCGCAGCTTCATGCGCAGGCCAAGCGAGCCTCCGCACGGTCTGTCAACGCGGTCATGACGGTCACTTACTGGGAGATAGGCCGACGGATCGTTGAACACGAGCACCGTGGCAAGGCCCGAGCTGCATACGGCGAGGCACTGATCGACAGGCTGGCTCGAGATCTGGCGGCCAGATTCGGAAAGGGATTTTCGCAAACCAATCTCCAGCAAATGCGGGAATTCTTTCTGGCTTGGCCAATTCGTCAGACGCTGTCTGACGAATCGACGCAGACTGTAGACTTGATCGTAAGCGTCTCAACCGTTCCGGCTGGCGAGACACGTACTGACGCACTGGGCTTTAAGGGTATAGAGAGTACCTCGCAACAGAGGTGTAAAGGTAACGAATCCAAGAGGTTGCATGGTAGGCCCGTGGGGACTCGAACCCCAGACCTCTACCGTGTCAACGTGAATCGGGTCTTCCTAACCTATTCCCGCGAACATGTAACCCTCTTGATTTGCTTTGACTTAGTTCTTGAGACCGGCACCCGTCAAAGCAGGAAGTAAAGGGTACCCGCTACATTTTCCGCTACATGTCGATCCAGGCAGGTACCTGCTACATTTACTACATTCAAGAATCAGGAAATGGCCTATCGAAAAAACGCCCAATTTTAGGCTTCCAAAACCGGCAAAACGCGTGGAAGGGCGGTTTCCGGCCCCGCAAAGGGCATTTTCAGAAAGGCCCCTTCATGAAACCCTCTAAAAACGCCATTTTTGAAAAAAGGGGCTACTTTGGGCCATTCGGGGCCTGAAAGGCCCCTATTTTGCCATCCTAGGGCTAAATTCGGGCACTTAAAACGTCTTCCTTGTCGCCTAAATGTGCATTGCTACAATTGTGCATCCTCAAGCGAAATAATAGCGTCTGTTGAAAGGCAGCTCTCCCCGAGAACGGAAGGCAAGAAACTTCTGGGATTGCTCTGCTATCGCCGTGAAAGTCCGCATGTGCGCCGCCCGCGTTTTGAGTCTGCATGTGAGGGCAAAATCTAGTACCTTCGGCCCGTTACCTCTGTACCGTTGGGTGCCGATATCGTCGTGAGTAGAATCTTCGCAGGAGGGTGGGGAGGTTTAGCTCGTCACAGACTCTCAGGCTAACTCGATCCCCGGCCCTGGAGTTAAGAATGGAAGTGACCTTGGCACTCACCGTTGTGCTTATCTTGGCTGCCGCAATTGTCGTACCGTCCGCCGTTCTCGATGCCATCGCCCATATTCGGCTGCATCAGCCGGGCAGGAGGCACAGGCGGGAGAGAAGGTCCGGCAGAACTATAGGCCAGCATATCAAATCGGTTGAGAGGTCGATGGAGGTAACCAAAGACCCGGCGGCCAGGAGAGCCCTCGAAGCTAAGATGGACCATCTCCAAGAACGAGTGCGAAAGTTTATTCCGCGAAAGAAGACTGATAGGCGTCACTCCCACGGGGCAGCCTAGCGTGCCTTCCTGCCGAGAATCTCCCGTGCCGCAATCCTTGCGAGCGCCAGCCCAATCCCGGAATTGGTCATAACTGCATCCGGCCACTTTTTCTCTGCGGCTTTGCGCAGCATAGTGAAATCCTCTTCCGTCATCTTCACATTCACTTGTACGGTTCGTTTCATGCCCGCCTGTACCAGGGATGTTCCGTTGCCTAACAACGTTACTACTATTCGTGCCAATGACCGGAGGTCCGACAGATGAGCGACGCAACGGCGCAGGACAGAGTATCCGTCCGGCGAACCCATCTTCTCACCCAATTGAGCTAGCCTGATAATCTTAGGCTGGAGGGACGTAGCGTGCGGAGTGAGCACGTCGCAGTCAACGCGGAGGTGTGGAATGGCCATAGGCAAGGGTGATGCGAGGAAGGTGAGACATTGGCAGCAGACGTTGGGCGAGGCGGCGCGGAGCGGGTTGTCGATCCGGGAATTCTGCCGGCGACGGCGGCTGAAGGAGAGTCAGTTTTACTGGTGGCAGCATCGGCTTCGGATGGCCCGGCCGGAAGGAGCAACCGCGAAGCCGGAAGGGCGGGAAGGGGCGGCCAGCTTCGCCCTGGTCAGCGAGAACCCCGCCGGGGACGCCGGGATCGAGTTGGTGTTGAATGAGGGGCGGCGGCTGCATATTACGAAGGGGGTCGATGAAGAGACGTTGCGCACCGTGTTGGCGGCTCTGGAGCCAACCGGATGCTGAGTTTCCCGGCGGCGATCAAGGTTTACTTGTGTACCGTTCCGTGTGACATGCGACGCTCCTTCGACGGGTTGTCGATGATGGCCGAGCATGTGATCGGGTGCAACCCCTATGCCGGCCACTTGCTGGTGTTCTCAAACCGCCGAACGGACCGGGTGAAGATTTTGTATTGGGACCGAGACGGCTGGGCGATCTGGTACAAGCGTCTGGAGGCGGGGACGTTCCAGTTTCCGTTTGCCGAGACCGGGCGGAAAGAGATTGCGGCCTGGGAACTGGCGGTGCTATTGGAGGGGATCGACCTAGGCCGCGGTCGACGGCGGAAGCGCTACAGCCTGCCGGCGGCAACCTCGTCGGAAGCTGCGCCGGAGGCGGAGAAGAAATAACTTCCGCCGAGGGATCATTTTTTTGTTGACAGCCTCCGATAGACATGATATGTCTATCGGCATGATGGATTTGATCCAAGTTCAACGGCGTATCGCTCGGCTCCAGCGCGAACTGCTGGAACTGGGGCCCCTGCATCCGGGCAGTATCACCGAACAGTATAATGTGTGTGGCCAGCCGGGCTGCCGTTGCAAAGACCCCAAGAAGCCTCAGAAGCATGGGCCGTATTACCAGTTGAGCTTCACCTGGCAAGGCAAGGGCAGTACGCGTTTCCTGCGGCCCGAACAGGTCGAGCCGATGCGCCGGAAGGTGGCGAGCTACAAGCGGCTGCGGGAGCTCGTCAACGAGTGGGTGGCGTTGGAGATCGAGCGGGAACGGGCAGAGCGGCAGAAGGAGAAGCGCGCCGGTGGAAATTGATCCCCAGCAGTTGCCGGAGGACGCCTCGGCCTTGCGGCAGATGGTGATCGGGTTGTTACAGGAAGCCGAGCAGCGGGAGCGCAAGCTGCGGCAACTGCAGCACTGGGTCGAGCAGTTACTGCGGGCGCGCTACGGGCCCCGGCGCGAGCGGGTGGATGAGCATCAGTTATTCCTGTTTGCGGCGGCGATCCTCGCCCAGGGCGGGAAGACGCCTCCAGCCTCGGAGGAAAGCGAACCGCCGCAGTCGAAGTCAGCATCCCCACGCCAGGGGCATGGCCGGGGAGCGCTGCCGAAATCTTTGAAGCGGCAACGGGTAGTTTACGATCTCGGCGAAGCTAAGCGGCAGTGTCCGGAGTGCCAGGAACCGTTGAAGCGGATCGGAGAAGACATCAGCGAGCGGCTGGAATACGTGCCGGCGTCGCTGCTGGTGATCGAAGAAGCCTGCCAGAAATATGCCTGCCCGAAGGGATGCACGGTGGTGACGGCGGAAAAGCCGATGGCGCCGATTGAAAAAGGATTGCCGGGGGCGGGGCTGCTGGCGCACGTGGCGGTCAGCAAGTATGGGGATCACTTGCCCTTGCACCGCCAGGAAGAGATCTTCCAGCGGCAGGGTGTGGAGTTGTCGCGCCAGACGATGTGCGGCTGGATGCGAAGTTGCGCCGATCTGGCGAGCCCGCTCTACGAGCTCATGAAAAAGCGGGTGTTGGATTCGAAAGCGGTTCAGACCGACGATACCCCCGTCCCGGTGCTGGACCCGGACTTGCCCCGCACCCGCACGGGCCGGATCTGGACCTATGTGGGAGATGACGAACATCCCTACACGGTTTATGACTACACGCCCAACCGCAGCCGTGACGGGCCGGAAGCGTTCCTCGAAGAGTTCCGGGG